>JBPPNE010000343.1:0-28808 GCA_051306415.1 Porticoccaceae bacterium
GATTGCCAGTGCGAGGCGCCCAGCGCATGGGCCTGCTCGCGCAGCGCGGGAATGCGCTCGTGGTCCAGCAATCGCTGGAGCAGAATTACGAAGAATGGTGTCACCATGGCCCAGTGGGTGATCAGGATGCCGAGGCCGTGGCGGTCGAACACCAGCGCCGGAAACTCCGCCGGCGCGGTGATCCAGCCGGCGGTGTGGGCAAGGCGTGCGATCAGCCCCGAACTGCCGAGTACCTGGTAGCTGACTAGCGCCGCCACCACGCCCGGCAGCGCCAGCGGCAGGTAGATGGCGAGCGCGAGTGGAGGCTGCCGCAACTGCTGGCCGAGGGCGAGCACGAGGCCCAGAGCAGACGCCAGACACAGCGCGAGCGTCGCAGCAGTGAGCACGAGGCTGAAGCCCAGCGCGGTCCAGAAGCTGCGATCCCCCAGCACCGCGCGCCAGTGGTCGAGGGTCGGAGTGGTGGCGAGCGCATCGGGCAGACCGACACTGCGCAGTGCCGCAAAGCTGAACGCGGTCACCACAACGCCGCCGGTGAGCAGCACAAACAGCGCGATCCAGGGATCAAAGCCGGTGCTGGCCAGAGGGTGAAACCAGGTGTCTTCGCTTTTTTTACCAGCGCACCAACCCGAAAGCCGCGCTGGCCGCGCGGACTCAGCGGCGGATGATTTCATCGCGAAAGTCCTGATCCAGGCGAATCATCAACTCGGGTGCGGGCTCCGGGCGTGCAATGTCGGCCAGCTCCGCCCGCGATGGCGCCCGTTGCCGTGCCGCCGCTGCCGCGAAGCGCGCGGGCCAGGGCCCGGGCAGGCGCGGCACGGCGAGCACGGTGCCGTCGCCCCAGACTTCCGGTTTCAGTTTCTCGAGTTGCGCTTCCGGCGAAATCATCTCGTTGATGGCGACCAGCGCCGCCGCCTGGTGCGGCGAGCGCGCCACCACGCCGAGGTAATGGCTGTTGGCGAGCATGCCGGTGCTGAGCGCATAGGCCTGCGCGGTGGCGGGAAACAGGCCGCTCACGACCTTGTTGTCCACCTCGCCGTCGTTGAAGCTCATCGTGAAGTCCAGTTCGCCGTTGGCGAACAGTTGGTGAAGCTGCGCGACGTCTTTGGGAAAGGTGTCGCCGCCACGCCACAGATCCGCGCGCACCGCGCTGACCCAGGCGAACACCTGTGTCTTCAGCCGCGCATACACTGTTGGGTCGAAGGGGCCGTCGAGCTCGCGTGGCGAGTCGGCGTAAGCGTACATCAGCGACTTCAAAAAGCTGAGACCGGTGAAACCGACATCGAAAGTGAAGCGGCCGGGGTGGGCGTGAATCCAGTCCGCGAGCGCGGCTGGCGTGCGCGGCGGATCGGTGACGCGGGGGCTGTCGGCGATCAGCAGCAACTGAGTGGTGCCCCAGGGCGCCTCGTAGCCGGCCACCGGCTGTTGAAAATCCTTGGCGATAAGGGGGTTGTCCCAGTCGATGTATTGGTCGTTGGGCAGGCGCGCGGTGAACGGCCCGGCGAGGGCTGCCATGCGCCGCAGCTTGTGGAAGTTCTCGCCGTTGATCCACACCAGGTCGAGCTGGCTCACCGCCTGTCCGGCTTCGATCTCGCTGAGCAGGCGGCTGGCGATGTCGGCCTGCCCCGGCACCACTTGCAGAGCGATGCCCTTTTCGCGCAGTCGCGGTGCGACGAAGTCGTTGATGTAGCGGTTGATCGCGGGATCGCCGGTCCACATCGCGAAGCGCAGCTCCTGCCCCCGTGCCATGGCTTCGATGGCCGGCCAGTCGAGATCGCTGGGGAGTTCGGTGGTGACTTTAGCCTGGCGGGAACAGGCGGCGGCCAGCAGCGTGACAATCACTATCGCCGCCAGTGCTGCCGCGCGACGGTACAGCGTCCCTTTGCCGGAACAATCGAGCCAGTGCTTCACAATGCAAACCGGTGGCGCAGCGTCAGCATGGCGTTGATGGGCGGCTCGGGAAACACCAGCGTCGAGCCAAAGTAGCCGCCGTCGAACACTGGCGAGAAATTGTCTTCGTTGGTCAGATTGAAGACATCGAGGCGCAGACTGGTGTTCCAGGGTTGCCATTCGTAGGCGACGAAGGCGTTGACCGTGACCTGGGCGCGGATCTTCACGGTGGCGAGATAATCGAGGGGGAACGCGTCGGTGTAGACCGCCGACAGGCCGCCTTCGAAGCCGTTGTAGGCGGCGTAGCTGACGAGCCCGGACATCTGCGTCTGCGGCAGGCCCGGCCGCCGCCGCTGGCTCGCCGAAAACGCGGTGAAGCTGGGGCTGCCGATGCCGCTGCCGGCGACCAGGTCGGGCCGCGAGTTGTCGAAGGCGTCGAGCACGCTGCGCGAATCCTGAAAGCCGGCGGCGTTGTCGAAGTGGGCGTCCTGGACGCTGGCGGCGAGGTGGGCGAACCAGTGATCGTCCGGGCGATAGCTGAGCTGGCTTTCGACGCCGCGGCTGCGAATACCGCTGTTGCTGCCGTCGCGGTTGCGCTGGTTGCGGGTCTGGTCGAAAGCGACGATATCGGCGTAGCGACGGCCGTCAACGGAGGCGTACTTGATGCCGAGTTCGTGCAGCTCACTCTCGGTGGCAAAATTGTGCACATCGATGACATTGCCGGCGCCGAGGACAAAGCCGCCGCCGAGGCTGTTGGCGGTGGAATCGCTGCGGCTGAACGCAAAATAAGCGGTGACTTCGGGAACCGGCTTGAAACTCAGGCTGGCGTTGGCGCCGCTCAGAAATTCGCCGATGGAATCGCTGGCGCGTCGAACTCCCGGTGGCGACGCCGGGTCGTTGGCCGAGACATCGTACCAGTCGCCGCGCAAGCCGAGCAGCAGGCTCCAGCGCGGCGTGAAGCGCACGTCCTGCTGTGCAAACACGCCGACCTGATGGGTGCGCGAGTCGGTGGTGTCGGAGAGATTGAAATCGCCCAGCCCGTCACCGTTGCGGTCGTACTGCGCGCCGGGAGAGACGAAAACGCCGGAGCGCAGTTGCACCAGCCTAGCCTGTTGCGCCGCCGTGAGTGTAATCCGCCGGTTCGCGATGGGGCCGCCGAGATCGATGGGGTTATCCGCCTCGGTGGTGAACTGGCTGAAGCCCTTGATGTCGTGATAGCGCAAATCGATGCCGAAGATGCTTTCCTGCGCCGTCGTCAGGCCCAGCAGCGGCAGACTGTAGTTGGCGATGAATTCGCTGCGGTTCTCGATGGTATCGGCGCCGTCGATGATCTCGACGAAGCTGTTCCGGGCGATCTCCTCCCGTTCCAGGTGCTGATAGATGGCGCGGTTGATCCACTTCAGCCCCGGCGCCAGCACGGCTTCGTAGCGCAGGTTGGCGATCCAGGTTTCTGAGTTGTTCTGGTCGCCGGGATCGGTGAGCACGCGGTGGCGGGGCAGGCGCACGCTGCCAGTGGGGCTCACCACCGAACCGGCTGCCGGCACTGTCGAACCATTTGCCTGTACGCCCTGGCCGGTGATGTAGCGACCGTGGTCGATCAGGTCCTGGGTCGGGCGATTGAAGCCGGCGTTGTCGGTGAAATCCACATTGAAGTACTCGACGTTGAGGTCGAGGATGCTATCGCCGTCGGGCGCTAGCCGATAGGCCGCGAACAGATTTTGACTCTGATAGCTGGCGAAATCGTAGAAGCTGTCCTCGTCACGGTTTTCCAGACTGAAGCGCACGCCGGAGCGGCCGGGTTCGATCGGCGTCGAGTAGTCGAGCTGCTCGCGGTAGCGATCCCAGCGCCCCGCCTGCACGCTGACCTCGCCGAGTTCGCGATGCAGATCCGGGCGCTTGGGGATCAGGTTCACGAATCCGCCGACGCGCTGGGTCGAGCCGAACATCACCGGCGGTGGGCCCTTGACGGCGTCGATGCGCTCGACGCCGTTCAGCGACAGCGGCAGGCCGAGGCCATTGTTGCCGCCCTGGCGGCGCAGGCCATCCTGAAAAATCTCGCCGAGCTGACCGCGAAACGATGGCAGGCTGGCGGCGCCGAAGGTATTGGCGCCGTAGCTGTTGGGCACCAGGCGCTGGATATCGCGCAACTCGGTGATCGCGGCCTGTTTGGCCAGCGCTGCGGTGATCGGCGTTGTTGAGCGTGGTGTGTCGGCAATGGTACGGCCAGCACCGAAGGGGCCGTCGAGGGCGATATCGTTAGGTGGCGCCACTTGCTGCGGCGATAGCCGGGCATCGACGGGCACCGGCACCACTATCAGCATGGATTCTGCGGCCTGCTTCTTCGTAACTGTGGCTTTTGCGACTGTGGCTTCGGTGACTGTGGCTTCAGTGACTGTGGCTTCAGTGACGATGCCCTCTGCACGGCCGCCGGCAGCGGCCGCTAATAGTCCGATCAATGCGAGCGTGAGCACCCTGCGCAGGGTAATCAGCGCGGGCACGGCGGGTGTGGGTGGCGCCATCGGGCATTTCTCCAAAGCAAGCGCAACGACCTGTTCCGCGCGCGGGCTCGTTGCCGCCGTCACAAGTGCGGGGCAAGGGTCAGGGCTTGACGAATTTGAGGGTCATGCGGTCGCTCTCGCCGATGGTGACGTAGCGTTCGCGATCAAGCGGGCCCAGGCGCAGCGTCGGCGGCAGTGTCCACACGCCCTCGGGGTAGTCGGTGGTGTCGTGGGGATTGGCGTTGATCTCGCTTTTGGCCACCAGACGGAAGCCCGCCTGCTCGGCGGCACGGATCACAAAGTCCTCCCGCATGTAGCCGCTTTGTTCCTGCTCGGCGGGGCCGCGATGGCTGGCCAGGCGGTGTTCGACGATACCGAGCACGCCGCCGGGCTTTAACGCCCGGTTCATGGCTGCAAAGGCCGCCACGACATTGCGCTCGCCACCACCGCGCATGTACCAGTTGTGCACGTTGCGGAAGGTCAGCACCAGGTCGGCGGAGCCCGCCGGCGCGATGTCCACCGCAGTCGGCGGATTGAAACTGGTGACGGTGACGCGGTCGTAAACCGCGGGCTTGGCGGCGAGCTTGGCGAGGAAACCGGTGCGATTGTCCCGGAAATACTTTACGGCCGTGTCAGCGGGGAAGTGCGCGGCATAGAGTTTCCCCTTTTCGCGCAGATAGGGCGCGAGAATTTCCGTATACCAGCCGGTGCTGGGCCAGATTTCGACGACGGTCATACCCGCGTGCAGACCGAAGAAGCGCAGCGTTTCATAGGGATGGCGGGCGCCGTCGCGGGCTGTGAACTCCGGGGTACGGTGGTCCGTGCTCGCAATCACTGCTTTGAGCGCGGTGTCGGGTGCATCCTCCGCGTGCTGATCCGCGGCGAGTACGGATGAAATCTGGAGTATCAGCAGGGCTGCCAGCGTGCTCAGAGCCACGCCCGGCCTGGTCGCCCCACTCCACACCGTTTTTGCGCGGTTCTGCGGTTTTGCATTTTTCTGTTCCATCGTGGTTATCTCCGGGTTGGCTGTCAGCGGTATCGAGGCATCGAAGCCATGGCGTCCGCTAGCGGCAAGTGGTACGTCATTTCGCGGCCGGGTTCCAGAGTCGCGGCGGCGGCAACCGCGGGTGCGCGGCACGCCAGGCGACGGCGCGCTGACGTGCGTCCGCGATCTCAGCGGGTTTCATGTCCTCGGCGATGGAGTCGCGGTTGTGGATTGCATGTTCATGGCCGACGCCGACAATATCCCACCACATGTAGGCGATGACGGGATCGCGGGTCACGCCGAGGCCCTGCTCATAGATGAGGCCGACACTGAACTGCGCGGTAGATTGGCCCTGCTCGGCGGCTTTTTGATACAGCGCCAGCGCCTGGCCATAATCCTGCGCGACGCCTTCACCGTATTCGTACATGACCCCCAGGTTGTACTGGGACAGGGCATCACCGCGATCTGCCCCTTTGCGATACCAGTCGGCCGCCTGCTTGGGATCCTTCCCGACACCGTTGCCCTTGTCGTACATCACGCCCAGGTTATAGATGGCGTCGAGGTTTCCCTGGTCGGCGGCTTTGCGGTACCAGGCCACAGCCTGCTCATGGTTGAGGGTGATCCCCTGGCCCCGGGCATAGAGGTTGCCAAGGTCTTTCTGGGCTACGGCGTCGCCCTGTTCGGCCGCTCGGGTGCAGTTTTCAACGTTGTCTTTGGCAGCGGCGACTTCGGAGATGCAGCCGGACCACGCGTTGCCGCCGAGCAACATCAGAGCCAGTAGTAACGACGGGTATCTCATATTTTGTGCTCTATATGGTTTGGGATCTTTATTGGGAGCGTCCTTTGTCACTGTGGTTTGAAGCCCCGGTTAGGGCTGGTCGTTCCGGACTGTGGTTCCGGACTGTAGTTTGAGAAAGAACGTCGATTGTCCATCGGTTAACGTCCAGCGCCAAGCACTCCCGGATGTTGGCTAGCATAGACTGCCGACCCCCAATTTTGTTACGGGGTTGCCGATCATCGGGTAATGACAGGCTAGGCAGTAGGCGAAGCTCCCTGCCTAGCTACCTAGCTGCCTCCGGAACCGACTCACCGGGCGACTGTTTCCCGCAGGTGGTTGCGAATCGCTTCGGCTGGTTCCTTGGCCAGGTCCTTTCCCACCTCGGCCACCACCAGCGCGCTGACGCCTGGGTTCATTTGCTTGCGCAAAAGACCGAGGAGTTTGGGCGCTGCGATGATGACGAGGCGGTTGAACTGGTGCTGGTTGCAGCCCTGTTCCAGCCGCTGACACAGCTGTTTAGCAAAATGCTCAACCTCCTTTGCTCTTGCGCTCTGGGCAGAGGGGGCCGCATGTTGGCCGGGCTGCCCCTTGTCGGGCATCTTGCCCGCGTGGTCGCTGACCAGCTCACTCTCCTTCAGGCGGCCCGCCGGATGAACCAGATCCTCCAGCTCTTCCAGCGGGGAGAGAGCTGTCGCAAGCGTGAAAATGCGGGCGCGACTCTGTTCGGCGACTAGAACCCAGGTGGTTGCCATGGTTTTTTCCTTATCTCGAGCTTTCTGATTGAACCATCCGCCTCCGATGCCGCGAAAGCAGGCGATATTGAGTGCAGCTATGCCAGAGTAGTTGGTGCAATCATTACTTTACCGTGTTTTCGATCAACTACAGCCCCATCAATAGTTGGGAGTAATCTCGATATCACCAGGAGGTGTGGCCGATGCTGGCATGGTGTCGGTGTTGCGGGACGGCTGCGTAGCGCGTGAGGCCTTAGCCCCTTTTCCAGGTGTGATAGCGCTCGACCCAGGCGAGCAGGCGCTGCGGGGCGTGTGCTCGCCGCCATTCGCCGGCGGCATATTTATTGGCTTCGGCGAAGGTTGGGTAAACGTGGATGGTGGCGAGGATTTTGTTAAGGCCGAGATCGTTTTTCATCGCCAGGGTAAATTCCGCCAGCAGGTCGCCGGCGCGGGCGCCGACGATGGTGGCACCGAGGATGCGATCCTTGCCCGGCACCGTCAGCACCTTCACAAAACCGGCGGTGGCGCTGTCGGCGATGGCGCGGTCGAGATCGGCGAGGGAGTAGCGGGTGACCTCGTAGGCCATGCCTTGTGCGCGGGCTTCCTGTTCGTTGAGGCCCACGCGAGCCACCTCCGGATCGATGAAGGTCACCGCCGGGATCACGGAATAGTCAGCCTTGAATTTTTTCAGCTCGCCAAACAGTCCGTTGACGCTGGCGTACCAGGCCTGGTGGGCCGCGGTGTGGGTGAACTGATAGGGCCCGGCGACATCGCCGGCGGCGAGAATGTTGGGGTAGAGCGTCTCCAGGTATTCGTTGGTGGCCAAGGTGCGTTCGGTGGCGATGCCGAGGGCTTCCAAGCCGTAACCGGTGAGGCGGGGGCTACGGCCGACAGCGCAGATCAGGGCGTCGAATTCAATACGTCGTTCGCCGGTGTCGGCAGCGACGACAAGGAACTTGCGCTCGCCGTCGCGCTCGCAGCGCACAGCCGGGTGGCCGGTGAGTACGGTCACGCCATCGGCTTCCAGAGACTCTCTGGCGAGAGCGGAAACCTCTTCATCCTCGCGCACCAGCAGGCGCGACAGCATCTCGATTTGGGTGACCTGCGAGCCCAGTCGCGCAAAGCTCTGCGCGAGCTCGCAACCGATGGGGCCACCACCGAGCAGGATCAGGCGCCGGGGCGGTTGGTCGAGTGTGGCGAAGGCGTCCCAGAGCGTATCGCTGGTGAGATAGCCGATGCTTTCGAGACCGGGCAGTCGTGGCACCGTCGGGCGCGCGCCGGTAGCGATGACAATGGCGCGGGTAGTGAGCCGGCGGGTACAGTTATCGCTGGATGTCACCGCGACGGTCCAGGGGTCGATGATGCGGGCATACCCTTCCAGCACCTCGACACCAAGCGCGGTGTAGCGCTCGCTGCTGTCGTGGGGCTCGATGGCGCGGATCACGGCGTTGACTCGCGCCATCAGGTCGCGGAAGTTTATTTGCGGTTTTCTGGCGGTGAGGCCGTAGCGGTCGCCGTGGCGAACCTGGTGGGCGAGGGTCGCGCTGCGAATCAGCGCCTTGCTCGGCACGCAACCCTGATTGAGGCAGTCGCCACCCATCTTGCCGACCTCGATCAGGGTGACCTTGGCTTTCACTGCCGCTGCGATATAGGCGCTGACGAGCCCGGCGGCGCCGGCGCCAATCACGATCAGGTTGCGGTCGAACTTCTTGGGGCGTTGCCAGGCGGCGAAGACGCGGTGGCGCTGAACGCGATTTGCGATGCGTTTGGCGACCAGGGGAAACAGCCCGAGCAGCGCGAATGATACCCACAGCGCTGGCGATAAAATTCCGCTCAGGCTATCGACGCGGGCGAGCTGGGTGCCGGCATTCACATAGACCAGGGTGCCGGCGAGCATGCCGATCTGGCTGACCCAGTAAAAGATCCAGGGACGCAAGGGCGTCAGGCCCATCAGCAGATTGATCACAAAAAACGGAAATAGCGGCACCAGGCGCAGTGTAAACAGGTAAAGCGCACCGTCCTGTTCGATGCCGGCATTGATAGCGCTCAGGCGTTGGCCGAAGCGCCGCTGCACCCAGTCTCTGAGCAGATGGCGGGACACCAGAAACGCGAGCGTCGCGCCCAGGCTGGACGCGAAGGACACAATCACCACGCCCCAGCCGAAGCCGAACAGTGCGCCACCGGCCAAGGTCATCACTGTCGCGCCCGGTAGAGACAGCGCGGTGACGACCACATAGAGCGTAAAGAACGCGATGGCGGTAGCGACCGGCGCAGCGGCATGCCAGGCTTGAATCTGATCCAGGCTCGCCTTGAGCCCGGCAAGGTTGAGCCGCTGATCGAGGCCGAGCGAAAAGAATAGGCTCACCACGACGGCGACGACAATAAGCAAAAGCCAGCGCTTCATGATTCACGCTCAATCGTCGTGCGCATCCTGTTCCCCAGTTGACCTGAATCCCGAATTGACCCGTAGGCTACTGGCATTATGTTACTGGCATTGCCAAGCATTCGCATACCTCGGCCGTACCGACGGGACGGGCACGCTGTTTTGCTGATTACCCCGTTGCTGGCCAATGCAATAAACCCGGCACCGGGCTGGGTTTTGGAATCCGGTTGGGAATCCGGTTGGGGTAGTTGGCGGTGAGGGAGGGATTCGAACCCTCGATACGTTGCCGTATACACACTTTCCAGGCGTGCTCCTTCAGCCGCTCGGACACCTCACCTAATGGGGCTCGCTACGTCCTGTTACCAGGGTCGGACAACCCGTCGGTCATTATATATTTTGGCGGGTTTTGAAGGGCGCCCACTGTACACAACCGGCCTGGCAATGACAATTCCCGTGACCTTGGCACCCGCTCGGTCAGACGGATGCAGTACCGGTTTCAGGGCGAACCGGTTCCCGCCACCGCGACGCGCAGGGTTTCGACGCGGGATCCGCGCTTGCCTTTGCCGATGTCGGCCATCTTGCCATCGAAGGTAATGCAGTAGAGCGTTTTCATATCGGCGCCGCCGAGGGTGCAGGCCACCGCCCGCCGATTCGGCACCGGGACTACATCGGTGATCTCGCCGCCATCCTTGACGCGGACAAACGCATCGTTGGCAAAGGCGGCTAGCCAGACAGCGCCCTCCACATCCAGGCAGATGCCATCGGGGGTGTAATCGCCGAGGTCGGCGAAGACGCGCTGCCCGCTGAGGGAGCCATCGTTCTCGATCGTGAACGCGGTCAGTCGCTTGCCCCAGCTCTCGGCGACGATGAGGGTGCGGCCGTCCGGCGTCACCACCGGGCCATTGGGAAAATGCAGGCCATCGGCGACTTGCCGTGCCTGCCCGCTCGCGGTGACCAGCACCAAATTGCCGGGCTTGAATTCCTCGCCCCGGAACAGATCGTAGCCCATGCTGCCGACGTAGGCGTTGCCGCGGGCATCCACCACCATGTCGTTGATTTCCCCCTTCACGAGCCGGCTGACATCGGCGTGCATAACCAGGGTGCCGTTGTGGATACGGCGCAGAGTGCGGTCGCGCATGGACACTACGAGCGGGGTGCCGTCGGGCAGGAAGCCGATACCCGACGGCCTATCCGGCACCTCGGCCATGATCTTTCGGCTACCGTCAGCGGCAAGGGTATACACCTTTTTGCCGTTGACATCGGATACCCACAGGAGTCCGTTGCGCCATCGCGGCCCCTCCAGAAAGACGAAATCCTCGGCAAAGACCTCTAGTGCTGATGAGCTCATTGCAGTTGCTCCTGTGATTATGGTTATCGTTATTCACAGCGTACAACGTTAAGGCGGGACAGCAAAGGTGGCGCTACGAACTCTGATTGTCGCGGAGAGTTTGACTGGCCGGATAACCGGGCCGCCAATAGTGAACTGGCGCGCAATCCGCATCTGACGAACGGCGACACCCTTTGGAGTGTCGCAAAACAAGCCCAGGTGAGCCACAATTGATCGAAGTCAAGTTGTTGTGGCGACTGCTCGATTAGGTTGCGATGAAAATTAATTTCAAATAGAAATAGTTATCACTTATGATAGGGTCTAGTATTGTGTCACGGGGGAAAGATTATGCATAAGCCAATTTCCGCGCTGGTGGTTGCGCTGGCGGTGGTGACCGCGCCAGTGGTCGCCGAAGTGCCAGCGTTCAACATCGTGATCCAGGATCACAAATTTCAGCCGGCCGAGGTCAAGGTTCCAGCCAACCTCAAGGTGCTGTTGGTGGTGGAGAATCGGGACCCCACTCCCGAGGAATTTGAAAGCTACGAGTTGCACCGGGAAAAAATCATTGCGGGCAACCAAACCGGAAAAATCTTCATTGGCCCCTTGAAACCGGGTCGCTACCCGTTTTTCGGCGAATTCAACGTTGATACCGCACAAGGCGCCGTGATCGCGGAGTGAAATGACATGCTCAGTGCACTGATGGTGGTGTTTCGCGAGGTGCTGGAAGCGGCGCTGGTGCTTGGCATTGTCTGCGCGGCTACTCGTGGCATCCGTCATCGCGGCTTGGCGGTGGGTGGCGGTATTGTCCTCGGCATCACCGGAGCCGCGATTGTCGCGTTTTTCGCCGATGTACTGGCGGACATGGCCGAGGGGATGGGGCAGGAAATCTTCAATGCGCTGGTGCTACTTACCGTGGTGGTGATGCTGGCCTGGCACAATATCTGGATGTCGGTGCATGGCGCCGAAATGGCGGCCAGCGCGGTCAAGACCGGCGCTTCGGTCCGCGAGGGCGCAAAGCCACTGACGGTACTGGTCGTATTGGTTGGGCTTGCGGTGCTGCGGGAAGGTTCGGAGATCGTGCTCTTCCTGTATGGCATCGCCACCGGTGGTGCCAGTGCGGGGGTGCTGGCGACCGGGAGCGCTCTGGGGCTACTGGCCGGGACTCTGGTCGGTTTCGCGCTTTATGCCGGGTTGCTCCGGGTGCCGATGCGGTATTTTTTTGCGGTCACCGGCGTCATGCTGATGCTGCTGGCCGCCGGGATGGCGTCTCAAGCCGCCAAGTTTCTGGTTCAGGCGGATTTTCTGCCGGCGTGGGGATATCACTGGGACACGTCCGCCGCCGTCGATAACGGCTCGCTGACCGGTCAGCTCCTGGGCACGCTGATCGGTTACGACGCCCGCCCGGCGGGGATGCAGGTCGCGTTCTACCTAGCCACCATCGCCGTGATTTTTGTCGGCACCAAATTGGTCAATCTGATAACGGAGAGAAGAACATGTCGCCACGGCGCCATCGGAGCAGTCCATCACTGACGATTCCCGCGGTCTTGGCGGTTGCCGCGGCCATGGCTTATCTACCCTCAGCCGCCTGCGCGGGACCGGCGGCCAAGGTTTACAGCCCCATCGTTGAATACGGCGAAACGGAACTCGAACTTCGCGGCGGCTATGTCGAGGATGACAATCATCCCGAGGATGGCCGCCAGCAGTATGTGGTTGCTATTGGTCACGGCATACTGCCGCGATGGTTTACCGAGGCGGTACTGCAATATGAAACAGCGCCGGGTGAAAGCCTGGATTTCGACTCGGTCAAATGGGAAAACATTATTCAGCTCACCCCGGCGGGCCAATATTTCCTCGATCTCGGACTCTACGCGGAGTACGTCCATAAACCCGATGATAACAGCGCCGATAAGGTCGAGATTGGCCCCATGTTCCAGTATGAACTGGGTTCTGTGCAGCTCAACCTCAACCCCATCTTCGAGCGCGAAATGGGCGATGGCGCTCGCGGGCCGACCGAACTGACGTACGCGTTCCAGGCCAAATACCGTGGCAACCTGCTGTTCGAGCCCGGGCTGCAGGCGTTTGGCGAGTTGGGTGAGTGGGACAATTGGGCAGCCAGTAATCAGCAGGAGCACAATCTCGGCCCCGCGTTTTTTGGCAAGATCAAGAGAGGCGGTTATGCGATCAAATACGATGCCGCCTGGCTGGTGGGAATGACAACCGCGACGCCCGACAATACGATCAGATTTGAGCTGGAGATCGAGTATTGAAGTCGTTCTGTGCTCTCGTGTCGGCGTGCAGAAAACCCCCGCGTTGCCGGCTTTTTCTTTTTAGGGTCATGGGCGAGTTCGCCACCGACAGAATCAGCAAGTAGCTGTTTGTCCTGAATCTGACGAAGGATCAATGGGCTTGCCCAGCCTTTACTGGGTGGCAGTTCCGCTAACGAGAATTCCTCCCCGGAGTGGCGACGTCATAATGCCGCGCCAGGGACTGCGCCATCAGTTCGAGGGTTGAACGCAGCGCGTCAGGCTCATCGGCGCCCAGGCTGGCACTCAACTGGTCAATTATTCGCTCTACCGCAGCCTCCAGATGGCTCTGCAGCGCGCGTGATTTCGGGGTCAGGTAGACCCGGGTGACGCGCTTGTCGCTCGGATCGCTTTCACGCCGGACGTAACCTTGCTCCTCCAGCTGAGCCAGTGTGCGCGCGACCGCCCCCTTGTCCGCTTGCAGGCGAAACGCCATCTCCTGCTGGGTAATTCCTTCGCTGATGTAGAGCATGAAGAGATAGGAGAAGCGGCCCGAACCCATGCCGAGGGGGGCCATTTCAATATCCAGCGCGCGCATCATGAAGCGGTTGAGGGTACCGATGTGGCGGACCAGGTTGTTGGCGAGGTCAATCATGGGCAAAGTCCCCTTGAACTCGGTGGTTTCGGAGCTTGCTTGGAGTCGGTCATCCCTTTGCCTTTGCCGGTGTCGCTCCAGCGGGCACGACGGCTAGCGCGAAAATCCCACACCACCTCCCACACCACCGTAGTCGAGTTCAGACTACTTGAGATTAGTTGTCGTCGGGTGACACCGGTTGCGGAGGTGCGTCTTCGGCGGCTGTGGATTTTGGCAAATTCTCCGCGATAATGCGGGCGACCATTTCTTTGCCACCCTCCCGCCAATAAGTGTAGGCCGCAGAGACGTCTATCGGTCGCGGATTCGGAGCCTCGCTGAGGCGTGGGCCCTCTTGACTGCTGGTGTCGATGGTCGCTTGCAGCGAGGTGCCCAGGGGCAGCGGGTATTTCTTGATCTGGTCGGTCTTGAGTTCGATACGCACGGGTACGCGCTGGACGATCTTGAGCCAGTTGCCGGTCGCGTTTTGTGCCGGCAGTAGCGAAAAGGCCGCTCCCGTGCCGGTGCCGGTACCGACCACAGTGCCCTCGTAAACCACGTCATCGCCATAGAGATCGGAGGTGATTCGGGCCGGTTGGCCGATGTGCAGGTTGCGCAACTGGGTTTCCTTGAAATTGGCGACGACCCAGGCTCGATCCAGCTGGACCAATTGGAGCAGGGGCCGCCCCGCTTTGACGATATCGCCCGGCGAGGCAAAGCGCTTGGCGATATGGCCGGCAACCGGCGCCACAATCGTCGTCTTGTTGACCATCGAGTTGACGCCGCGCGCCCAGGCGCCGGCGGTCAGCACCTTGGGATGCTCAGCTACCGGCATGGCGCCGGCATTGATGCGCGCTTCGGTAAGCTCCTGTTGCGCCGTATCCATCGCGGCCCTGGCCTCTTCCATGCGCAGTACGGAGACGTCGCGTTCTTCCTTCGACACCATGCCGCGGTCAGCGAGCTTCTTGCGGCGTTCGGCTTCATTGCGCGCGAGCTGATAGTGGGTTTCCTTCTCCCGGAGTTCGGCGGCTTTGCGTTTGGCGCGCTGCTTCAGAGCGGCGACCTCTTGCACCGCGTGCGCCAGGTCGCTTTGCGCGCGGGCCAGCCGATTTTTGGGCGTGCCACCGTCGAGACGGAGCAACTCCTGGCCCTTCTCGACATAATCGCCCTCCTCGGCGCCCATCCAGACGATGATGTCATCCAGTTGAGAGCCGATGTTGATGATATCCCCGGTGGTGTAGGCGTTATCAGTATTGACGAATTTGCGGTGGCTCAGGTAATTGTTCACTCCATAGCTGAGCGCGGCGAGAACGGCAATGATGATGACCAGGCTGACGGAGCGGCGCATTGATGGGGTTCCGAATTCTGATGATGGGTGACCTGAACAGGCTAAATAATAGCGGCAAAACGTTGATTCATCAACGTTGATTCATCAACCATGTCCATTGGATGGGGGCAGCGCGCCTATAGTTCAGCGATAGTTCAGCGATCGTGCCGGCAGTGGCGGGATTACTCCGCTGCGGCCGTGCTTCCCGGTCTCGGTGCCATGCGGCGGGGAATAAAAGGGCTCAGTAGAATCACCGGAATCACCGCGATCATGCACACCATGAAGGTATCGCTGAGCCCCATCGTCGATGCTTGCGTCGTCGCGAGATGATCGGCCAGCGTCCAGACCGCGTCCTGATTGCCGTCCATCAGCTGCTCGATGGGCGCGAAAGCGTGTTCCTTGCCGGGAATGGCGGGATTCAGATCCTCCACCAGGCGCAGACGGTGAAAGGCGGTGCGGCTCTGCCAGAGGCTGATGCCGACGGCGATACCCACGCTGGTGGCAACGTTGCGAAAGAAATTGAAGAAACTGGCTGCCGCCACGGTCCGCTCCACCGCTACCGAGCCCAGTGAGATGACCATCAGTGGCGGGAACATCAGGGTAAAGCCGATCCCCATCACCACCCTCGCCTGCAGCATCTGGGCGAAGGTCGTATCCGTGGTCGATGCGGCCTGCAGATAGATTGCGAGCATGGTCACCAGGCTGCCGGAGACGACGAGGTAGCGCAGATTTAGTTTAGCGATGTTTTTCCCCACCAGCATCATGCCGATAATGGGTAGCACGCTGGTGCCGGCCATCACCAACCCCGAGAGTGTCGCGGTGTAGCCCAACGCGGACTGCATCCAGATCGGGTAGAGCACGGTGCTGGCGAAATAGGTCAGATTGAAGATGATCCCCATCACCGAGGCGATCACGAACACCGGAATTCGGAACAGCCCATAATCGATGATGGGGTGAGGTTCGCGGCGCTCCCACACCACGAAGCCGATCAGTGCAATGACGGAGATCGTCATCATCAAACGGATGTCGGGCGAGCCAAACCAATCCCATTCATGGCCTTTGTCGAGAACCAGTTGGAACAGGAGAACGGTGCTTGCCAGCAGCAGCATGCCGACGCCGTCGACGGGAACCTTCCTGGTCTCGGTTTCCATGTGGTGCATGCTGGTCCAGACCAGCCAGGCGGCGACGAAACCAATGGGAATGTTCAAGTAGAAGATCCATGACCAGCCCAGGTTATCGGTGATGACACCGCCGAGGATGGGCCCGAGAACCGGTGCGATGGTCGAAGCGATACTCCACAGTCCAATCGCCGTGCCGTGTTTGTGGGGCGGGAAAATGCGCAGCAACAGGGTTTGCGACAGCGGCACAATCAGTCCGCTCGACAAGCCCTGGAGAGCGCGAAATAACACCAGCACATCCATCCGGGTGCTCAGGCCGCAAGCCCAGGACGTCAGCGAAAACAGCACTACGGCCACGGTAAAGGTGCGCACCTCGCCGTAACGTTTGCAGACCCAGGCGCTGAGCGGCAGGATCACCGCAAGGCAAATGCTGTAGGAAGTCAGAATCCAGGCGCCCTGTGAAGGTGAGGCGCCGAGAGTGCCGGAGATGGACGGTACCGCCACCACCGCGATGGTCAGGTCCAGCACGTTCATGAAGTTGGCGGCGGTGATGGCGATGGCCGTCAACAGTAGCGGTAGCTTGGTGGTGGGGATGCTGGCGGGTGCGGTGGGTGCGATGGATGCTGAAGTCATTGTCGGGTTGTCGCGGATGCCACCCGTGCAGTGCAAGCAGGCTGGATTCCGGGTTTAGCTCCTTGAGCGCCGTCGGTTTTGGGTAGTGAGTTTGAGGCGAGCACACTAGTATCTATTGGTTGATGCGTCAACGATTTTCCCTGCCCGCAAACAAAAACCCCTGCGAAGGCAGGGGTTTTTAGGGTGTCGCGGTTGGCCGCCCGACTCTCCGGGCGTTTGAGCGGCTTGCTTTAGAGGGCGACCTCGACGATCTGCTGTGCCGCGATCAGCTTGCCACGGTCGGCTGCCGCCTGAAACGACGCAATCTGGTCGAAGTTCATGTAGCGGTAGATGTCGGAGGCCATGGAGTCGAGCTGGCTCGCGTATTCCAGATATTCTTCCGGCGAGGGCAGACGACCGAGAATACCGCCGACGGCGGCGAGCTCGGCCGAGGTCAGGTAGACATTGGCGCCGTCGCCGAGGCGGTTGGGGAAGTTCCGTGTCGATGTCGATAGCACCGTCGCCCCCGCCATCGCCCGCGCCTGGTTGCCCATGCACAGGGAGCAGCCGGGCATCTCGGTGCGCGCGCCGACGCGGCCAAAGGTGTTGTAAAGGCCTTCCTCCATCAGCGTGTGCTCGTCCATGCGGGTTGGCGGCACAATCCAGAAGCGGGCTTTCAACGCCCCCGGCTTGACCTGTTCGAGCAGCTTGCCGGCGGCGCGGAAATGGCCGATGTTGGTCATGCAGGAGCCGATGAAGACCTCGTCGACCTTGTCGCCCGCGACGGCGGACAGCAGGCGGGCGTCGTCGGGGTCGTTGGGCGCGCAGACGATGGGCTCCCGGATGTCGTTGAGGTCGATCTCGATGACCGCCGCGTACTCGGCATCCGCATCGGCTGCCAGCAGGCTTGGTTTCGCCAGCCACTCCTCCATCTTGCGCGCCCGGCGCTCCAGCGTGCGGACATCGCCGTAACCCTCGGCGACCATCCAGCGCAACAGGGTGACGTTGGAGCGCAGGTATTCGGCGACGGCATCCTGGTTCATCTTGATGGTGCAACCGGACGCGGAGCGCTCGGCCGAGGCATCGGACAGCTCGAATGCCTGCTCGACGGTGAGGCCGGTCAGGCCTTCGATTTCCAACACGCGCCCGGAGAAGATGTTTTTCTTGCCTTTCTTCTCAACCGTCAGCAAGCCCTGCTCAATGGCGTAGTAGGGGATGGCATGCACAAGGTCGCGCAGCGTGATGCCCGGCTGCATTTTGCCCTTGAAGCGCACCAGCACGGATTCCGGCATATCGAGCGGCATCACGCCGGTGGCCGCCGCAAAAGCGACCAAGCCGGAACCCGCGGGAAACGAAATGCCCATCGGAAAGCGGGTATGGGAGTCGCCGCCGGTGCCCACGGTGTCGGGCATCAGCATGCGGTTGAGCCAGCTGTGAATGATGCCATCGCCCGGCCGCAGGGAGACGCCGCCGCGATTCATGATGAAGTCGGGCAGCGTGTGCTGGGTCTGGATATCCACCGGCTTGGGATAGGCCGCGGTGTGGCAGAAGGACTGCATCACCAGATCGGCGGAGAAGCCGAGGCAGGCGAGATCCTGGAGCTCGTCGCGCGTCATCGGCCCGGTGGTGTCCTGCGAGCCGACCGTCGTCATCTGGGGCTCGCAGTAGGTGCCAGGGCGCACGCCGGCTAAGCCGCAGGCGCGACCGACCATTTTCTGTGCCAAGGTATAGCCTTTGCCGGTGTCGACAGGCTGTTCCGGGCTGCGAAACAGGGTGGATGGGGGTAGCCCCAATTCTTCCCGCGCGCGCTTGGTCAGGCCGCGACCAATAATCAGATTGATGCGGCCGCCGGCGCGGACTTCGTCCAGCAGAACGTCGGACTTGAACTGGAATTCGGCTAACAGCTCGCCGCTGTCGTGGTCGCGAATCTCGCCCTTGTAGGGGTGGATGTCGATCACCTGGCCGAAATCGAGCTTTTCCACCGGGGCTTCAAACACCAGCGCACCGGAGTCTTCCATGGTGTTGAAGAAGATCGGTGCAACCTTGCCGCCGATACAGATGCCGCCGGCGCGCTTGTTGGGCACGCCGGGCATGTCATCGCCCATGTACCAGAGCACCGAGTTGGTGGCGGACTTGCGCGATGACCCGGTGCCGACCACATCGCCGACGAAGGCAACCGGAAAGCCCTTTTGTTTGAGCTCGGCAATCTGCTCCTCGCTGTTGTGGATGCCATCGCGGGGAATCTTGTACATGGCCTTGGCGTGCAGCGGAATATCCGGCCGCGACCAAGCGTCGGGTGCCGGCGAGAGATCATCGGTGTTGGTTTCGCCGGTGACTTTGAAGACGGTGGTGGTGATTTTTTCGGCGACTTCCGGGCGGCTGGTAAACCACTCGCCATCAGCCCAGGACTGCATGACCGAGCGGGCGGCGGTGTTGCCCGCCTTGGCTTTTTCGGCGACATCGTGGAACGCATCGAACATGAGCAGGGTGTGCTTCAGCTGCTTTGCACTCAACGCGCTCAGCTCGGGATCATCCAGCGCGCTGACCACAGTGGCAATGTTGTAGCCGCCGAGCATCATGCCGAGCAGTTCGATGGCCTTGGCGCGATCAATCAAGGGCGACTTGGCTTCGCCTTTGACGATGGCGGACAGAAATCCAGCCTTGACATAGGCGGCAGCGTCGACGCCCGGTGGCACCCGGTTGGTGATGAGGTCAAGCAGCAGTGCGTCCTCGCCTGCCGGCGGGTTCTTCAGCAGCTCCACCAGCGCGGCGGTCCACTCGGGACTCAGGGGTTTTGGCGACACGCCATCAACGGCGCGGTCTTTGACGTGTTTGCGATAGGCTTCAAGCACGGTAGATGTCCTCTCGTTATGGCACCCGCTGCGGTGATGCCGCGGCGGGTTGTCGATCATCGGCGGGGTGTCGGGCGGAGTCGCCCAAGAAGCTCAATTCTACAATAAGCGGCCATCGCCTGTAATGGCCTTTCGGGACGGCTTGCGCCAGAATGGCGGCGTTATGAATCAACTATTGTCATCAAGTTTTTGGTTGCCGGAAACCGGCAATACGGGTTCGCGGCGCGCCTGTGGCATTGGAGTTCGGCGGTGGTAGCGCGTGTCAAAACGCCCTGTGTGGGCATCTGTTCCTCCGGCATTGGTGATGCCGTCTGCCGGGGCTGTAAACGCTTCGCCCACGAGGTCATTGCCTGGAACACCTACTCCGCGGAAGAGCGCCGGATCGTGCTCGATCGCCTCGATGGTTTTCTCGCCCAGATCGTGCGAACCCGCGTTGCGCTGACCGACCTGCGAAAACTGCGCCGCGCAATGGTGGCGCAGAAGTTGGTTGTCGATGAGGATCGCGATCCCTATTGCCAGATTCAAAGCTTGCTGCGGGCGATGGCGAGCCGAATTCAGCAGCCAGCGGCCTGTGGTTTCAGGCTGCTACCCGCGTTCGCGGATCAGTCGCTGGCGGCGGTGCGCGACGATATTGAACGCGAATTCTGGCTGCTGTCGCAAGCCCACTATGATCGCTATGTGGCGCCGGGTATAGTGGATAGTACGGTCTGCAAGCCAGACAATAAGCCATAAATTCCAGCCACAATTCCAGCCACTACGACCCCTTCGCCGGGTCGATCAACAGGAGAGGGCAGATGCTCAAGCTTTACGGTTTTCCGGTCAGCAATTACTACAACATGGTCAAACTCGCCCTGCTCGAAAAGGGGTTCGAGTTCAAGGAAGTCATCATGCGGCCGAGCCAGGAAGGCGATTACCTCGCCAAGAGCCCGATGGGCAAGATTCCCTGCCTGCAAGCGGAGGAGGGTTTCCTCAGCGAGACCAATGTCATCCTCGATTTTCTCGAAGACATTTCGCCGGGTGTACCCTTCTATCCTGAAGGCCACTTCGCCCGCGCCAAGGTTCGCGAACTGATGAAATCCATCGAACTCTATCTCGAACTGGTGGCTCGCCAGCTCTATCGGGGCGTGTTTTTTGGCGAAACCCTCAGTGAAGAGCTGAAGAACAAGGTCAAGCCCGAGCTGGAAAAAGGCATCACCGCGCTGCAGCGCCTGCTGGTGTTCTCGCCCTATGCCGCCGGCGACAAGCTGACCTACGCCGACCTGATGCTCTACTACACGGCCAATTTGGCGGGCATGGCAGCGAAGCGGGTTTACGGCATGGATCTGGCCAGCCAGATCAAGGGGCTGAGCGACTGGCAGCAGCTGATGGACAAGAACCCGCTGGTGCAGCAGGTGAATCGGGATCGCGATCAGGCGCTGAAGAGCCTCACTGCCTGAGAACCCGCCCAGAAACCTACTGCGCTCGCTACGGTTTTAGGCCGGTTCTGAGTCTCAACGGACCCGATCGAATCCTGCATCCGAAGTGTGCGTCATTTGAGTGACCTTGCCGACCTGCGGCGGTTTCTGCCCTGTGCAACTCCGGATGCCTGGGTCGAAGCCGCACTGCGCGAGCCAGCGCTACTCTTGATCGATCACGCCAACTGCGAGAAAAAAGCCGCCGCCACCGCCATCAACCTGATGTATCGGTACTCCGGCGAGCTTCAGCTACAGCACAAAATGTCCCGCCTCGCCCGCGAGGAATTGCGGCACTTTGAACAGGTGATGGCGCTGCTGGCGGCGCGGGGCATCCGCTACGATCGGGTGCCCGCATCGCGCTATGCGGCTGGATTGCACGCCCTGGTACGCAGCCGGGAGCCGGCGCGGCTGGTGGATACGTTGATTGTCGGTGCTTTCATCGAGGCGCGATCCTGCGAACGCTTTGCCAAACTGGCGCCGCACCTCGACGCCGAACTCGGCCGGTTTTACCGGTCGTTGCTTCGATCCGAGGCGCGCCACTTCCACGATTATCTGGCGTTGGCGAAGGCGGCGGCCCGCGGCCCGGTCGACGACGCTATCGCGCGGTTCGCTGCTCGCGAACAGGAGTTGATTGAATCCGCCGATACCGAGCTGCGTTTTCACTCCGGCCCCGTTTACACCTGACGGTCAACGGCCGTGGGTTGGCGAAGTCGCATTGCGTGGGATCGGGAACTTGGCCAGTTCGAGCCCGGAGTGGTTGGCGGTCAGCACCCAGCCGTTGTCGGCCCAGTCGCCGAGCACGAACCGCCGCGCCGGCTTGCCATTGATGGTCAGCGGATGCACGCCCGGCCGATGGGTGTGGCCGTGGATCAGGGTTTGAACTCCGTACCGGGTCATCGCCGCGACCACCGCATCCGCCGCCACATCCATGATGTATTCGGCCTTGTTGCGGTTTATCGCCGCGCTGCGGGCGCGTCCATGCAGGGCTATCTGTTGGCGTACCCGCAACGGCAGTCGGCGCAGGATGCCGAGTACGAGCGGGTGGCGGATGCGGCGACGAAACTTTTGGTAGGCGATATCTCCGGTGCACAGAGTATCGCCGTGGACAATCAGCGCCCGTTCGCCCTGGAGGTCAATGATGTGTTCGTCGGCCAACAGGATGCAGCCGGTCTCCCGTGCAAAGCGCTTGCCGATGGCAAAGTCGCGGTTGCCGCGCTGGAACAGTACCTGAACCCCGCCAGCGGTCAGCTGACGCAGTGCCGCCACCACGTCTCGCGCCAGTGCGGAGGGATCGTCGTCGCCGATCCAGGCTTCGAACAGGTCGCCGAGGATGTACAGAGTTGCGGTGGTGCCGACCAAGCCGCGCAGGAACTCACAAAAGGCGGCGGTGGCGGCGGGTTGATCGGTAGACAGATGCAGGTCGGAGATAAACCGGGTGTTCATGCTATGCCCTGGGTACCCAGTCCCTGAATAACCACCTTGATACCGCCAGCGGTGAGCGGAGCGACCACCTCACCCCGGTCGCGGTGCGGCCACGGTCAGCGGTCGCTGTAGGCGTCGGAAACCGTGACACTATTGATAACGACGTCATCCGTGGGGACGTCCTGGTGACCGGCTTTGCGACCCGTGGGCACGGCCTTGATCTTGTTCACGGTGTCCATCCCCTCAGACACCTTGGCGAACACCGCGTAACCCCAACCCTGCGGCGTTTTCCCGGAATGGTTGAGAAAGTGGTTGTCGGCGACATTGATGAAGAACTGTGACGACGCCGAATGCGGATCCGACGTGCGCGCCATCGCCAGCGTACCGATGTCGTTACTGAGGCCGTTGTCAGCTTCGTTCTGAATCTGTGCCCTGCTGGCTTTCTGCGCCATGTTGGCGGTCATGCCGCCACCCTGGACCATAAAATTGCTGATCACCCGGTGGAACAAGGTGCCGTTGTAAAACTCGTCTCGGCAATACTGCAGAAAATTGGCCGCGGTCAAGGGGGCTTTGTCAAAATCGAGTTCGACGGTGATATCGCCGTAGTTGGTATGGATCGTGATCATGAGGGGTTACCGGGCAAGGATTGATAAAGGCCAGCGCGGCGCGATAATAAGGGCTTTCGAGGCGGATTGGAATCATCGGTTTGGCCGCTGTTGCGGTCGCGGCTATAATCCCGCGCTCGACAAAATCCTTTTTCCGGGCTCAGCGCCCGGTCACCGACAGCAACTGGCGATGGCTTTAATGGATGATCCCGAAGGTTTGGAAACCAGCGGCCCTGACATCAGGCCCGCGCATTTTATTCAGCACATTATCGACCGCGATCTGGCCACCGGGTCAGTGGATCGCGTGGTCACCCGGTTTCCGCCGGAACCCAATGGCTACCTCCACATCGGCCACGCCAAATCGATCTGCCTGAATTTCGGCCTTGCCGAGCAGTACGGCGGCGTCTGCCACCTGCGCTTTGACGATACCAACCCGGAAAAGGAAAGCGACGAATTCGTCAAGGCGATCATCGCGGATGTGCGCTGGCTCGGCTTCCAATGGCACGGTGACGTGCGTTACGCCTCGGACTATTTCGATCAGCTCTATGCTTGGGCCGTGCATCTCATCAAAGCCGGCAAGGCTTACGTGTGCGAGCTGACACCCGAGCAGACGCGGGATTATCGCGGCACCCTCACCCAGCCGGGTCGCGACAGCCCCTACCGGACCCGCGCCGTCGAGGACAACCTGAAGCTGCTCGACAGCATGCGCGCCGGCGCCGTCGATGAGGGCAGCATGGTGCTGCGCGCCAGGATCGACATGAGCGCGCCCAACATCAACTTGCGCGATCCGGTGCTGTACCGGGTCAAGCGCGTCGCGCATCACCGCACCGGCCATCGCTGGAACATCTACCCGTCCTACGATTTTGCCCACGGCCAGGAGGACGCCATCGAGGGCGTCACCCATTCCATCTGCACGCTGGAGTTCGAGGATCATCGCCCGCTGTACGAGTGGCTGCTGGACAATCTGCCGGTGCCCTGCAAGCCCCGCCAGTACGAGTTTGGCCGCCTCAACCTGAATTACACGGTGACCAGCAAGCGCAAACTCAAGCTGCTGGTGGACGCAGGTCATGTCGATGGCTGGGATGACCCGCGCCTGCCCACACTCGCCGGCCTGCGCCGGCGCGGGGTGACGCCGGCGGCGCTGCGAGCGTTCTGCGACAGCTTGGCCGTCGCCAAAACCGATGGCGTGGTCGATGTGTCCCAGCTCGAACACTTCATCCGCGATGACCTCAACCACAATGCCCGCCGCGCGCTGTGCGTGTTGCGGCCGTTGAAAGTCGTCCTCACCAACTGGCCCGAGGGCGAAGCCGCAACGCTGACCGCGCCTGGACACCCCAACCGCGAGGATCTCGGCACCCGCGAATTGCCGTTCACCCGCACGCTCTACATCGACCGGGGGGATTTCAGCGACGACCCGACGCTGTTGCGCAAGCAGTTCAAGCGCCTGGTAATCGGCGACTGGGTGCGCCTGCGCGGCGCCCATGTGATCAAGGCCGATGGCGCCGTTTACGACGATGCGGGTGACGTTGTCGAGGTGCTGGCTTCCTTCGTGCCCGGCAGTGTTGGCACCGACCCACCGGCGGGCGTCAAGCCGCGAGGCGTGATTCACTGGGTGTCGGCGGAGCAGTGCGTCGATTGCGAGGTACGTCTGTACGAGCGGCTGTTCAACGGTGCGGAGCCGGACGCTGGCGATAAGGACTTTCTCGCCGCCCTCAATCCAGCCTCGTTGACGGTGGTCACCGGCTGCAAAGCGGAAATCGGTCTCGCCGTCGCCACGGTGGAAGACCACTTCCAGTTCGAGCGCGAAGGCTATTTCTGCCGCGATCGACGCGACACCGGCGCCGGCAAGCTGGTTTTCAATCGCACCCTGGACCTGCGCGACAGCGGGCACAAAAAATAGTCGGTGGCAGTCGCAGAGGGCGCGCACGATGGCATTACAGATTTACAACACACTGAGCCGCAAAAAAACGGTGTTCCGGCCCATCGAGGCGGGGAAGATTCGCCTCTACGTCTGCGGTATCACCGTCTACGACCTCTGCCACATCGGCCACGCCCGGGTCATGGTGTGCTTCGACGCCATCGTCCGCTATCTGCGCAGCCAGGGCTTGGATGTGACCTACGCGCGCAACATCACCGATATCGACGACAAGATTCTGCGCCGCGCCGCGGAAAACGGCGAAGCCTTCACCGACCTCACCGCGCGCATGATCGATGCCATGCACGCCGACGAGGGAGCACTTTCGGTACTGCCGCCGGATATCGAGCCCCGCGCCACCGCGCACATCGATGACATCATCGACATGGTCGAGACTCTGGTCGATAACCACTACGCCTATCAGGCCATCAACGGCGATGTCTATTACCGCGTGCGGCGGTTTGCGAACTACGGCCAGTTGAGCGGCAAGAACCCGGACGAGCTGCTCGCCGGCGCCCGTGTCGAGGTCGGGGAAGCCAAGGAGGATGCGCGCGATTTCGTGCTCTGGAAAATGGCCGCTGATGACGACGTCGGCTGGCCATCACCCTGGGGACACGGCCGTCCCGGCTGGCATATCGAGTGCTCCGCGATGTCCACCTGCTGCCTGGGCGATACCTTCGATATTCACGGCGGCGGCCCGGACCTGCCATTCCCGCACCACGAGAACGAGATCGCCCAGAGCGAGGCGGCCACCGGCAAAACCTATGTCCACTACTGGATGCACGCCGGCGCGGTGCGGGTGGACGATGAAAAGATGTCCAAATCGCTCGGCAATTTCTTCACCATCCGCGACGTGCTCGGCAAATATCATTCGGAGGTGGTGCGCTATTTTTTGCTGTCGAGCCACTATCGCAGTCCGATCAGTTACTCCGAGGACAATCTGCGCGAAGCCAAGGCGGCCATGGACCGGCTTTATTCGGCCATCCGGGGCAAGATCGGCCGCGCCGCGTTGGCTGACTCCACCCCCATTTCCGCGCAAGCGATCGAGAACAATGCTTATCAGCAACGTTTTGTCGATGCCATGGATGACGACTTCAACACCCGCGAAGCCATTACGCTGATGCAGGAGCTTGCCGGCGCGATCAACCAGCGGGAGCGCGCAGGTGACGATTGGTCCGAACCGGTACGCATCTTGGTCGGGCTTGGCGCGATTCTGGGGATTCTCCTCAGCGATCCCGAGGATTATTTCAAAGGCTTGCCGACCACCGCCGGGCCGGGGGATCCACGCGCGTCCGATCCCGGTGCACCGAACTCGGGTCCGAGCTATACCAACGACGCGGTAGACCAGTTAATCGCCGAGCGAAACCAGGCACGCGCGAACCGGGATTTTGCCCGCGCCGATGCCATCCGCGACCAGCTCAAAGAAGTGGGCATCGTGCTGGAAGATTCCGGCAAGGAAACTCGCTGGCGGCGGGAGTAAAGCCAGCTGGCCCAAGGCATGACGCTGAAAAACTACCGCCGCTTGTATATCTGGTCGCTTCGAGAATTGATACGTCAGCGCCTATGGCGGCATTCGCTGGAATCACCACAGGGTCAATGTCTGTGTCTGCTGGGCAGGTAAATTCGTCGGCCTTGAAGAGATCGACGATGGCGTCTGGGATGTCTACTTCGGGCCACTAAAACTCGGCCGCTTGCATGAACGCCACATGCGCATCGAAGATGCCAACGGCAGCTTGTTGCGCCACCGGTGACTGTTACCCATGTCTCCGGACTCTTTTGTTACCTATGTCCTCGACTGCTCACCCGGTTTGAACTTGAAGGGCTTGAACGCGCAGGAACAAAGCAGGCCGGTTGCCAACGGTGAGCCTGGGGCTGGGAAGCTGCCAGCGGCTTGCACCCCGTGCGGCGCACCGAAGTTGGTTTTGTGCATGGAACTCGATCCGCGCGGGTGCAAACGCATTGTGCGGAAGGGCGCAGGGCGTGATGCGTCGCTGAAGCTGTTGGCCACGCCGAGACCTCCTGCTTTTACGGCCTTGCGCGCACGTCTAACGTAAAGCTAACCGGGCGCGGCACGGGAAGCTGAAAAATAAAACCGTATTATAACCGTGCTCCGGTTGAGCGTTGGGTTAGGCATTTAATTTTACTCTGACCCCAACTATCGCTAATTATGAACAAAGTGTTGCTGGAATTTACATATCAATAGTTCATATCCCAAAAAGTAAAGGCTATTTACTGGTTCGAAACTGCTTTTGAGTTTGATTGCCAAGAAATATCAATTGTCCGATGCTGACGTACGCAATCACGAAGATATAAATTGATGAGACTTTGATAGGGCACACCAGTGCCTTCCGCCATTTCTTTGAAATAACCGACTACATCCTCTCCCAATCGGATAGTAACCGACTTCTTAAGCTTGGAAGCGTAGGGGTTTCTTCGTGATTTCATTTGGGAAAGATCATATTCTGCTTTCATGGCACCTTACCTTTGTAATGGCTGCATTCGCGTTTAGTTGCTTTGCGGGCTGATATTATCCTGATCGTATTGCCTGACTCGCGTTCACAGTGGCAGACAAGAAGCATTCTGGATTCACAACTAAAACCAAGCATCAAGAAACGGTGTTCCTCTTCCGAATGCCCATCATCATAAAATTGCATTGCAAATTCGTCATAGAAAACGGACTTGACTTCTTCGAAAGAAACGCCATGTATGTACAAAAACCGCTGTGTCAAGAATTGCCCAACGTTAAGTTGAGCGGCGCGCCGTTTTTGGCGCGTCCACTCGAACGCTGGGTTGGGCTGTGGCACGTCGTTTCATTGGCTGTGGAATGAATTCAATTTTGAGCGTACAGCCTACAGCATCGGCATATTTTTTGAGCGATGCCATGGAAGGCGCATGTTTCCCCGCGCCTTCTAGCCTTGAGACGGCGCTCTTCGTGGTGCCCATGCGATCAGCGACTGCTTCTTGTGTGAGTCCAGCGCGCGTACGCGCGGATAGCATTTCGTGCGCGAGGGCGTACTCGGTTCCAAGAGCATCATAGGCTTCGCGAAAGCCACGGCGTTTCGATGCCTTTTTAAGAAAAGCTTTCTGGTTGTGCGGCACTGGGTCGTATTTGAGGTCAGCCATTTTGTATCTCCTTCATTCGTTTGCGCGCAAGCTTGGTTTCCTGCGCTGGTGTTTTCTGTGATTTTTTAATGAAAGCGTGCAGTATCACTACGCGCTGCCCGACAAGAAAACAGTAGAACGCTCTTCCAATGCCCGATTTGCCGCGCGGGCGTAACTCGAACAACCCGCCACCAAAGACGCGTGAGTGGGGTAAACGCAAGTTGGGGCCGTGCTCGATAAGGAGTTCGACAATTCTTGCGTAGTCTGCGACAACATCCACAAGCCAAGCCTCGACGGTGGCTTGCACTTTTGCATGAAAGTATTCGATGGAATATGTCATGTTTTAAGGTTAGCAAATATGCTAACTAGAGTCAATGAGGCAGGAGGTTCAGATTTTAGATGCCCAACGCAAAGGTAAGGGGCGCGCCGCGTGCCGAGGTTGAGCGAAGCCACGATGCGCGCCTAAACCAGCATACTTGAAACGTGCAGCGTCGCGGCGTGTCCCCCTTGACCGCGCTGTTAGACCGGCACTCGGTTTGAACTTGAAGGGCTTGAACCCGCAGATGCAAAGCAGGCCAGTTGCCAGCGGCGCGCCGGGGGCTGGGACGCTGCCTGCGGCTTGCACCCGGTGCGGCGCACCGGATTTGGCCTGATGCGCAAAACTCAGGCTGCGCGGGTGCAAACGCATTGCGCGGAAGGGCGCAGAGCGTGATGCGTCGCTGAAGCTGTTGACCATGCCGAGCCTCCTGCTTTTACAGTCTTGTCCGCACGTCTAACGCCTGAGTTAAGCCGAACCGCGCAGCGGTTGAGACTTCCTACGAAAAAGTGGACACCCATTGGTTAGGCGCATTGGGCTTCAAACTCGATGGGAGATCGGTAGCCGAGTGCGGAGTGTAGACGCTGCTGGTTGTAGAAATCGATATAGCTTCTGATGGAAG
>JBPPNE010000344.1:0-28726 GCA_051306415.1 Porticoccaceae bacterium
CATTGCGGATTCGGCCGCGCCGATCCGCGACCGTGGCGGCCAGGTAACCGGCGCGGTGATCGTGTTCCGCGATGTCAGTACGGCCCGTAACGACGCCCAACAGCTGGCGCGTTTGGCCCAACACGATTTTCTCACTGGCCTGCCGAACCGCTTGTTGCTCGGTGACAGGATCGATAATGCAATTGCCCTGGCTCTGCGCCACCGCAAGCGCGGGGCCTTGCTGTTTATGGATCTGGATAATTTCAAGCATGTCAACGATACCTTTGGCCATCCGATCGGCGACGAACTACTGCAGTCGGTTGCCCAGCGCCTGGTGGCCTGCGTGCGCGGCTCCGACACGGTCGCCCGCCTGGGCGGGGACGAATTCGTGGTGGTGCTCTCGGAAATCGAGCGCGCCGAGGACGCGGCCCTGAACGCGAAAAAGATAGTGCAGACGCTGGCGGCAACACACCGGGTTGCCGGGCACGAACTCCAGACCAACGTGAGTATCGGCATCAGCATTTTTCCCGGCGACGGGCGGGACGTGGAGACCCTGATCCGCTGTGCCGACGCTGCGATGTACGTCGCGAAAGACGAAGGCGGAAACAATTACCATTTTTTCAATGAGGATATGGATATCGGTGCCGTCAATAGGCAGTTTCCGCACCGACCGCCTCCGGGTCGTCCGCAACGGACAGGGTGAGATGATGCCGCAGTATCAGCCGGGAAACGAAGAACCGACCGTGTAATTCAATAAGCAGTTTTAACATTGAGGAGAACATCATGAGTGTATCTACTGGTCTCGGCGACACAGGCTACTCACCCGGCGGCGACGGCGCGGCTCGCCTTTCCGTCAGTGCAATGTCCTGGGGCGCAATTCTCGCCGGAGCGACAGGGGCAGCCGCACTGTCGGTTATTTTATTGATTCTCGGCGCTGGCCTCGGGCTTTCGTCAGTGTCGCCATGGGAATCCAGCGGCATTAGCGCGACGGCTTTCGGAGTTTCCACGATTGTCTGGCTGACTGTGACTCAGCTGCTGGCATCGGGTATGGGCGGCTATCTTGCGGGCAGGCTCAGAACCAGCTGGCCTGATGCCCGAACGGACGAGGTTTATTTCCGCGATACCGCCCACGGCTTTCTGGCTTGGTGTATCGCATTTCTTGCCAGCGCAACAATTTTGGCGTCGGCCATGGGATCCGTCATCAGTGGCAGCGTGGAGGCGGGTAGCGCCGCTGTGGGCACGACCGCATCTGCCGTGGCCACTGCAGCCGGCGCAGGAAGTGTTGCGATAGCCAAAGACAAGGACGTATCAGCTAACGAACTGGGACATACCCTGCATTACTATGTGAATGCGCTGCTCCGTGGGGATGTGGACCAGGATCAGGGCGGAGCAAGCGAACGGCGTCGACATCCTGAACTTTCTTCGGCGCAATCGGCACGGGAGGTCATCGGTATTTTTACGCACGCGGTGCGTTCCGGCGCGCTTCCCGATGGCGATGCGAAATATCTCGGGCAGTTAGTGGCGCAGCGTACCGGCCTCAGTCAACAGGAAGCGGAACAGCGGGTCCGCGACGTTTACGGAGAGGTCAACGCGCAGCTGGAGAAAACCAAGGTCGCCGCCAAGGAGGCCGCCGACAAGGCGCGTGCGGCTTCTGCTTACGCGGCGCTATGGATATTCATATCATTGTTGGTCGGTGCCTTCGTGGCGAGTCTGGCGGCTACTTTTGGCGGACGCCAACGCGATCTTTAAAAACCCAGACCTTTTTAAGCTAACTACACGCTAACGGCAGGAGACGGCTATGCGCTCAATACTATTGTTCTTCCTTGGTATCCCCATCCCGATCATCATACTCATTGCATTGTTGACCTGATCGCCAATGGCGCTCTTGGCGGGGGTAGGGAGAACGTATGCTCTTGGCGCCCCCGCCGAGTTCAAATAACACTGGAGCACTGTCGTGGCCGATGCGGCTAGCCGCGCCAGACGGGGTTGTTTGACGCCAATTCTCCCAATAAAGCGTGGGTGCCGGCAGGTGCACTGACGTAAACGTGTTCCACCGGTAAACCCATGGATCTACATAGCGGCATGCCATTCTGGATCGCCAAGAGCGGGCTTTTAAATGCGTTTCCGCGATTACGGCAATCCCTGCGCTGCGACGCTCTCGTGGTTGGCGCTGGTATCACCGGTGCATTAATAGGCGACCATTTGACCCGTGCAGGAATGAGCGTCTGTATCATTGATCGTCGCGAGGCCGGCTGGGGCAGTACATCGGCGAGTACAGCGCTGCTGCAGTATGAAATCGATACCGAGCTGCAGGAGTTGGCGAAACGATACGGCGTTGACGATGCGGTACTGGCATACAAGTCTTGCGAGCGTGCGATTGGCAGCCTGCAGGCTTTGGCCCAGGGGCTTGAAGGCGTCGAGTGCCCCTCCAGGCAGAGCCTTTATTTTGCCAGTCGCAAGCGGCACAAGGGTCGGCTCGAAAGAGAATTCGCGTTGCGCCGGGACAATGGCTTTGATTTGGAGCTGCTCGATCAAGCTGCGGTTTTACAACGCTATGGCATCGACGCGCCAGTGGCGTTGCTCACCCAGGTCGCGGCGGAAGTGGATCCCTATTTGATGGCGCACGCACTGCTCCGTCGCGTTAGCGATATGGGGGGACGCGTTCACGCCCGCACTGAGTTGCTGGGATTTTCGGGTGACCGTAACGGAGTGCGCGCGGAGACCAGTGACGGCGCGATCATTGTCTGCAAGCACCTGATTTTTGCGGCGGGCTACGAATCCCAGTCATGGCTTGAACAACGTGTGGCGCGCAATCACAGCAGTTATGCGTTCGTTAGCGAACCGATGCCAGGAGGATTGGCGGAGCTCGACAATACTCTGATATGGGAGTCAGCTCGGCCCTACTTCTATCTGCGTCGTACCGAGGACGAGCGCCTGTTGGTGGGTGGTGAAGATGATCGCGTCGATCTGTCATTTCGGCGCGAGGCCAAATTGCGCGGCAAGTCGAAGAAGTTGCTGCAGCGGACCCGCGAGTTGTTTCCCGACCTGCCGGTGAAAATCGCGTTTTCGTGGGCAGGCACATTCGCGGAGACGGATGACGGCCTGCCTTTTTTCGGCTGTCATGAACAGCACGGCCCTCGGGTGCATTTTGCGATGGCCTACGGCGGCAATGGCATCACCTACAGCTTGATTGGAGCAGAGCTTCTTCGGGACCAGCTGCAGGGAAATCGGCACCCGTGCGCGACATTGTTCGGTTTCAAACGCTTGAAAAGAGCCTAGCCGCCAACTGGCGCCTGCCGCGACGCTGGTTTCTTGCCGCACAGATCTCACTGAGCGCTGTCCTTGTAAGCGGCGATCATTTTCAGACGCCTGTCGTCCAGCGCTCTTCCGATATCTGCACCTGTCAAACCGTCAGCGACGAGATCGGCTGCACCCACTTGACTCAATGTCCTGAACAACTGGCGCAACCAGAGTGCGGACTCGTAAGGCGTGTTCTCGAGATTTTTGCGCCCCCGCGCATCCGCTTCGCAGGCGAGCAAAAAATTTTCAAGGGCCTGGGGGTTGCGGAAGGCATCGACGCCCTTGAGCAGGTTCAGTACCGTGGCCGGGCGCAGGCTGGCGATCTGGTGGCATTGCAGGTGAAAGCGAGTCACCACAAGCGCCAGTCGCCGGTAGTGATTGGGTACCCGAAAGCAATCGCAGAAGGCGTTGACCAGGGGCACGCCACCTTCTTCGTGGCCGGTATGGCGCGGCAGAAGGGCAGCGGGTGTGATGCCCTTGCCAAGGTCGTGCATCAGCACGGCGAAGCGCACCTCCGCGCGCGCGCTGAGGCGCACGGCCTGGTCGAGCGCCATCAACAGGTGGATGCCGGTGTCGACTTCGGGGTGATAATCGGCGCGCTGAGGGACGCCGAACAGCGCTTCGATCTCGGGGAACAATACCGCCAGCGCGCCGCAGTCGCGCAGGGTTTCGATATAGGTACGCGGCGAGTCTTCCGCCAGCGCGATTTGCGTCTCGCGCCAGCTTCGCTCGGGCGTCAGCTGCATCAGCTCGCCGCTGGCGGACAGGGAACGCATCAGTTCCCGTGTTGCCTCGGCCAGCGCAAAGCCGAGATGACGATAGCGCGCCGCGAAACGCGCCACCCGCAGCACACGCAGCGGGTCTTCAACAAAGGCGGGGGAGACGTGGCGCAGTACGCGGTCGGCGAGATCGCGGCGACCGCCATAGGGGTCGATCAGCTGGCCGTTGCTGTCTTCGGCGATCGCGTTGATGGTGAGGTCGCGGCGGGATAGATCGTCTTCCAGGGTAATCCCGGGGCCGGTGTGGAAGTGGAAGCCCTTGTGGCCCTGGCCACTCTTGCGCTCGGTGCGGGCGAGGGCGTATTCCTCGCCCGTGTCGGGGTGGATGAACACCGGGAAATCGCTGCCCACCGGGCGAAAGCCCTGTTGTTCCATCTCCGCGGGTGTGGCGTTGACGACCACCCAGTCGCGTTCTCGAACCGGTATGCCGAGCAGCTTGTCCCTTACCGCGCCGCCAACGAGAAAAATTTTCATCGCGCGATGGTGCCACAGCCGGACACCCAGGCAAAGCGGAAAGCACTCGCCAGTCGGACGTGAATCCCTTAATCTCTGTGACGATTTCAGGAGGGCACCGATGATCGAGACGGTGGTGTGGCGGGCGGCGGCCCCGCACCTGAGCTTTGGCGGTGTGGAACAGATCGAACGCTGGCAACAAACGCCCGACAGCTTTCTGTGGCTGAACATCCGCGACGAAGACGAGGCGGTGGAGCGAGCGCTGTTGGAGAGCTTTGGCTGCCATCCGCTGGCGGTCCGCGATGCCCTGAAGGGGCGGGAGCCGCCCAAGTACCGGTTCTATGACAAATTTGTCTTTATTCTCCTGCGCGGCCTCGACGCCGACAGCGTGTCGCTGCGCTTCGGCACCGTGCAGATCGCTTTTTTTGTCGGCGAGCGCTGTCTGCTGACTCGCAGCAGCGGGCCCTCGCCGAGCCTGCGCAAATGGTGGCAGGATGCCGAACTGGCCGACTATCTTGCGCGCGGGCCGATGGCAGTCTGCCTGCGGGTGGCGAGCACGGCGGCCCAGCGCTACGTCGATCTGCTGCTCAACTTCGAGCCTCGGCTAGGGGAGCTGGAGGACGGTTTGATGGCCGCCGCCAACGACACTATTCTCGCCGAACTGATCCAGGATCGCACCAATCTGCGCAAGTTGTGGCGGATTTTCAGTTATCAGGAGCGTCTTTTCGCCGCGCTACGGGAACATCTGCCGGGACGCTTGCCGCTCGCCGCGGAGGAGCGCCAGCGCCTGCTGGATGTGCACGAGCGTTTCGAGCGCCTGCACAGCCTGGGCCAACTGTATTACAGCGTTGGTGGCGATCTGGTGGAGGGCTATATCTCGCTGTCGTCCCATGAGCTCAACCGCAAGATCGGCGTGCTGACGGTACTTACCGCGATCTTCGTGCCGATGACGTTTATCGCCGGCGTGTACGGCATGAACTTCGAGAACATGCCGGAGTTACACTGGCACTGGGGCTATTTCAGTGTGATGGGAGTGATGGTGGCCATGGCCGCCTCACTGGTGGTGCTATTCCGCCGCAAGCGTTGGCTATGATGGCCCGTCGGCGGAATCGGCCGGAGCGAACGTCGTGTGCTGAGCAGATGAATGTCGCTGTTGTGGTGCCGCGGCCATGGCGATCGACGCTGGCGACTTGGCGTCAACTGCTGCGCGAACAGCACGCGTGGATGTTGTTTCCGATTCTGTTCGCGATTGCGTTCATCATGCCCAATCACACCGCGGCGACCAATCTCTACCGGTTGTTTATCGTCATTCCGATGCTGTTCTGCTTCTCCCGTGCCGATGTGGAGATGATTTGGGCCAATGCCGCCGCGCGCTATTTCATGCTGATGTGCGGCTACCTCATGGTCAGTCTGTTTTTTGATGGCTGGACACACGGCGATCGCCAGATGCTGGTTGCATCGCTCAACATCTACGGGCTGTTCTACCTGAGCTTTCTTGTCTGCCGTTACCAGCAACATCGCGGCGGGCAGATTCTCGATAGTTTCTTCGTCCTCGGTTTGATTGGCGCCGTGTTGATCGTACTTAAATGGGAGAGCTTGCGAGACCTGGTCGAGGCTTGGCTTGGGCCGATGCTGGGGCGTGAGGTGGCGCCACTGCAAGCCTGGGATAGAGCGGGGGCCACCCGGGGTGTTTTCAGTAATCCGATCTTCGTGAGTTGGGTGATGGCAGATCTCGGCATTATTGCCTTTTACCGGATGCTGCTCGCCAGTACCTACGGACGCATGGGTGGTTACGCAGCCGCTGGCCTGTTTTTCTCCGCCATCACATTTTGTCTGGAAACCCGCGCCGGCTACATGATGCTGATCGCCGGCATCCTGCTGCTGGTGCTGCTGTTCAACAACCGCAGGGTCTGGTTCGCATTACTCGCGGTCGTCGCGACCGGAGCCGTGCTCGCGGTCGCCTTCAGCGAAGCGTCGGCACTGATCTGGCGCAACGCCATGGAGCGTGGGATGTCGTTCAGGACCGCGATTTGGTCGAATGGCATTCAGGCGATTAGCGATTCCTGGACGACCCTGGTGTTCGGTCACGGCATGTCGGTGTCCACCGACAATCGCGTTGGCGATGTCCTGTTCCCGCACTACCACAGTTTTTTCCTCAACCACACGTTCTATGCGGGCTTGATCGGCCTCGGCCTCTGTTTGGCCTTTCTCGGCCTCACCCTGCACAAGACTTTTCGCAGCCCACAGTTGCAGCTATGGGGCGTGTTGCTGGCGGCCATGCTGGTAGGGTTTCTGACCGCCGGCAAGCTGCTGTTTGTCGGCCTCCACGCCCATACCCTGGCGTTCTTCATGCCTGCATTTTTGGGTTTGTTCGGACTGGAGTTATCCCGCGGCGAACGCTGAAACCGTCCGTCAGCCGGGTGTTTTTCGTGGCTTTACGGTCTTCGTCAGGCGGATTTCGGCAGCTTTGGAGGTGGTGTACGCGGTCGCCACCACTGCGGCCGCGCGCGACTTTTCCGCTATCGATGGTCCCGCTGTTGATTGGGCGCCTTTGCCGCTCGCGGAGCGGTGACTGGTGCTTTTGTCCAGCGCCGTTTTTAGAAATTGCCCGGTGTGGGAATTTTTTGCCGCCGCGACCTGTTCGGGGGTGCCGGTAGCAATGATACGGCCGCCGCCGCTGCCGCCCTCGGGGCCGAGATCGACAATCCAGTCGGCGGTCTTGATCACGTCCAGGTTGTGCTCGATAACGACCACCGTATTGCCCTGATCGCGCAGGCGGTGGAGCACATTCAGCAGTTGCCGAATGTCGTGAAAGTGCAGCCCGGTCGTGGGTTCGTCGAGGATGTACAGCGTGCTGCCGGTGTCGCGCTTTGATAGCTCCCGCGACAGCTTCACCCGCTGCGCCTCGCCGCCCGACAGCGTGGTCGCCGACTGGCCCAGCTTGATGTACGCCAGGCCGACATCGATCAGGGTTTGCAGCTTGCTGGCGACAGCGGGGATGGCGTCGAAAAAAACTCGCGCGTCCTCCACCGTCAGATCGAGAATTTCGTGGATATTCTTGCCCTTGTAGCGGATCTCCAGCGTTTCGCGGTTGTAGCGCATGCCCTTGCAGACATCGCAGATCACATAGACATCCGGCAGGAAGTGCATCTCGACGCGGGTCAGGCCGTCGCCCTGGCAGGCTTCACAGCGCCCGCCCTTGACGTTGAAGCTGAACCGCCCCGGCGAGTAGCCGCGGGCGCGCGCCTCCTGGGTGCCGGCGAACAACTCGCGGATCGGCGTGAAGATGCCGGTATAGGTGGCCGGGTTGGAGCGCGGCGTGCGGCCGATCGGGCTCTGGTCGATATCCACGCACTTGTCGAGAAGCTCGAGCCCGGCGACGCTGTCGTGCGCCGCTGCTTTTAGCGTGGTTGCCTTGTTCAGCGCGGTGGCGGCGAGGGGGTATAGCGTCTCGTTGATCAGCGTCGATTTGCCCGAGCCGGAAACGCCGGTGACACAGGTGAACAGGCCCAGCGGAATCTCCAGATCGACGCCGCGCAGGTTGTTGCCGCGCGCGTCGGTCAACCGCAGCATGCGGTCGGCATTGACGGGGGTACGCGCCGCGGGTACCGCGATCATGCGCCGGCCGGCGAGGTAATCGCCGGTCAGCGAAGTGGGTGCGGCGAGGATATCGGCAACCTGGCCGGTGGCGATAACCTGCCCGCCATGGATGCCGGCGCCGGGACCGATATCGACGATGAAGTCGGCGGCGCGGATCGCCTCTTCGTCGTGCTCGACGATGATCACGGTATTGCCGAGGTCGCGCAGGCGGGTGAGGGTGCCGAGCAGGCGCTCGTTGTCACGCTGGTGGAGGCCAATGGACGGCTCATCGAGAATGTACATAACGCCGACCAGGCCGGCGCCGATCTGGCTCGCCAGGCGGATGCGCTGAGCTTCGCCGCCGGACAGCGTCTCGGCACTGCGATCCAGGGTCAGGTAATCGAGGCCGACATCGACCAGAAAATGCAGGCGGTCGCGGATCTCCTTGAGGATCTTTTCAGCGATTTCGCCTTGCCGACCCGGCAGGCCCAGATCGCGGTAGTAGCCCGCGAGTTCGCCTACCGGCTGCGCGGTGACCTGCGGCAGGCTGCGGCGGTCGACAAAGACGTGGCGTGCGGCGCGGTTCAGGCGCTGGCCCTGGCACTCCGGGCACTGCTGGGTGTTGAGAAATTTGGCCAGCTCCTCGCGCACGGATTCCGATTCGGTCTCCCGGTAGCGGCGCTCCATGTTGGGAATGATGCCCTCGAAGCGATGACTGCGCTTGAAGGTGGAGCCGCGTTCGTTGACGTAGCTGAAGCTGATTTCGTCGTCGCCGCTACCGAACAGGATGCGCTGCTGGTGAGGTGGCTTGAGTTGGCCGAACGGCGTATCGAGGTCGAAGCCGTAGTGCTCGGCGAGGCAGGTCAGCATCGTAAAATAGAAGGCATTGCGGCGATCCCAGCCGCGAATCGCGCCCTCGGATAGAGTCGCCTCCCGGTGCTGTACCACCCGGTCCACATCAAAAAACTGTTTGACGCCAAGGCCATCGCAGCCGGCGCAGGCGCCCGCCGGGTTGTTGAACGAAAAAATGCGCGGCTCCAACTCCTTGATGCTGTAATTGCAGATCGGACAGGCAAAGCGGGAAGAGAAAATCCGATCCGGCTGGGCGTCGTCCACGAAGCTGAGAACCGCCAGCCCCTCGGACAGCTGGAGGGCGGTCTGGAAGGATTCGGCCAGGCGCGGCGCGAGGTCGGCGTGTACCCGCAGGCGATCCACCACCACTTCGATGCTGTGCTTCTTGTTTTTCTCCAGCGTCGGCAGGTCGTCCAGCTCGCAGACGCGGCCGTCCACGCGCACGCGAATAAAGCCCTGGGCGCGCAGTTGCTCGAACACCTGCGCGTGCTCGCCCTTGCGGTCGCGCACCAGTGGCGCGAGCAGCAGCAGGCGGGCGTCGTCGCCCAGCGCGAGCACCTGATCCACCATCTGGCTGATGGTCTGTGCGGCCAGGGGTTCGTCGTGGTCCGGACAGCGCGGCTCGCCGGCGCGGGCGTACAACAGGCGCAGGTAATCGTAGATCTCGGTGATGGTGCCGACGGTGGAGCGCGGGTTGTGCGACGTAGATTTCTGCTCGATGGAAATCGCCGGCGACAGGCCCTCGATGTGGTCCACATCGGGCTTCTCCATCACCGACAGGAACTGGCGGGCGTAGGCGGACAGGGACTCCACGTAGCGCCGCTGGCCTTCCGCATACAGCGTGTCGAACGCCAGCGACGACTTGCCCGAACCGGACAGGCCGGTGATGACGATGAGCTGGTCGCGGGGCAGATCGAGATCGATATTCTTCAGATTGTGGGTGCGGGCGCCGCGAATGCTGATGGTGCTGGTAATGGGTGATCTCCTGAAAGAGCGCTGGTGGCGGGAAGCCGACCGATTTTACTGATGAGCCCACGAACTAGCCACCGCAATTCGGCCGTTGACTTCGGTTGTTGGCGTTGGCGATGTCGGGGAGACGTTGAATCAGTGCTTCGATTCTTCGGCAGACGCGGTACTGCCTGAGATCACCACGAACGGTAGTCTGTTGATTGTGTTCGAGTTGCGCTGGCCAGGGGTTTCGTCGCTGTCTCGCCATGCTATGATTCTGTTATGCCCGGCAGAAGTGCATTTGCCGCAAAAATAGCGCGACCCGCTAGGGAAACGCTGAATAAGTCCTTCGACAGGCTCAGGACGAACGGTAATCTATTGATTCCGTTCATGGTGAGCTTGTCGAACCATGAACGGAATCCATTTGTCCAGCGTTTCCCTAGCGGGTGATTGGATCGCCGCGGAGAGCGAGACGGGCCCGGTTCACGCGTTTGCATGGAACTGGTTTGAACGGGTTGGTTTGAACGGAAAGGGAACAGACGGCACCCACGTGAAAATCCTGGTCACTGGCGGCGCGGGCTTCATCGGCTCAGCGGTGATCCGCCACATCCTTCGCGATAGCGGTGATGCCGTTGTCAACCTCGACAAGTTGACCTACGCCGGTAACCTGCAATCTCTCGCCGAGGTGTCGGCGAACCTGCGTTACGCCTTCGAGCAGGTGGATATCTGCAACCGTGGCGACGTGGAGCGGGTGTTTCGCGAACATCGGCCCGATGCCGTCATGCACCTGGCGGCGGAATCCCACGTCGATCGCTCCATTCTTGGCCCGGCGGCCTTTATCGAGACCAATATCCTCGGCACTTACACCTTGTTGGAGGTCGCCCGTGAGTATTGGCGCGGTCTCGATGCGATCCGTGCTGCGGCATTCCGCTTTCACCACATCTCGACCGACGAAGTCTACGGCGACCTTGAGGATCCGCAGGCACTGTTCACCGAAACCACGGCCTACGCGCCGAGTTCACCCTATTCGGCGAGTAAGGCGAGCTCGGACCATCTGGTGCGGGCGTGGCGGCGCACCTACGGCCTGCCGAGCCTGATCACCAACTGTTCCAACAATTACGGCCCCTGTCACTTCCCGGAAAAATTGATTCCGCTGATGATCCTCAACGCTCGCGCGGGCAAGCCGCTGCCGGTCTACGGTCAGGGTCATCAGGTGCGCGATTGGCTGTATGTCGAGGATCACGCCCGCGCCCTCTACCAAGTGGTTATCCGCGGCGTCCCCGGTGAGACTTACAATATCGGCGGTCATAACGAGATGCGCAATATCGATGTCGTGCACGCCATCTGCGCGCTGCTGGAGGAACTGGCGCCGGACAAGCCCGCTGGCATAGCGCACTATGCGGACTTGATTACCTATGTCACCGACCGCCCCGGTCACGATCTGCGTTACGCCATCGATGCCACCAAGATCGAGCGCGAGCTGGGATGGACGCCGGCGGAAACCTTCGCCAGCGGCCTGCGCAAAACCGTCAACTGGTATCTGACCAACACCGACTGGGTAGCCAACGTCACCAGCGGCCACTATCGCGAGTGGATGAAAAACCACTATGGCCACTGACTATGGCCACTGACATTCTACTGCTGGGCGCACAGGGTCAGGTGGGTTGGGAACTCTGCCGCGCGCTGGCGCCGGTGGGCAGGATCAACGCCATCGGCCGCAGCCAGTGCGATCTCACTGATGTCGACGCCGTGGTGGAGCTTATCCGCAGCCGCCGGCCGGACTTGGTCGTCAACGCGGCCGCCTATACCGCGGTTGATCGCGCCGAGACGGAACCGGCACTGGCAATGCGGATCAACGCTGAACTGCCAGCGGTACTGGCCGCCGAGGCCAAGCGGCTGGGTGCGCTGCTGGTAGACTACTCCACGGACTACGTGTTTGATGGCGGCAAGACGACGCCCTATGTGGAAATCGATGAAACAAATCCGGGTAATGTTTACGGCCGTAGCAAGCTCGCGGGACTGCGGGCGATTGAGGCCAGCGGCTGCCGCCACCTGGTGTTCCGGGTGAGCTGGGTGTATGGCGCCCGCGGCGCCAATTTTCTGAAGACTATGCTGCGTCTTGCCGGCGAGCGCACCGAGCTGCGCGTCGTCGCCGATCAGATCGGCAGCCCGACCTCCGCCGAGTTCATCGCCGATGTGACCGCCCAAACCCTCAGTCTGTTGGGGCGTGGCAAAGGTGATGAGGGCGTGTTCCACCTAGCCCCGGCGGGCGAGACTGCCTGGCATGGCTTCGCCTGTGCGATTGTCGAAGAGGCGCGCATGGCGGGTGCGAAGCTTGCGTTGGGTGCCGCCCACATCGTGCCGATTACCGCAGCGGAGTATCCGTTGCCGGCCGCGCGCCCGCCGAATTCGCGGATGGATTGCGGGAAGCTGGTGCGGACCTTTGGTCTGCATTTGCCCCACTGGGCCGATGCGTTGCCGCGCATTGTTGAAGAGGCCGTCGCTCGCGACTTAGCTACTAAACGACTTGGCCACTAAAGACCGGGCGATGAAAGAGAGCACTACATCATGAGCACGCGCAAAGGCATTATTCTCGCCGGTGGCTCCGGCACCCGGCTCTACCCGGTCACCCAGGTCGTATCCAAGCAACTGTTGCCGGTGTACGACAAACCCATGATCTACTACCCGTTGACCACGTTGATGCTGACAGGGATGCGGGATATTCTCGTTATTTCGACGCCGCAGGACACGCCTCGCTTCGAAGAGCTACTGGGTGATGGTGCCCAGTGGGGGCTCAATCTGCGCTATGCAGTGCAACCGAAACCCGATGGGCTCGCTCAAGCCTTTATCATCGGCCGGGAATTCATCGGCAACGGCGATAGCGCTCTCATTCTCGGCGACAATATTTTTTACGGTCACGACCTGTCCAAGCAGCTCAAGGCCGCTGACGACAATACATCTGGCGCCACCGTGTTTGCCTACCCGGTGCAGGATCCCGAGCGCTACGGCGTGGTCGGTTTCGACGCTGCTGGCCGGGCCGATAGCCTGGAGGAAAAACCCAAGCATCCGAAATCGCGCTATGCGGTGACCGGCCTCTATTTTTACGATAACCAAGTCATCGACATCGTCGGCTCGATCAAGCCCTCCCACCGCAACGAGCTGGAGATTACCGACGTCAACAAGTGGTATCTGGAGCGTGGCCAGCTCGCCGTCGAGAGCATGAGTCGGGGCATGGCCTGGCTCGACACCGGTACCCACGATTCGCTGCTCGAAGCCTCCGCGTTTATCGAGACGATCGAGCGACGCCAGGGGCTGAAGGTGGCTTGCCCCGAGGAAATCGCCTACCATATGGGCTATATCGATGCCGAGCAGGTGCGGCGCCTGGCCTATCCGTTGGGCAAAAACGGTTACGGCAAATATCTGTTGCAGATGCTCGAAGAGCGGGTGTTCTAACGCCCGCTAAGCTGCCTGCCGATCACGCCCGCCCCATCCCCGCCACACCCATCTCGCCAGCCAAAGTGGTGTAATGGATTCTCCCGCGCCCGTTGCCGTGATCATCGTCAACTACAACGCCGGGGCGCTGCTGGTCGATGGCGTCGCCGCGGCCCTGCCACAGGCCCGGCAAATCGTTGTGATCGATAACCACTCGACGGATGACAGCCTGCACCGACTCGAAGCCCGCTTCCCGTCCGAGCCACGCCTCACGGTGATTCGCGCGGAGCGCAATCTCGGTTTTGCCGCCGGCTGCAATCGGGGGGTTCGTGCAGCTACCCAGGGCACTCTGATGTTTTTGAATCCCGATTGCCTGCTGGGCGCCAACACGCTGCACCGACTGCTGGCGGTGCTGGAATCCGACCCTGGCATCGGCATGGTCGGTGGTCTCTTGGTCAACCCCGACGGCAGCGAACAAGGCGGTGGGCGGCGCGCGCTGCCGACGCCCTGGCGCTCCTTCGTGCGCGCCTTTGGGCTGTATCGTCTGGCGCCGCGCTGGCCGGCGCTGTTCTTCGATTTTCATCTGCACACGCAGCCGTTGCCGGCGCAACCGATCGAGGTTGAGGCGATCTCCGGCGCGCTGATGCTGGTACGTCGGGCCGCGCTGATAGACGTTGGCCCCTGGGACGAAGGCTATTTCCTCCACTGCGAGGATCTCGACTGGTGCGTTCGTTTCCGCCGCAACGGCTGGAAGATTGTCTTCGTACCGGATGCGCCGGTGGTTCATCGGCAGGGTGCATGCAGCGGCTCGCGACCGATCTTTGTCGAGTGGCACAAGCACCGGGGCATGCTGCGCTTCTATCGCAAATTCTTCCGCGACCGCTATCCGGGCGTGTTGATGTGGCTGGTGGCTCTCGGGGTCTGGCTGCGCTTCGGTATCGCCGCGACCAGGCAACTCGTTCGTCGCGTCGGCCGCGGGAAGAGACAATGACTGAGCGCCAAATCGGCCTGCTCGGCGCCACCAGCCTGGTCGGCGAGTGCCTGCTGCCGTTGCTGGGCCATGATCACTGGCGGGTGACCGCGTTCTCACGCCAACCCCTGGGCTCGGCCAGTGCGGATGTCGAGTGGCGACGGTTGCCGATGCCGGTTGTGGCGACGGAAGCGGCCGTCGGCGATATTCCGTGCTGGATCTGTCTCGCGCCGATCTGGGTGCTGCCTGAACATTTCGCGTTGCTGGAGAAAGCCAATGCCCGCCGCATTGTGGTGCTGTCATCCACCAGCCGCTTCAGCAAGAGTGATTCGTCCGACGCCGACGAACAGCGCGTCGCCGAGCAATTGGCCGCCGGCGAAGCCCGCTTGCGGGAGTGGGCATTGGCGCGGGGGGTGGAGTGGGTGGTATTGCGGCCGACGTTGATTTATGGCCTCGGTCGCGACCACAACATCAGCGAGATCGCCCGCCTGATTCGCCGCTGCCACTGCTTTCCGTTGCTAGGCCGTGCGGACGGGTTGCGCCAACCCATCCATGCCCGCGATGTCGCGGCGGCCTGTCTCGGCGCGCTCAACGCGGCGGTGGCAAATCGTGCCTATGATCTGGCGGGCGGCGAGACGCTGAGCTACCGCGCGATGGTGGAGCGCGTATTCGCCGCCCTCGGTCGGCGACCGCGATTGGTATCGGTGCCGCTGGCGCCATTTCGGCTGGTCATCGCTCTGCTGCGGCGGTTGCCGCGCTACCGCCACTGGACTGCCGCGATGGTCGAGCGGATGAACCGCGATCTGGTGTTCGATCACCGCGACGCCGCCCGCGACTTCGGCTTCCTGCCGCGGCGATTCCAGCTCGATCCCGAGGATTTGCCACACTGATTTAGTATTGCCGTGCCACGCGGGCAACCCTCCGCAATACCCAGGCGGTGGCCTATTGGGTATACTGGCGACCCAGTTTCAAGTGCTTTCAGGGGCCAAGAGTCAGCGCTGGCCCCGGCACCTAAACTGATCACGCAACCCGACGGTAAACCGCCCAGCATGATCCTTACTCCGACCGCTATTGCCGACGTCGTCATCATCGAGCCCAAAGTGTTTGGCGATGCCCGCGGCTTTTTCTACGAAAGCTTCAATCAGCGAGCGTTCCGCGATGCCACCGGCGTTGACACCGACTTCGTGCAGGACAACCACAGCCGCTCCGCCAAGGGCGTGTTGCGTGGCCTGCACTACCAGATACGGCAGCCCCAGGGCAAGCTGGTGCGTGTCGTGCGTGGCGCAGTCTTTGATGTCGCCGTCGATATCCGCCGGTCATCCGCCACCTTCGGCCAGTGGGTTGGCGTTGAATTGAGTGAGGATAACCACCGCCAGCTCTGGGTGCCCGCCGGTTTTGCCCACGGTTTTCTGGTGCTCAGCGACAGCGCCGAATTTCTCTACAAGACGACCGATTACTACGCGCCCGAACACGAGCGCTGCATCCGCTGGGACGACAGCGACATCGGCATTGCCTGGCCGCTCGACGGCGCTCCGCTGGTTTCCGCCAAGGATACCAGCGGTTCGAGCCTGGCGAACGTGGAGATGTTTGCTTGAACGTCGGTACGATTCATACCCTCATCTATTTCACAAACGGATGATTGGTGAACTGGACACGATGGGTCGTCGCATGGAACTAGGCGCTCAAACCGAGGCGCGGATCGATCTCGTCTGGAGGGTTTCGAAACAGACAGTTGAGCTAGCGAGTGTACGGTATCGGGCGCTGCTGCCGATCCTTGCATTGTCCGATTTAGCAATTCCGTCGCGGCTGCTCATAAAACCTGATGTCAGCGCACTAAGATCGGCGAGCCATCTGATTGTGGTGAAATGCTTCTCAAGCGCGGATGTTGAGCTGATCAGACATGCGCACGCAAAGGGTATTCGGACGATCTTCGACCTTTGCGACAACATTTTTGTGGACGATTACGGGCGTGGGGCAAAAGTTACGCCGGCCGAAGCATTGCGGTCGATGGCGCATTTTTTGGATGCCATCGTCGTCCCTACCAAAGCGTTGGCCGCCGTGATCAAACAAGAATTGGCGGACGGATGTCCCGTCCACATCATTCCCGACGGGCTCGAAGATCAGGGCATGCTGGCTCGGCAACGTACTGTGATTCGCCGCCTGAAAAGTTATACCCAAGCCAAGGCAGCGCAACCCAAATCATGGTCATCGTTATGGCAACGTGTGGCGACGATATTTGAGTCTAGGCCGATGCTAGATTTGCAACAGGATTGTGTGGGTCCGCGAAGCGAGCGGACGATTCTATGGTTCGGCAATCATGGTAGTCCATGGTCATCGTTCGGCCTTGCCGATATCCTCTTGTTCAGAGATGTCCTTGAGCGTATCGCGCGTAAGTATTCGGTGCACTTGCTCGTCGTCAGCAACAACGCATCGCGTTTTGAGGCCGAGATTCGACCGCTCGCGATCCGGTCCACTTATCTCGAATGGACACCGGAAGTGTTACATACTGCATTGCGCGAGGTTGATGTGGTTATCGCTCCTAGTGCGCTCGATGAGTTTGCGCGCTGTAAGTCCGCTAACCGAGTGCTGCTGGCCCTGCACGCGGGAGTGCCTGTAGTGGCAACACCGACCCCGGCGTGTGAATTGCTGCGTGGCTGCATTTGGCTCGATGATCCGTATCAAGGTATCGACGCCTACCTACGCGATCCCGACCTAGTGCGAGAGCACCTTGCCCGAGCTCATGCCGTGATCGAACGCGAATTCTCCCTGCGAGCCATCGCTAGCCGATGGCAGACAATTCTGGAAATATGAGCTGTCCCATGATCGCCGACACACTGCTCGTCGTCTCGTACTATGACCGAAGACCGGTCGAGCACTTGTGGCGATTGTTTCGGTCACTATCGTATTTTGATCCTGGCCGCGCCATCGATGTCTGCATTGTTATCAATCGTACTGGAAGCCACGAAATCGCGTTGCCACATACGCCGAGGCTCGTAGGTACCCTGGAACGAGAGAACCTCGGCATGAACATCGGAGCTTGGGATGCCGGCTGGCGTAAATTCGATGGCTATGGGACCTACATCTTTTTTCAGGATGAATGTTACCCCGTTCGGCACGGCTGGGGTGAAGCATTGGCCTCGGCGGCAGAACAACCTGGTACCGGCCTTGTCGGCGAGAGCCTCAACGCGAGATGGGACCAAGCCTGGGCCAAACTCCGTGAGCTTCAAGCGGCGGTGCAACTGGCGGAGCATCTCGTCGACGGCAAGCCGGAAAATCGCGTCGACACCTATCTTGATTTTTTCCAACGCAAGGGAATTCCTCGCGGTACCGGTGGAAGGCATCTTCGCGCCCTTGTCTGGGCCGCACGCCGGACGGTGCTGGAGCAAATTGGCGGGTTTCCGATCGGCGGGAATTACGGCGAGTGCATTGGCGCGGAGATCGGCACATCGAAACGTGTCGAGGCGCTGGGGCTCGCAGTCCGTCAAGTTGCCACCGAGCCGTTCCGCTACATCCGCCACCGGGAATGGAATCAAGATCGCCCGGGGGGACTGTTTGTACACTCAGCGCCTCCGGCCCACCTCCTCCATGCACCGCAGTGGGCCACGGACCGGTGGTCGTTGGGGGTGCTGCCCTGGTCGGCAACTCTTCGCCGCCTGTTTGTGCGTCTGCGCCATACGTTAAAAAAAAGGTCGCAGTCGGCATGACGGTGATTACCGAGCAATACCTCGAATCTCTGCGAAGCCGCGAAGCTGAATTAGCCTGTCTGCCTTTCGAGCATGTGGCGCGCAACCGTAGTTTTTCCGACTTCCTTGCGAGGCTTGTCGCCGAGAGGAATGCACTTGCCGCTCGCTCCAGTGAGGTTTCCCGGACGCCGCGCTTCATCGTGGTTGCTCGTGCAAACCAGGACGTTATTGAACAGGCGATTTTCAGTGCTTCTTTGCAAAGCCATCCTGCGGTCGCGGTGCTGCTGCTTGAAGTGAGGCCTGATCGGCAGCAAGCGGGCGCTATCCTGGCGACAGCTGCAGAGTGCCCTGATGGGTTACAGGTCGAGATTTGCGCCGATCAAGCACCGCTTCCGTTGTGGGTCGACGACGGTGATTATCTTATTCCGTTTGATCATGGCGATATTCTCCACCCAGCTCTCGCCTGCACCTTGGCATTGCTGTCACTGCTGCCGGACGGTTCACCGCCCGATGTGTGGTCGTGGAACGCGACGTGTTACCGCGTTAGCGGAGATCATGGATTTGCTGTCGCGACTGGCTTCGTCCGCAAGCCCGCAGGCCCTGATCTGTCGTGGTTATCGGGAGACGTCGTCGGGCGTGCATTCGCTGTCCGCGCCGGTAAGTTTCGCACGCTGTTCCATGAAGGCGTCGGCGCGCTGAGTGCTGAAGGGCTCGACACCCGTACGCTTCGCCTGGCGATGGCCGGAGTGTCGTGGCGGCATCATGCCGAGTACTTCGGATTGTATCGGGCAACTGGACCCGATGCGCTGCTTCGACCACGTGCGATGCCTGAGAACGAAATCGAGGGTATTCGTCGTTTTGCCGCGTTGTATCTCCCACGCCTAGAGACTGAAGAGTGTCCGCGCGGAACGAGTGCCCGCGGCGAACGCCGACCGTCCATTCAGCCGGCGACTCTGGGTGACGGCATCAGCGTAATCATTTCATTCCGAGACAACGCCGAACTCACTCTCAAAACCGTAGCCGCGGTTGCGTCGCAGGTGGTTGGGACCTGGATGGAACTGATTTTGGTCGACAATCAGTCCCGGCCGGCTGAGTTGGAGCGTCTGCGCGGCGGACTCCGTTCGTTAGGTGGTGATGATTTCAGGGTGGAGATCGTCGGCTATCCGCATCCCTTCAGTCACAGCCGCCAGTGTAATTTGGGTGCGCGTGTCGCGACCGGCGAGACGCTTGTGTTTCTCAGTAATGATGCCACACTGGAAACGCCGACGGTTCTCGACGCCTTGGCGCGTTGGGCTGGGGTTCTCGGCGTGTCAACGGTTGGTGCCAGGATTGTCAGGCCAAGCGGTGAATTGCAATGTGCCGGTCTGAAGGCGCGCCAGAATGCGGGATTTGACTACAACTCGCCCCTGGAAGAAAGCCGCGATCCCTTATTTAGCACCGGGCTACGTGAGGTGGCAGGAAACTCGTTCGCTTGCGCCGCGATCCGGCGCAGCCGTTTCTTTGATCATGGGGGGCTTGACGAGGTTTTGTTTCCGATCGGACACAATGACGTCGATTTTTGCCTGAGGGCAGCGGAGCTGGGCTTCCGGCACTTGCTAGTGGGGTGGGTGCACGTGGCACACACGCCCGGCGGTAGTCGCGGCAGTTCAGACGAGATGCTACAAAAAGTTCTCCTCCGCGACCGTTATCCGCAGACACCACGTCTGTCTCAGTATCAATTGGAGACTGATCCGCAAATACTCAAAATGTCGGTTGCCAAGAGCCAGAGTCAGCTGGCCAGCTCGAAGCCGCTTGTATTCTTGGAGAAGCTTTGGGGGCGCGTGTTGGAAGTTACCTCTGACCGGGCCGCTGGAGCACTACATAAGGGGAAGCAATGAGCGAAATCCTCGAACTGATCGAGTGGTCACGGCAATTAGATTTCAACCGTAAGCCGTGGCTCGTGCTGGGTAAAGGTCCGACCTTCGGTAAGGTAGGCCAAGTCGACTTGGATCAATATTTTGTCTGTACCCTCAACCATGTTATTCGGGAAGTGCCGGCGGACCTGGCTCACATCATCGATCTGGACGTCGTACAGGATTGCGCTGACGCCATTTACCGCAATGCGAAGACGCTCGTCCTGCCCTTTTACCCGCACGTGAACTGCAGACCGACCACGAAATCCATAAAAGAATTTCTCGGGGAGATTCCGGTGCTGCGGAAACTCGCGAGCGAGGGTCGACTGGTTTGGTACAACTTGGCGACCAGCAAGAAGAAGGAGGGCGACTCGCCTACGGTTGCCGTCAAGTTCTTTAGCGCTGAGGCAGCGCTGAACCTGCTGGCGTCCATCGGAGTAAAAGTGGTCCGCTCGCTTGGGGTCGACGGCGGCACCAATTATTCCAACGACTTTGCCGACCTGTCCGAAAAGACACGACTTGCCAATGGACACGAAAGCTTCGACAAGCAGTTCGCTGGCATCGCCCGGACGATCCGTACAACCGGCATTTTCTACGCGCCCCTCCACATCCAGGCGCCGGTGCGGGTCTTTGTCGGAGCCGATGCGGCGCAGGTGGCTGGCGTCAAAGTGCTGGAGTACAGCATCAAGAAGTTCGCGAGTCTGAGTGTCGATGTGCAAATCATAGATGATCGAGACGTACCGATACCGACGGCCCTATCGAATCGTTCGCGCACGGGCTTTTCGTTTTCGCGCTTTCATATCCCGAAGCTTTGTGGTTATCGCGGGAGAGCGATCTATCTCGATGCCGACATGCAGGTGTTCACTGACATCCGCAAGCTGTGGACGTTGAATTTCGGCGAGGCCGATGTTCTTTACGCCGAGAGCAACAAGGGTGGTGCGCGTATTCCGCAGTTCAGTGTGATGCTACTGAACTGCGCTAATCTTGATTGGGACGTGCGCGAGATCGTAGAGAACCTTGATAACGGCGTGTTCGATTACAACCAATTAATGCAGCAACTGTGCATCCTACCGGCGGAACGCCGGCGTCCAGCGTTGCCTTTCGAATGGAATTCGCTGGAACACTATGAGGCGGGAAAGACAAATCTGATACACTACACGGACATGCCGACTCAGCCGTGGATATCCAATCGCAATCCCAACGGCCAACTTTGGTACGATTGCTGCCGCGAGGCGATCGACGAAGGATTTCTGTCACGCGACTTCTTGTATGACGAGGTCGAGAAGGGCAACGTATCGCCAGAACTGCCAGGGTGGCTAGGATTGCCTCCACCGGCCGACATCAAAGCCAAAAGAAAATCGTGGACGCCTCCGTTCAAGCGTTTCGTCAGTTTGCCAAAGGTTCCGCAGTTGGGGCTCGATGCAACTCCAGGCGAAGCTACTGCCGCGCATACTAAGTCGGGGCCTGCCGGGCCCAGCGGGGCAATTGGTACAACTGATCCGAGTCGCCGCGGTGCCGCAGGGCGTCTGTTGAAAGATCGACTGGTTCGTCTGTTTCGCTAGGCGGATTTCTTCCATGAATCTTTACGATCTCGTAAAACGCCGTGACCGGGAAACGGTGTTCGATATTGACCATATAAATGCATGCGAAGTTAGGTTCAGCGACATGACTGAGCGATGTGTAGCGCTCGCGCCGAAAAGCGAGATGACGATTCGTCGTGCCCACGAAATCAGTTACCTAGCTTCTGCGCCGCAGATTATCGGCTGGGAGGTTTCAGCGCCAGGTGGCGGTCAAGCTAAAATCGACCTCTCGGTGAGAGGCGAGGGGGATCCTTCGCATCATGCTGTACTTTGTAGTATCAAGATGAAAACGGGGGATGTTCCGAGGCGAGTAATGCTCGGATGGCCAACGTGGACTGGAGATCGGAATGGCTATTCGCTAACGATATCCAATCAGGGTGTTTCTGAGGCACTTATCGATGTCGGTCCTCACATTAGTGCACGCCCCAACTTGCTGTCGGATCTTAGAGGGAGCGGTGTGGAGGTCGGGCCCGGCGCCAATCCCTGTGTTAAGCCGTCGCGGCTGGTCAACGTCAAGTACGTCGAGGCATTGGCTGCTGAAGAATGGGCGCGGGTCTACGGTAAGCACTCCAGCGATGATCAGATGGCCGACCTATGGATGAACTATGTCGTCGCTTCTGCGCATCAGTTGGAGATATTCCCCGACGAGTCACTGGATTTTATTTTTTCGAATCACGTGTTTGAGCACCTTGTCAATCCACTCGGGATTCTCCGCAATTGGTACAGAAAATTGAAGCCGAGAGGCTTTGTTGCGGCGGTTGTCCCGGATGCTCGCTTCACCTTCGACTTAAGGCAACCGGTATCTACTCTTGAAGAATGCATCGACGAACTAGGTAACGGAGATTTTTGCTTGCAGGCGAGGCATTATGAGAAATGGTGTCGTTATACCGCGCCTTACAATACGCCGGAGGATTTGATTCGTCGGCGTTATTCTGTCCATGCCAAGTACTACACCCCCGATTCGTTTAGGGCAATGGCGGACTATTCTTCGCGTGAACTCGGTTGGGATCGCATCTTTGTGCAGTCGACACTGAACGGAAAAGATTTTAGCGTGATGCTCAGAAAGCCGGGTGCGGCGCTAACCGACGGTTCGACTTTTGATCGGCGCGACGACGTCGTTTTTGCATCGAAGTAACAAGGGCTATCTAGATGAAAGAAATGGTGATCTCCAACGCCGATCTGGCTGAAATTAATCGATTGCTTCCCTGGCACGCTGGTACCAGTCTTCCTGATGGTCGAATACTTGGCCGGCTGGACGTCGGTAAGAGAAACAATGTTTGTGAAATTCCGGATAAGCGCATCGTTCGCCTGAACGAGGAAATTTCACTGCGAGGGCTGTCGGCGCTCGAAGTCGGCTGCTTCGAGGGAATCCATACGGTTGGACTGCGGCTGTATTGCGATGATGTTACCGCCATCGATGTCAGACCGGTCAATGTCTTTAAGACACAAGCACGTCTCGCTTGCCACGGAACCTGGGCAAAGGTTTTTCAGAAGGACGTGGAGAAAATGGATGAGAGGGACGGTCAATTCGACTTGGTGTTCCATTGTGGTGTCCTCTACCACCTATTGAATCCCGCCGAGCACATTCTTGCATTGGGGCGCGTGGCCCGCCACATCTTCTTAGACACCCATATCGCCCGGGATGAGACAAGGATCGCGAAGCGGCGTGTGGGCGACACTGTTTACTCTGGAGCTTACCACGACGAAGGAGGGTGGGCGGACCCGTTCTCGGGCCGTGATCCGTCGGCGTTCTGGTTGACTCAAGATAGCTTGTTGGATCTCCTCGGACGGGCGGGCTTTAATGTCCATAACATCTGGGAGGTTCGAGAAGAGCGCAATGGCCCGCGAATCGCCTTAGTCGCATCGAACCGGTAGGCTATATATGATGGTGTTGCAACGCGAGGTTCTTGACGATATCGACACGGATTCCTGTCTGACTGCCGGTCGCTTGGTCGTGCTTGCCGCGTGCGACTCGGTGTATGTTGCCCATGCGATATCATTGGTTCGGAGCATCGAAGTGTTTTCGCCCGGCGAGACCATCATTCTGCATGTAATAAACCCTTCCGACGAAGCCCTGCAACAGCTGGATGTACTGGGTCGTCAATTGAAGAAAACCCGGCTCGTCGTGTCGCGGGAACGCATAGCGCTTGGTTCAATCACTGACATGCAGCGGAAGACCTATTACGCCTGCGCCCGGTTTTTGCGCCTGGCTGAACTGATGCAGGCTTCGGCCTGCGATTTCCTTGTTCTTGATGCTGATTCAATGGTGGTTGCGCCGATCGAACGTGACTTCAGTGACAAGCCTGAAGCCGAGGTCTGTCTGCGGCGTCGCGATCTGGAGGGGCCTGTTTCCGAGCATCTTGCGGTAGCCGCTGGCTCGGTCTGGGTACGCTCTACACCGAGCGCTCGTCTATTCGTTCAGGCGATTGCTGCGGATATTCAGACGGCATTCACCGACGGAGCTGCCGCATGGCATCTCGACCAGATCATTCTGAAACGGCGCATTGATGACGAGTTGATTCCTGTACAGGTTCGGAATATCAAGTCGAAATATGCGGACTGGGATTTCCGGGATGATTCGGTGATATGGCAAGGCAAGGGAACCCGAAAGTACCTCGACTTGCGTTACCTGTTACTGCAAGGTGGCTTGTCAGGCGACCGCAACGAGGTGCGGCGATCCCAGCGGCTGTACGCTGAATTTTTGCGGTTCGCCGGCCGCACTACCGAGGCGCCGCTTGACCGCCGTCTCGCTGTATTGATGGCGGCACGGCCGCACCGAGTGGTATTTCTATTGCCGCGCTTGGATATGCCCTGGAAGCGGCAGGGTATGCGCAACGATAGGCCGCCGAAGCTTGAGATCGAAGTTCTTGAGCTTCGTCTGTATTGGGTCCGCTTCATTTCGCAACTTGCGAACGCCTGTGAGCGTGCAGGGCTGCATGTCGAGGTACAGGAGCTCCCGGCGTGGGAGATCACCCGCGAGTATGTCGAATCCTTAGGCGCGGCGGTAGCGCTTGTGCCGCACCGGTGCAAGCTCGACTTCGACCCAGGACGGACGCCAGTCCTCTTTTACATGCAGGAATACTTTCGCTGGTTATTTGTTGTCGATGAACAGGGCTGGAGCGCGGCTTCGACGATTTATCCTGTACGCATAAGCGCATTACCCGCGGCACCGAGTGGAGCGTTCGATGAATATCGTCGCCGGCTGGCGCGGGGCGAGCTGCAAAGCAAGTTTTTGCAGCCCACGAGTCAAAAATTGCAAGAGCCTGCCGCATCTGGATTGGCCCCTGGAGGGATCGGCGTTTCGCCGCTACCGGCGAAGACGGCCTCTTTCACTCAAGGATTGGTCGAACGTCTTACTGGCCAGCTTACCGCTCGCACCCGGCCACCGTCGGTTTTCTTTCCTCTGCAGATACCACACGATCAGTCGATCCGGTACTTCAGTGACTATGAATTCGACACTGTTCTTGACGCCGTTGTGCAATGGGGGAAGCGGGCGGGCGTGATTGTGAAGCTGAAGCCACACCCGGCCAACATGCCCGTGATGTCAAGATACATGGAAAAGCATGCGGAGGGGCCTTGGCTGCACTGGTGCAATGAAAATATTCACGATTTGATTGCGGATTCGGATGCCGTATTCACTGTTAACAGCGGCGTTGGTTTCGAAGCGTTGTTGCACGTAAAGCCAATAGTAACTTTTGGCCGCGCCGAGTATGACTGCATCACTGTGCGCGCGCGCGTTGACGCTATTGATGCGGCATGGCACGACTGTCTCAAGGTCACTTCGACCGAACGCGAAGTGCAATACCGAACGTTTTTCGACTGGTTCATGACCGCGCATGGCGTCGACATGTCACGTTCCGATGCTGCATCTCTGCGATTTTCCGAGCTTGCGGCAAGAATCGCGTCGCTCGCTTGGAGCACCGAACGCGAGGAAGAGGAGGTAGGATTCAATGAATCAGTTAGTCCAGACTAAATGCTCGTTGGCCACCAGGGTGTTAATTGCGCGGCGCGAATTGCCGCGAACGGTATCGGTCGCGTGGTTGCTCGCGCGGCGCGAAATAGTCTCCGAGTGGCGCTCGTCACGCCTCAGTATTCTCTGGCCACTACTCTACCCGGTTGCGTATACGACTCTGTTTGTAGCCCTGCGCCCATCGATCCAAAGTGGGGCTGCACCGTTTTCATGGATGTATGTACTGCATGTTTTTATTGGATTCAGCCTGTGGCAGCTGTGGTTCGAGGGAATGCGAAAACAGATGGACGCGGTACGGTCCAATCGTTCCTTGTTGTCGCGAGCCGACTTGAGTCCAGCATCGGTCTTTCTTGCTGGGTTTCTGGTGCAGATAGCACACCTTGTGCCACGGTTAATTCTAGCAATTGTGGCGGTGGGAATCTTTCTGGGCTTTCCGTCTCCGTTTTCTGTCGTTATTTTTTTGACGATGTCGATATTTCTGGTGGTCAATGGTTGCGCGATAGGTTTTGTAATGCAGCCGTTTTCGACTTTGCTGCCGGACCTTGGGAAAATTGTGCAGAGTGTGTCATTAGCGTTACTCGTTTCGGGCGGGGTGTTTGTTATCCTCCCTCCGGACGTCAATCCGATGATTGTTAAGCTTCTTGCTATGAATCCCTTGGGCCCTCTGATCGAAGCAGCCCGGGCGCCAATGCTTGGTCAGGCTCATGTGTTTGAATGGGCGGCATACATTTGGTCTGTGCTAACGGTTATAGCTCTGCTGCTGCAATTCGTGATTGCAAAAAAAGTTCTACCTGTCTTATTGGAGAGAATCGGTGGATAAGACCGATGATGTTTTGTTACGAGTTGACCACATTTCAAAGAAATACGCGCGCTCAATGCGTCGTTCCTTAGCGTATGGCTTAAGTGACTCTTTTAGAGAAATGATTGGTTGGCAGCGTGATGTTTCGCTTCGCGACGACGAATACTGGGCGCTTCGGGATGTTTCATTCGAACTCCGGCGCGGAGAATGTCTCGCTGTCCTCGGTGCAAACGGCGCCGGAAAATCAACGCTGTTGAAAATTCTTTCGGGAATGTTGCTGCCGGATGGTGGCATCGTAGAGCAGCGTGGACGAATGGAAAAGATGATTGAGCTCTCCGCGGGTTTTAGCCCGTCATTGACAGGTCGCGAGAATTTCATTCTCAAGGCTCGTTTGCTCGGTTTATCATCGAAAGAGCTGACACTGAATATGAAGGCTGTTGTCGAATTCGCGGAACTGGATGAATTCTTTGACACGCCTGTTCAGTTTTACAGTTCGGGGATGCGCGCACGACTAGGCTTCGCACTAAGCGTCGTGATGCAGCCAGACATTCTTTTGATCGACGAAGTTCTTGCCGTTGGTGATCTTGGTTTTCGAATGAAATGTTACAGCCGCGTCGATGCAATGCGAAGGGATTCAGCGGTGATGCTGGTCACGCATGGCATGAACCAGGTCGCTCGAATGGCGACATCAGTGTTGGTATTGCACAAGGGCCGGGTCGAGTACTTCGGTCATACCCAGGGGGGTATCGCGAAATATCAGGAACTCACCGGCTTTCGGCAGCCAGCGAAGGAACCAGCCTACCATCCGGAACGGATCGAGTTCTTCGTGGAAGCCGATGGGGAACTGGTTCAACCGGAAGGCGCTCTTGTCTACGGCTCGGTACTGCGTATCATTGCGCGCAATTTGACGGAGTCGCCGGTTTCGGTGAGCGTTATCCTGCATGACGCGGGAGCGGGCACGGTGGCCGATTGGAACTCGAAGCGAAACGGATTTGAGGCGCCGGCGGGAGCGAAGTTTTCGGCAAAACTGGGTCGGGCGGAATTTTGCCCGGGGTTCTATCACTTTGTTGTAGTGGGTTTCGCCTCGGACGGAACCCAGTTGTTCCTGAGCTATCCGCGGAGATTCCAAGTGGTGGGTGAGCACCTCGGTGCGACGCGTTACCAGCCGCAAGCCGACTATCGACTGATAGAGGAAGCCGGGATTACCGTTGCCCATCAACTGTCCATTCAAGCATGAAATACGATGCCGCGAGGCCCGAGTACTACCAACGCCTGCACAACGAGAACGCGGCGTTTCAGCGCAATAACTGGCTTGTGGAGGAATTGCCACTCCTGCGGCAGATGGGTGGCGAGTCGATTCTCGAGGTTGGGTGTGGCAACGGCCGTTTTCTTGCGGCCGCTGCGCCGCATTGGAAAGAAGTTGTCGGACTGGACTGGGCACGCTCGCCCGTGATTGCGGACGTTTTGAAGGGTACACCGAATGTCAGCTTCGTGCAGGTGGACGTGTCGACCTGGAAACCGGATAGACTCTTCGATTTGGTGATCTCCGCTGACTTCTTGGAGCATCTACCTCCGGATATCCTTCCTGGCGTCCTACCTCGCATTGCCCGATTTGGACGCCGCAACTTTCACAAGATCGCCTGTTATGATGACGGGCATAGTCATTTGTCGATCCTGGCACCCGAAGTCTGGTTGGGTGGCTTCCGCGAAGCGGCTCCCGAGTATGACTGGAGTATCGTTTCCCGAACGGCCAGGAAGGGTGATCAAAGCAAACAGGTTGTAAACATCATCGGTCAACCCAGAAACTGTTAGTCCCGCATCCTCGTCCCCATCGTAGAAGTCTCCAGAGGCGAGTGAAGTCATTATTAGCCATCAATCCAGATACCAACGTAGGCAAATCGCTCGAAATAAATCAGAGCAATCACGAGGACCTGCTTTGTTATGCCTATGTGGATAAGCATCCTAATGAGTCAGGCCCGAGTTGCTATCGAGAGAGGCGTCGAGATTCACTGGGGCGATAAAACCGGACTGCTCAGTGATGGTGTACGTGGCCGCAGTTTCGTCCCTAAGTGCAAACTTAGTGATTCCAACAGCAGAACACACGCGGGTCTGTCGGTCATTTCCCCTATAACCACCAAGGGCCAGATGAGATGGAAAACCTTCGACCGCGCGCTCAACGCTGATACGGTGGTTGACTTCCCGGACCGTCTGATTCTGATTAAGGGGTGCCACAACATAGTGTTCCTGTTCCTAGACAAACCGCAGGTGCATTACAGGAAGCCGGTAGGAGCCACTTCACGTTACCCGTGCAAAGTGAAAAACCAGTCAGAGCAAGTCCATCGTTACTTCCAGCATCATCCCGCGCCATGTCGCTTCATCCAAGTTGACGAGCGCCGATTCAACAACCCTATTCGCGGCAAATTCAATTGAACGCAACGGTTGTCATTGTCAATTGGAACAGCGGGCCACTACTTGAGCGGTGCTTGTTACATCTCGTCCGCCAAAGTGTG
>JBPPNE010000345.1:0-28939 GCA_051306415.1 Porticoccaceae bacterium
TCTGGAATGGCAAACCGGTATTGGGTAAAGCCGGTACGCCAAGCCTGACGGTCGAAGCCTGGCAGGTTTTTCATCAGGTAGACCATGTACACCCGCGCCGGATCACGCAGCTTGCACACGGTATAGAGAAAAATTCGCTCGGCGCGGTGCTGGGCCTCTTCGGAGCCGAGGAATATACGCACCGGCGGTTTGCCGTTCGGCTTAAGACCGGGAGCGACGTCGAAGGTCACGCATTCGAGCGACAGTGCCTCGGCCGTCTGCAGCGATGTGGCGAGTGGTGGTGCGGTGTTCATGGCTATCTATCGTACAACGAAAGGCTAATTCTGCCCCAGCTCGGCCGGCATGCGCTGGACCATCGGCGCCGCCGGCGCAAACCAGAGGGCATACATCGAGACCGTATCGCTCGTCTCTTGTGGTGCGGTCTTGGCGCGGCGGTGGCGATAACCATCGCGTTGGCACTCGTCGCGCTACCGGCAACGCCGTTTCTGCTCGCGTCCCTGGGTGGTTTCGGCGGTATTTTTGTTGGATCTCACCCGCGCACCGGCAGCGTAGCCCCGAGCGCTATTGGGCGGGCATCTCGGCGGCGTCTTCATTGGCATCGCCTGCTTTCAGCTGCTAGGCGATGCATTGTGGGTCTACGCCCTCGCCGAGGTGCTGGCGCTGTGGAGCCGGCGCTATCCGGTAGCCTGGTTCGAGCGTTCGCCGCCGAGCCCGTTCTGGGGCGGTTGGAACGATTAGGCTGCTGGACTTCGTTGCTGGTTGGCGAAGGCTTCGGTTGCAGCAACGACTTGCGGAGAAGGCCGCCGCTGGCGAGTGGTGTCGTCGCCGCGCGAACCCGGGCGGATCAACTTCGGCTATTTTTATTTTAGCGGGTCGCGCAGGACTGGGAGCAGAAAACCGCATTCTCGGCCTGAGGGAAGAAGCTGCCTCAGCGCAATGTCCAGGGGCTAAGCCACGCCGGGCGCGGCGCGCAGATGCCAGTCCGTCGCCTGCTGAAAGCGGTGAGCGACATTCAGCATCAGCGCTTCAGCAAAGTAATTGCCAATGATCTGCACACCCACGGGCTTGCCGTCGACAAACCCGCAGGGAATCGACATGCCTGGCAAGCCGGCGAGATTGGTGGCGATGGTGTAGATGTCTTCCAGGTACATGGCCACCGGATTGACGCCCTTGGCGCCGAAGGCAAACGCCGGGTTGGGGCAGGTCGGGCCCATGATGATGTCGACGTTGCGGAAGGCGTCGACGAAATCCTGCTGAATCAGCCGACGCACCTGCTGAGCCTTTCTGTAGTAGGCGTCGTAATAGCCGGCGGACAGGCAATAGCTGCCTACCAGAATCCGCCGCTTGACCTCTTCGCCAAAACCCTCGGCGCGGGTGCGCATGTAGAGGTCGCGCAGATCGACCGGGTCGGCGCAGCGATAGCCATAGCGCACGCCATCAAAGCGGGAGAGGTTCGCCGATGCCTCCGCAGGGGCAATCACATAGTAGGCGGGCACGGACAGCGCCGAGTGCGGCAGGCTGATGTCGACCAGATTGGCACCCTGGCGTTCCAGCTCGGCGAGGGCGGCTTGCACCGCCGCGGCGGTGTCCGGATTGAGGCCGGCGTCGAAGTACTCGGTGGGCACACCGACGGTGAGCCCCTGGATCGGATTGTCGAGCGACGCAGTGTAGTCAGGCACCGGACGGTCGATGCAGGTGGAATCGCGGGGATCGAAACCGGCCATGACGTTCAGTAGCAACGCAGCGTCTTCGGCGGTGCGGGCGAGGGGTCCAGCCTGATCGAGGCTGGAGGCAAACGCGATCATTCCCCAGCGCGAAATTCGGCCATAGGTGGGTTTCAGTCCGGTGATCCCGCACAGCGCTGCCGGCTGGCGAATCGAGCCGCCGGTATCCGTCGCGGTGGCCGCGACCACCAGGCGTGCAGCGACAGCGGCCGCCGACCCGCCGGAAGAGCCGCCGGGGACACAGCCGATATCCCAGGGGTTTTTCACCGGGCCGAAGAAGCTGGTTTCGTTGGACGAGCCCATCGCGAACTCGTCCATGTTGGTCTTGCCAAGGACGATGGCCTGGACTTGGTTGAATCGCTCGACGACGGCGGCGTCATAGGGCGGCACGAAATTGGCGAGCATCCGCGAGCCACAACTGGTGCGCACGCCGGCGGTGCAAAAAATGTCCTTGTGTGCAATGGGTATGCCGCAGAGGCGGTCGGCCTCACCTTGGGCGCGGCGCCGATCCGCTGCCGCGGCCTGTGCGAGCGCCTGCTCACCGGTGACGGTGATGAAACTGTTGTAGGTCGCATCGGCGGCGGCAATCCGATCGAGAAAGTGGCGAGTGAGTTCGACGCTCGAGAAGGCGCCGCTCGCCAAGCCCTGGCTCAGGTCGCTCAGCGTCTGGTTATGCATCCGTCAAGTTTTCCATGGCGGGAACCCGGCAACTACAGCAAGACACGCAAGTTGGGAGCGGGGTGATAGAAGCTTCTGCACACCTAGGGCCTGTTAACACTATCCGCGCAGTTGCGACGACGGCGCTTTTGTTGCGAGCCTATTTGTTGCGAGTCCAAGCGCGCCGTCCCTCCGGGTTGCGCCCCAAAAATCGCCATTCAGCGTTGCTCGTTGTTCATTTTGATTCACAAAATGTCTCTCCTCGCGCCTTGCCTGGCGGTTTTTGGGGCAGCAACGCAGCCGTGCAAATAGTGTTAACAGGCCCTAGTCCAGCACTTGTGGCACCAGGTAGAAGCCTTCCGTGCTGGCCGGCGCGATGGCCAAGAAGGCATCGCGCTGATTTGCCTCGGTAACTGCGTCCGCTCGAAGGCGTTGGCTCGCATCCAGCGGGTGCGCCATGGGTTCGATGCCCGCGGTATCCACCGCCTGCAACTGATCCACCAGCGCCAGCACCTCGTTGATGCCACGAATGGTTGCCGCCACGTTTTCATCCGTAATACGAATGCGCGCCAGCTCGGCAAGTTTTTCAATATCCGATCGCTCAATGGTCATGGTATATTGGCGGCGTATCCTGATCGGCTTCAAACTAGCCGGGCAAGTTACCACATTTGTTCCCTGTCCTGAATCCTTGCCGCCAACGGATTGGGTAGTTTAAAGAGCAATAATTCGCGGCCAGAGAGCCATGCGGGAATTTGAACGAGGTAAAGTCTGTAGCCATGTTTAAGCGATTGCGCGGGATCTTTTCCAACGACCTGTCCATTGATCTGGGCACTGCAAATACCCTGATTTACATTCACGACAAGGGTATTGTCCTCAACGAACCCTCGGTAGTCGCTATCCGTTACCACAACGGCCAGAAGACCGTCGAAGCGGTAGGCGCCGAGGCAAAGCGGATGCTGGGGCGCACCCCCGGTAACATCAGCGCCATCCGCCCGTTGAAAGACGGCGTCATCGCGGATTTCCAGGTCACCGAAAAAATGCTTCAGCACTTCATCAAGAAAGTGCACTCCCACAGCTTGATCGCGCCGAGCCCGCGGGTACTGGTGTCGGTTCCCTGCACGGCCACCGAGGTCGAGCGGCGGGCGATCCGCGAATCTACCGAGGGCGCTGGCGCGCGGGTCGTCTACCTGATTGAAGAGCCCATGGCCGCCGCGATCGGCGCGGGCATGCCGGTCGAGGAAGCACGTGGCTCGATGGTGGTGGACATTGGCGGCGGCACTACCGAGATCGCCATTCTCTCTCTCAATGGCGTAGTTCATTCCGACTCGGTGCGCATCGGCGGCGACCGCTTTGATGAGGCGATTGCCAACTATGTGCGGCGCAAGTATGGCAGCATCATCGGCGACTCCACCGCCGAGCGGATCAAAATGGAAATCGGCAGCGCCTACCCCGGCAAGGAAGTGCGCGAAATTGACGTGCGCGGACGCAATCTCGCCGAGGGTGTGCCCAAGAGCTTTACCCTGAATAGCGATGAAATCCTCGAATCCCTGCAAGAGCCGCTGTCTGCCATTGTTCAGGCCGTCAAACGGGTGCTCGAACTGTCGCCGCCGGAGCTCGCCTCCGATATCGCCGAGTTTGGCATCGTGCTCACCGGCGGTGGCGCCCTGTTGCGCGGGATCGATGAGCTGATCAGCCGGGAGACCGGTCTGCCGGTGCTGGTAGCAGAAGACGCCCTCACCTGCGTCGCGCGGGGCGGCGGCAAAGCGCTGCAAATGATGGACAAGCGGCATCTGGATATTCTGTCCTCCTGACTGTCCGAACCGCATTCGAGTGCTGGCGCGGATCTGTCTGGGGCACCGACTGCTCGACCCTGACTGCTCGACAACAACCACCGGGCGCTGACTGCTAGACCCTGATCGAGGTGGCGCGATCAAGAATCTCTTCTCCAAAGACCCCGCCCCCGCCCGCTGGATGCTCGGGTTGGTGATGGTCGCACTGGCTCTGATCGCCATCGATACCCAGACACCATTGCTACGACCGCTGCGCAACTGGACCGACACGGCGACATTGCCCCTCTACTGGCTAACCAACCTGTCCCAGCGCCTCGACGAGTGGGGCGGCACTGCGGTCAAGAGTCGCAGTGAAGTCGATGCCGAAAACGAGCGCCTGCGCATGGAGCTGCTGATCCACAAAGGGCAGCTGCAGCGCATGGCGGATATCTCCGCCGAAAACCTGCGGCTTCGCGACCTGCTGAATGCCGCCCAGCTGATCACGGATAAAGTCTTGGTCGCCGAGCTGATCGGGGTGTCGCCCAACCCGTTGCAACATCTGGTGATCCTCAATCGCGGCACCGCGCATGGCGTCTACCTTGGCCAGCCCCTGCTCGACGGTGACGGCCTGATGGGCCAGGTAGTCGAAGTCTCCGAACACCACAGCAAAGCCTTGCTGATTACCGATAGCAGTCATGCCCTGCCCGTGCAGGTAGCGCGCAACGGCATCCGCGCCATCGCCGAGGGCACCGGGAATTACGACCGCTTGCTGCTACGCCACGTCGCCCCGGCGCAAGATATCCAGGTCGGCGATAGGCTGGTCAGTTCGGGGCTGGGCGGTCACTTCCCCGCCGGCTACCCGGTCGGCCAAGTCGCCCGCATTGAGCGGGATCCGGGGCAGCCGTTCTTGGCGGTAACCGTTGCCCCCGCGGCGCGGCTGGATCGCAGCCGACACCTGTTGCTGGTGTTCACCGAGGTCGATCCACTCAAACCCGACGCTGCGCAGGGCGGCGACTAGCATGGCGCGAGCGCCGGGCTTGCCTACCGCACTCGTCGCCACCAGTGTGGCGGTGGCGCTACTGCTACAACTGTATCCACTACGGGGAGAGCTCGCGCTCTGGCGGCCGCCCTTCCCACTGTTGATCGCCCTGTTCTGGCTATTGTCCGAGCCGACACGCTTTGGCGTCGGCCTGACCTGGTCGATTGGTTTGTTGATGGATTTGCTGTTCGACGGCATTCTGGGGCAGTCCGCTCTGGCCTGCGGTCTCTGCGCCTACCTGGTTCAGTCCCTCGACCAGCGCTTGCAGCATTTCTCCTCCCTTCATCTGTGCGGCCTCGCCGCACTGCTGGTAACGGTGTACCAGGTGGTGGTGGTGAGCCTGGATCTGCTGCTGCGTCATGCCACTCTGGATCCGGCACTGTTCTACTCGGCGCTCTCGGCCGCGCTGCTGTGGCCGCTTATCGCAGGCGGACTCGGGCGCCTGCACCAGGCCCACTGGTAACCCGCGATGACGCTTGGCGAAGCGGTTAGCCCAGGATGACAAAGGCCGCCCTGATTCTCGCCTCTGCCTCACCCCGGCGATGGGAACTCCTCGCTCAAATTGGAGTCACTTATCGGGTTGTCGCCGCCGACATCGACGAGTCGAGAGGCTGCGGCGAGGCCGCCGAGGACTACGTCGTGCGCCTGGCGACAACCAAGGCACAGACCGTGTGGGAGCGCCAGACCGACGCCCACCTGCCGGTTCTCGGAGCCGACACCGCAGTCGTCCTCGGCGACACTATTTTTGGCAAACCAGCGTCCGAGACGGCGGCGGCGGCCATGCTGTCGCGCCTGGCGGGAACCCGGCACCGGGTACTATCGGCAGTGGCGATGGTGGGAGTTCAGGGCTGTCACCACCGATTGTCCGAAACGCTGGTCGATTTTCGACCGATCAGCCCGGCGGAGTGCCGCCGCTACTGGGCCACCGGAGAGCCTCTGGACAAGGCCGGCGGCTACGGTATTCAAGGCTTTGGGGCGGTTTTTGTCGAGTCCATCAGTGGCAGTTATTCGGGTGTCGTTGGCCTGCCCTTAACCGAAACCTATAGCTTGTTGCAGTTATATGAAATTTCCTGTTGGATGGGCGCATGAGTGTCGAAATTCTGGTAAACCATAGCCCCATCGAAACCCGTGTCGCTACGATCGACAACGGCGCCCTCGTCGAGCTGGCCATCGAGCGCAGTCAACGACGCAGCTTTGTCGGCAATATCTATCGTGGCAAGGTCGTCCGCGTAATGCCGGGGATGCAGGCCGCGTTTGTCGATATCGGCCTCGACAAGGCGGGCTTCATCCATGTTGATGACCTGCAATACGGCGAGCACCCGCGGGAGAACGGCAGCGAGCGGATTGCCGATGTCCGCCAGCTCGTCCAGGAAGGGCAGCTGCTGACTGTCCAGGTCGTCAAGGAGCCCATCGGCACCAAGGGTGCGCGCCTCACTACCCACCTCTCCGTTTCATCCCGCTATCTGGTCTACATGCCCAACGTCGATCACGTGGGCGTATCCCAGCGTATCGAGGATGCCGCCGAGCGGGATCGCCTGCGCGAAGAGCTGTTGCAGTCGCTCGCCAGCATCGAGGAGGGCGGGGATCGCGCCGCCTCCGGCGGTGGCTATATCCTGCGCACCGTTGCCGACGGTGCATCGCGCACTGAACTAGAGGCTGACGCCCGCTTCGTGCACCGCCTCTGGCACGTCGTCAGAGACAAGCTGGCGGCCGCGAATGCCCCGCGCTGCGTTTACCAAGATCTCTCGCTACCACTGCGAACCCTGCGCGATATGGGCCCGGAAGCGGTCGATGCGATCCGCGTCGACTGCAAAATGACCTATCAGCTCATGCGCCGCTTTGCCGAGATCTTCAATCCGGACAAGCTCAAGGTGATCGAGCACTACCAGAGCGAAACGCCGCTGTTTCATCTGTCCGGCACCGACGATGAGATCGCGAAAGCGCTACTGCGCCGGGTCGAGCTCAAATCCGGCGGCTACCTGGTGATCGACCAGACCGAAGCGATGACCACCGTTGACGTCAATACGGGCGGCTTCATCGGCCATCGCGATCTCGAAGAGACGATTTTCAAGACCAACCTGGAGGCCGCCGGCACCATTGCCCGACAACTGCGGCTGCGCAACCTCGGCGGCATCATCATTATCGATTTTATCGACATGAAGGACGCCGAGCACCGTCGTCAGGTACTGCGGATTCTTGAAAAACACGTCAAGAACGACCACACCAGAACCAGTATCTCCGGGTTTTCCGATCTCGGCCTGGTGGAGATGACCCGCAAGCGCACCAGCGAAAATCTTCAGCAGATGCTCTGCCAACCCTGTCCGACCTGTGACGGCCGCGGGCATCTCAAGTCCGCGCAAACCGTGTCCGCCGAAATTTTGCGCGAGGTGATGCGCAAAGGCAGCGTACTCTGCGAAAAGGTATTGGTTCTCGCCGCGCCCGCGGTGATTGAACGTATGCGCGACGAAGACGCCACCCACGTCGCCGATGTCGAGGCGGCGATTGAGCGGACGCTGGTGTTCCGTGTGGAAAACTTCTACTCCCGCGAACAGTACGACATCATCCCCGTCTAGGAAGCCGGCCGTGGCGGTGAGCGAGCAGTCAAGACGCGGCGGGTGGCAGCGCACCCTGCGTCTATCCTGGGGGCTGCTGGCCATTGCCGTGATTGCCTACGCCACCCTAGTCGTCATCGGCCGCCAGCTTCTGCCTCACCTCAGCCGCTATCAGCCGGAGATTAACCACTACTTTTCTCGCCAACTTGGCGTCTCCCTGCAGGCGAGCGGCCTGAGCGGCGAATGGCCGCGCCTGACCCCTAAGCTGTCCGCGCGGGACATCGCCGTCGCCTCTCTCGCAACCCCGGACGCACCCGCCCTGCTCATCGATAGCGCCGAGGCAGAACTCGACCTCATCGCGAGCCTGCGCAGCGGCGCGCCGGTGTGGCGGGAATTGCGCCTCGGCAACATCAAGGTCACAGCTGTCGAAGGCGCAGATGGGCACTGGACCATCGGTGGGCACGGCCTTCGCGGCGGCGCGCAATCCGGTCAGCTCGACCGCTGGCTGGGCGCGCTGCTACTCAGTAAACTGATTCATGTCGACGAGGTCGCGCTGCGCCTGCGCTTCCATTCCGGCGGCGGCGCCACGGTGGTCGCCAAAGACCTGTTGACCGAAAATAGTGCTGGCTTCCACCGCACCACCGCCGCCCTTGCCATCCCCGGCGGTGGTGAATCCGCCCAGCTCGTCGTCGAGGGCAGCGGCGACCCGCGCGATCTCGAGCAGTTTGAAGGCCACGGCTACCTGCGCCTGGATCACATCAATTTCAGCGGGCCCCTGCGGGCGATCGCCAAACGCTGGTTCCCGGCCACCGCCGCCCGTATCGGCGACATGAAGACGGCAGTGGCCACGGAGCTGTGGTTCGACGCCGGCGCGGATACCGGTATCCAACTGCGCGGGCGGCTGCGTGCCGCCGAAGTGCCCCTCGTCTGGGCAAGCAATGCGCCACCGCTCAGGAACCTGCGCGCCAATCTGAGCGGCTGGCTGCGCCCGGGCGAAACCTGGGGTCTGCGCCTGCACGGCCTCGACTTCGATTGGGCCGATAGTGCCATCGATCCCCTCGACCTCGAGATCAGGCAAAACCTCGGCGCCCACGGCGGCGGCCTGGCGATTGCCGTCGATCACATCGATCTGCAAACGACGGGCCGGATGCTCGCGGCGACCGGCCTCGCTGGCGAGCACGGCACCGAAATCCTGCGCACACTGAACCCGCGCGGCAAACTGAAGGCACTCCATCTCGACCTCGATCCGGACCAGGATCAACTCGTCGGTGTGCGCGTCAATGTGGAGAAGCTCAGCGTTGATCCCGGCAAGGACTCCCCGGGCGCACGCAATATCAGTGGCTATCTGGAGTTCGCCGGCAACCGGGGCTTCTTCGAGATGGACAGCCCGGAAGGCTTCGCCATGTACTACCCCCAGGCCTACGATGACTACATGGCCCACGGCGCCACCAAGGGACGGGTGAATCTGCGCTGGGTGCCGGAGGAATCCACGATCCGCATCGCCGGCGGCCCCATCGTCATTGACGGCGAGGAGGGCCAGGGGCGAGCGTATATTTACTTGAGTCTCCCCATCGCCCATAGTGGTGGCGAGCCCGAAATGTTTTTGCTGGGCGGTCTGCGCAACAGCCACTCCCGCTACAGCCGGCGCTATATCCCCAAGGAGCTCGATCCCGCCCTGCGGCACTGGCTTGATCGTGCGGTCGGTGACACCGACATCCCCGCTGGTGGCTTTATCTGGCGGGGCTCTTTGCGCGCGAGCTACCCCAAAGGCCGCCGCATCCTGGTTTACGGCAAACTCGCCAATGGCACTGTCGATTACGATCCCGGTTGGCCCAAAATCACCAACCTGGCAGCCGAATTCACCGTCGAAGGCGCCCACCTCCAGGCCGAGATCAGGGAAGGAACGCTGGGCGGCGCGCAGCTGCGTAACGCGGTGGTAGAGACCGACCACTTCCAAAACGGCAAGTTGCTATTAAGTGTCAAAGCCGCGGTCAGCGCCCCCCTGCCAACAGCGGTCGACATCCTCGCCGCCTCGCCGCTGCGCGCTCGCGTTGCGAGGCTCCAGCACTGGCAGCTTGGCGGCGACACCCAGGCAGATCTGGATTTGGCGATTCCGCTGACAGCGGACAAGACCGGAGAACACTACCGGGTGTCCGCTCGCATCGACCGGGGCCGGATGGCGACCACCAATAGCGGTGTGGTCATCAGCGATATTACCGGCGCTATCGGCTACAACGACGATGCCGGGCTGTATTCGGATCAGATCGCCGCCAGCCTGTGGGGACAAGCGCTCACCGGCACCCTCCGCACTCGCGACGGCGAAACCCGTATCGAGACGAACGGGACGCTGGTGGCTGACCAGCTACCGCCGTGGAGTCCGCTCATTCAGCGCGGGATCAGTGGCGTTACCGACTACCGCGCCCTGCTCTCCCTGCCGACCGGCCCATCCGCGCCCACGCTGAGCATCACTTCGACCCTGACCGGTCTCGCGGTGACACTGCCGCCACCGCTCGCGAAAGCCGCAGCAGCGTCGAAACCTGTCACCGCAACACTGACATTTGCCGCGGACGCCCTACACGGCGAGGCGACCCTCGGCGACGACCTGCGCGCTGTCGCCCGGTTCAGCGATGATGCGCTCGAGCGCGCCACTATCACACTCGGCGGTTCACCGGCGCAGCCACCGGAGCACCCGGGCCTGCTCATCACCGGGCGGCTGCCGCGCTTTGATCTCGCCGATTGGCTGCCCTGGTTTGGCGGAAACACCGGAGGATTCGATCTCGCCGCGCTGCGGCCGCGCTTTGATGTGCATTTGGATGAGCTCAGACTCGGCGGTTTCGGGCTACCCGGCGTCGGACTCGCGGGCGATTACGGCGCCAACGGCTGGCATCTGCGGGTCGATAGCGCAGTCGCCAGCGGCGAGGTTAACATCCCTGCGAACGGGGTCTCCTCCGTCAACCTGAACCATCTTGTCCTGCCCAAGCCGCAACCGGGGGAGAGCGGTTTTCTCGCCACGCTCGACCCTCGCCACCTGCCGGAAATTGATTTCGCAACGGCGAGTTTGCGGATCGGGGACAGAGCCTGGGGCAAAATTTCATTCAACGCCCGTCGCCTGCCCGCCGGCCTCCACTTCGGCAATATCAATGCCGATATCACCGGACTCGCCGTCGGCGACAAATCCGGCGATAACTCCAGCGAAGAGACCGCGCTGGACTGGTTGGCCGATGACCACGGCCACCGCACCCACTTGACCGGGAGGCTGCAGAGCGCTGATCTTGGCAATGTGCTGAAGGCGTGGGAGCTGCCTGCGATCATCACCAGCAAGGAGGCCGCATTCATCGCCGATCTCGGCTGGGACGACAAACCCTGGAATTTTACCGTCGCCCAGTTGCACGGCCATGTCGCCCTCAACCTGCGCGACGGCAGGTTTTATCGCGCTCCGGGCGTTGCCACCAATGCGTTGATGAAACTGGTTGGCCTGGTCAATTTCGATACCTGGCTGCGGCGCCTGCGGCTGGATTTCACCGATCTTTTCGCCAGCGGCGTCACGTACGATCACGTCCGCGGCGGCTTGCGCTTCGATCGCGGGCAACTGGCTTTCGACGAGCCTATCGTGGTCGAATTGCCATCCGGCCGCCTGCGCCTACTCGGCAGCGCCGACTTGCGGACGGAAACCATCGATGCCAGACTGGTGGCGACCCTACCGGTAAGTACCAACCTGCCCTGGATCGCCGCGCTGGCTGGCGGTTTGCCCGCCGCCGCCGGCGTCTACTTGTCGGGCAAACTGTTCAAGCGGCAGGTCGATCGGCTGTCGAGTCTCAGCTATCGGGTGACCGGCTCCTGGGATGATCCCGATCTCGCAGTAGACAAAATCTTTACCGACAGCACCGACAACAAAACAAATAGTACCGACGAAAAGAGGCAACGCGATGCCGAAGGTGGCGGCGATCCAACTAAAAAGTGACGGCGACCTCGACACCAATCTGGCGCGTGCCGGCGCGGTCATCGCCGCGGCGGCAACCGCCGGCGCGGAATTGCTGGTTCTGCCAGAGAATTTCGCCTATTACGGCGCCGCCGATGCGACCGCGGTCGCCCGTGACGAGCACAGTGTGGATAGCCCGGCGCGGCGATTTCTGGCCGAGCAGGCCCGCCGCTTCGGGGTCTGGATCGTCGGTGGCACGCTGCCACTGTTCGCTGGCGCGGACGACAGCAAGCCCTATTCAACCTGCCTGCTGCTCGATCCGCAGGGCAGGGAAGTCGCCCGCTATCAGAAGATTCACCTGTTTGATGTCACGGTCGCCGAAACCGGCAAGCGCTATTGCGAATCCGACGGTTACCAGCACGGCAGTGAACCCGTGGTGGCGGCCACGCCGCTGGGCAATCTCGGCCTCAGCGTCTGTTACGACCTGCGCTTTCCGGAGCTATACCGCGCGCTCGCTGGGCGCGGCGCCGATATCCTGGTCGCGCCTTCGGCCTTCACCGCGACCACTGGCAAGGCGCACTGGCGGCTGCTGCTGCAAGCCCGCGCAGTGGAAAATCTCTGCTATGTGATCGGCGCCAACCTCGGCAACCGCGATCACCCCACCAAACCAACCTGGGGCGGCTCCGTGATTATCGACCCTTGGGGTGACGTCATCGCCGAGATGGCGGATGAAGAGGGCTTCATCGTCGCCGACCTGGATTTGCAACGCGTCCTCGATCTGCGCCGCAACATGCCGGTGCTCAATCACCGCCGCCTGTGAGCTTTGCGCCTCGCGACCCGGCGCCACCGACATTGCTGAACTCTTTGACGTCGCGATGCTCTTAACTTCAACTTCGGAAGTGTTGTTTTTCCAGAGCGTCGTGCAATGACAAAGTTCGCCTACCTGCTAATCCCGCTGATCGTCCTCGCGTTCATCTACATAGTGTGGCCGCGCGATGCCGCCAGCGACAACTCTATGACCCTGGCGGAGGCCAAAGCCCTCATTGCAAAAGGCGAACACCTGGAGACCATCGACAAGGGCCTCTGGCGGCAATTATTGACGCCGGAGCAGTACCATATCCTCTGGGAAAAAGGCACCGAGCGGCCCTTTTCGAGCCCCCTGGTCGACAATCACGCAGCCGGCGTCTATGCCACCGCCGGCTGCCGGCTGCCCGTTTTCCACTCTCGCCACAAGTTCGAGTCGGGCACCGGCTGGCCGAGTTTCTGGGAGGTGCTCGATCGCGACAACGTGGTGCTCAAGCGCGACTGGTCGCTGGGTCTGCCGCGCATGGAAGTGCTATCCAAATGCGGTGAGCATCTCGGCCACGTCTTCGACGACGGCCCGGCGCCGACGCAGCTGCGCTACTGTATTAACGCCGCTGCGCTGGTCTTTATCCCGGATTCACAACCCCTCACGTCACCGCTGGAACTGGCCCCTTAAAACTCCCGTCGCACCCAGCACGAAGGGCTTTTCCAGCGCTTTTGGATTATCATTCGCAGTATCAGAGAACCCGGGTAACTTACATTGGCCAGTAACCGCTGTCTGCCGATTTTTCTTGTAGCCAATGGTCGGTTGTCGACGTCATGGCAGGGGTGTTGAGCATGGACACTCCGACAACCGACACCACCGTCGCCGCCATTGTAGGCCGTCTGAAGCACCTGCCGGGCGCGCTGTTGCCAATTCTGCACGACATTCAGGACACGCTTGGCTATGTGCCTGCCGAAGCCGTGCCCATCGTCGCCGCAGGCCTCAATCTGTCGCGGGCGGAAGTCCACGGCGTGATGGGCTTCTACCATGACTTTCACACCGCGCCGCGCGGCCGTCACCGGGTGCAGATCTGCCGCGCCGAGGCCTGTCAGGCGGTGGGTGCGCGCGAACTCGAACAGCACGCGCTGGCAAAACTGGGCATTGGCTTTGGCGAGACCAGCGCCGATGGCAACCTGAGCCTGGAGCCCGTGTACTGCTTCGGCAACTGCGCCTGCGGGCCGACGGTGCAGATCGACGACGAACTCCACGCGCTGGTCACGCCGCTGAAGTTTGATGACCTGCTGGCGGGCGTGCTCGGCGCCGGGGAGCCCGCGATATGACCCGCATCTTCGTCCCCCGCGACACCACTGCCTGCGCACTGGGTGCCGATGAGGTGGCGAATGCGATCGCCGCCCATGCCAGCGACACCCCGATCGAGCTGGTGCGCAACGGCTCGCGAGGGCTGTTCTGGCTCGAACCTTTGGTTGAGGTCGAAACCGCCGCCGGCCGCATCGCCTACGGGCCGGTCAGCACCGCCGATGTGCCGGGCCTGTTTGCGGCCGGCTGTTTCGATGACAACGCGCTGGGCGGCGAGCACCCCCTGCGCCTGGGGCCGACCGCCGACATCCCCTATCTGAAAAAACAGCAGCGGGTGAATTTCGCCCGCGCCGGCATCGGCGACCCACTGTCGCTGGCCGATTATCAGGCACAGCGCGGCTACGTCGGCCTGCGCCGCGCCCTGCAGTTGTCGCCCCAGCAGGTTATCGACGAGATCAAGGCCTCCGGCCTGCGCGGGCGTGGCGGCGCGGCCTTTCCCGCCGGCATCAAATGGCAGACCGTGCTCGATGCCCCTGGCGTACAAAAATACATCGTTTGCAATGCCGACGAGGGCGATTCCGGCACCTTCGCCGACCGCCTGCTGATGGAAGCCGATCCGTTCCAGTTGATCGAGGGCATGACTATTGCCGGAATCGCCGTGGGTGCAACCCAGGGCTACATCTACCTGCGCTCGGAATACCCGCGCGCGCGCCAGGTACTCGGCAGCGCCATCGATACCGCGCGCCGGGAAGGCTTTCTGGGCGCGGATATTCTCGGCAGCGGCAAGACCTTTGAGCTCGAAGTCCGCGTCGGCGCCGGCGCCTACATCTGTGGCGAGGAGACCTCGCTGCTCGAAAGCCTCGAAGGTAAACGCGCCCTGGTGCGCGCCAAGCCGCCACTGCCAGCGATCAAGGGCCTGTTCGGCCAGCCCACCGTCATCAACAACGTGCTGACGCTGGCGACGGCAGCCGCCGTGCTGGCCGACGGCGCCGATGCCTACAAAAGCCTGGGCACAGGCCGCTCGCTCGGCACCTTGCCGATGCAGCTCGCCGGCAACATCAAGCGCGGGGGCATCGTCGAGCTCGCGTTTGGCGCGACGCTGCGCGAACTGGTCGAGGGCTTTGGCGGCGGCACCCGCAGCGGCCGGCCGATGCGCGCGATCCAGGTCGGCGGCCCGCTCGGCGCCTACCTGCCGGCGTCGCAATGGGATATCCCGCTCGATTATGAGGCCTTTGCCGCCATCAAGGCCATGCTCGGTCACGGTGGCGTGGTGGTGTTCGACGACACCGTGGACATGGCCGCGCAGGCGCGCTTCGCGATGGAATTCTGCGCGGTGGAGTCCTGCGGCAAGTGCACGCCCTGCCGCATCGGCGCCGTGCGCGGGGTCGAAGTCATCGACCGCATCCGCGCCGGCGAGAAGCGCGCCGACAACCTGATTCTACTGAATGAGCTGTGCGACACCATGGAATTCGGCTCACTGTGCGCAATGGGCGGACTGACGCCCTTCCCTGTGCGCAGCGCGCTGCAACACTTTGGTGAGGATTTTTACAAGGGCGCTTGACGGTAAACACCCTTTGCCGCGCCCAACCCAGGCTAGCGAGTCCGGACCCTCGCGTTCGGAAGGAGAACCCAAGATGCTGCAGTTCTTTGAACCAAAAAGCTACGAACCCAAGCCCGATGTCGATTACGGCACGCCGGTGGTGCTGTCGCAGCAGCAGGTCACCCTCGAAATCGACGGTGTCGCGGTGACGGTGCCAGCCGGCACCTCGGTGATGCGCGCGGCGGCCGGGCTCGGCATCCGCATTCCCAAATTGTGCGCAACCGATTCCCTCGACGCCTTCGGCTCCTGCCGCATGTGCATGGTCGAAATCCAGGGCCGCAAGGGCTACCCGGCGTCCTGCACTACCCCGGCCGAGGCCGGCATGGTAGTGCGCACCCAGACTGACCCCGTCGCCCGCCTGCGCCGCAATGTGATGGAGCTGTATATCTCCGATCACCCCCTCGACTGCCTGACCTGCGCCGCCAACGGCAATTGCGAGTTGCAGGATACCGCTGGCGAAGTCGGCCTGCGCGAAGTGCGCTACGGCTACAGCGGTGCGAACCACCTCGACGCCGAGAAGGACACATCGAACCCCTATTTCACCTTCGATCCGTCCAAGTGCATCGTCTGCTCGCGCTGCGTGCGCGCCTGCAACGAGGTGCAGGGGACCTTCGCGCTGACCATCGACGGCCGCGGTTTCGATTCCAAGGTCAGCCCCGGCCAGAATCAGCTGTTCATGGATTCCGAGTGCGTGTCCTGCGGTGCCTGCGTGCAGGCCTGCCCGACCGCGACGCTGATGGAAAACAGCATCATCCAGCACGGCCAGCCCGAACACAGTGTGCTGACCACCTGCGCCTACTGCGGCGTCGGCTGCGCCTTCAAGGCAGAGATGCGCGGCAACACGGTGGTCAACATGACGCCCTGGAAAGACGGCAAGGCCAACGACGGCCACTCCTGTGTGAAAGGCCGCTTCGCGTTCGGCTACGCGACCCACCCCGACCGCATCACCACGCCGATGATTCGCGAGCGCATCGACCAGCCCTGGCAGGTGGTGTCCTGGGACGAGGCGTTCCAGTTCGCCGCCGCGCGCCTGCGCACGATCCAAGAGAAGTACGGCCGCAACAGCATCGGCGGCATCACCTCGTCGCGCTGCACCAACGAGGAGACCTATCTGGTGCAGAAGTTGGTGCGGGCCGGGTTCGGCAACAACAACGTCGATACCTGCGCGCGCGTCTGCCACTCGCCCACCGGCTATGGCCTGAAGACGACCATGGGTGAATCCGCCGGCACCCAGTCCTTTGCGTCCGTCGCCAAGGCTGACGTCATCATGGTCATGGGCGCCAACCCGACCGACGCCCACCCGGTGTTCGCGTCGCGGTTGAAACGGCGCCTGCGCGAGGGGGCCAAGCTGATCGTCGTCGATCCCCGCCGCATCGATCTGGTCAAGGGTCCCCACGTCGAGGCCAGCTACTATCTGCCGGTGCGGCCGGGCACCAACGTCGCCTTCATCAACGCCATGGCCCATGTGGTGGTGACCGAGGGTCTGGAAGCCAGCGAATTCATCGCCGAGCGCTGCGAAGAGCCGGCCTACGCGCAGTGGCGCGCGCTGGTGAGTGAGGAGCGCAACTCACCGGAGGTCACCGAGAGCATCACCGGCATCACCGCCGCCGATGTGCGCGCAGCGGCGCGGCTATTCGCCACCGGCGGCAATGCCGCTATCTATTACGGCCTCGGCGTCACCGAGCACAGCCAGGGCTCGACCACGGTCATGGGCATCGCCAACCTGGCGATGGCCACCGGCAACATCGGCCGCGAGGGCGTCGGCGTGAACCCCCTGCGCGGGCAGAACAATGTGCAGGGCTCCTGCGACATGGGTTCGTTTCCCCACGAACTGCCGGGCTACCGCCACATCTCCGATGCTGCCACCCGCGCGCTGTTCGAGAACGACTGGCACGTCACCCTCGACGCCGAGCCCGGCCTGCGCATTCCCAACATGTTCGACGCCGCCATCGACGGCGACTTCAAGGGGCTGTATTGCCAAGGCGAGGACATCGCCCAGTCCGACCCCAACACCCACCACGTCGAATCGGCACTCTCCTCGCTGGAATGCCTGATCGTGCAGGATTTGTTCCTCAACGAAACCGCCAAGTTCGCCCATGTGTTCCTGCCGGGGGCATCTTTCCTGGAGAAGGACGGCACTTTCACCAACGCGGAACGGCGCATCTCCCGCGTCCGCCGCGCGATGCCGCCCAAGGCTGGACTCGCCGACTGGGAGGCCACGCTGGGTCTCGCCAAGGCACTGGGACTGGACATGAGTTACAGCCATCCCGGCGAGATCATGGCCGAGATCGCGCGGCTGACGCCCACGTTCACCGGCGTCAGCTACGCGCGCCTCGATGAACTCGGCAGCATTCAATGGCCCTGCAATGCCGAGGCGCCGGAGGGCACGCCGACCATGCACGAGGACGAGTTCGTGCGCGGCCTCGGTCACTTCGCCCTCACCGAGTTCGTGCCCACGGACGAGCGCGCGACCAGAAAGTTTCCGCTATTGCTCACCACCGGGCGCATCCTGTCGCAGTACAACGTCGGCGCCCAGACCCGGCGCACCGCCAACACCTCCTGGCACCCCGAGGATGTGCTGGAGATTCACCCCCACGACGCCGAGGAGCGGGGGATTGAGGAAGGCGACTGGGTTGGCATCCAGAGCCGCGTCGGCGACACCGTGCTGCGCGCCCGCATCACCGACCGGGTGCAGCCCGGCGTGGTGTACACCACCTTCCATCACCCGGTATCCGGGGCCAACGTCATCACCACCGACAACTCCGATTGGGCGACCAACTGCCCGGAGTACAAGGTCACGGCGGTGCAGGCGAGCAAGGTGACCGCGCCGTCCCAATGGCAGACCCGCCAGCGCGAATTCAACGAACAGCAACTCAAGCTGCTCAAACAGGCCAAACGCCGTGAGCACACCGCCAGCACCGCGACCTAGGCGCATCTTGGAAAAGCCCACGGCGGAGCAGCCCACTGCGCCCCGCTCCCGCATCGTCGAGGCATCGCACTGGCAGCGGGACAAGGGCGCCCCGGTCGCGGTGACTGATCGGGTCGCCACCGAGACGGCGGCCGCGCTGGTCTACAACGGCATCTCCCACGTGGTGATGATGGTAAGTCCGGGCGATCTCGAAGATTTCGCCCTTGGCTTCAGTCTGTCCGAGGGCATTCTCGAAACCCCCGACCAGCTCTACGACATCGAGTGTACGCCGCGCGACGGAGGCATCGAAATCGCGCTGACCATCAGCAGCGAGCGCTTCGCGCTACTCAAGGATCAGCGCCGCAATCTCACCGGTCGCACCGGCTGCGGGCTGTGCGGCGCCGAATCCCTGGCCCAGGCGCTGCGGCCCCCCGGCAGAGTGCCCCATACCCTTCAGATCACCCCACTCGCGCTGCAACAGGCCGTCGAAAGCCTGACAAAATTCCAGCCCCTGCAAGCGGAAACCGGGGCTACCCACGGCGCCGCCTGGTGCAGCGTCAACGGTGAAATCCAACTGTTGCGCGAGGACGTTGGCCGCCACAATGCGCTCGACAAACTGATCGGTGCGCTCAACGTAAAAGGCCGCGGGCCGCGCGGCGACGGTTTTGCATTGATCTCGAGTCGAGCCAGTTATGAAATGGTCTCCAAGGCCGCGAAGCTGGACATGGAAATCCTGGTCGCGGTATCCGCGCCGACCTCCCTCGCCATCGATTTTGCGTTGACGGCCGGTCTGACCTTGGTCGGTTTCGCGCGTCCCGGACGGCATATGGTGTACACCGGCGCCGAGCGCATTAGTGGCGCGGCGCCGTGATTGGCAAGAGCGTGAAAAAGCACCCGTTATGACCCTATTGAACTCGACATCCGCTGTGCGCCGGTGTCGCCGACCGTCATTTTTTCAACGCCGGGCGCTAGAAAAATGGCACGATATCCACAGTACCAAGGTACAGCTGCCGGTGGCCGCCGTATTGGGTGGCCCAAAGCTTTCCAACCCTGCGGCCAACCAGATGCGGCAGGATAAAGCGGCGCAGACTGGCTAATTTCACATTATCCCGTATCAAACAAGGCAGTTATTCCGTGAACCATTCGCAAATCGACCACCTGATTAAAATGATCAACCAGATCGCCGCCAACATCCCGCGCGGCAGCGATGCCCAGCAAACGGCCGCGAGCATTGCAAGCCACGTCACCCGGTTTTGGACTCCAAAAATGATCCGCCACGTCTGCGACCACGTCGCCACCCAGGGTGACGACTTGAATCCGCTGGCGAGAGAAGCCGTCGCGCTGCTCGAAAAGCGGGCTTGATGCGCCGACGAGCTTGTTTTGTGGCATAGCTTTTGCTGATTCCGAAGCCCAGCGCTCTCTTTTTTTCTGAAGCTCCTTACTTATGACGACACCCGCAAAGGACAACAGCCGTGAATCCGGATCGGCACGGCGCGGGCGCACGATCTGGGCTGTCGTCGCGATGCTCGGTTTTGGGCACGCTGTACTGGCTACGGAAACCCTGGATGACGATATCGCAGCGGATTCCGCAGCGACGGTCAGCCAACCCGCTGGCCACACCACGGCGATTGGAAGCAGCAAAAAAACCGTTCCGACCGCTCCTGAATTGCTGTCGTCCCCGACTCCATCAGCGGCTGGGAGCGGGGACGTTTCCCCCGCTCAGGCGCAGACTATCGACAATGCCACTGCTCCATCACCTCAGGCCCCGCTGGGAGCAGGCGCTGAAGTGCCCAAAGGGGTGGAGGCGCCTACCCCGGCCACACCGTTCAAACTGCTAGGCGCGGAGGTTCCCCCGGGGGAAATCCGCAAACTGTCCTGGTTCGCCAACCAGCAGTATTCCGGCATCGAAACCCCGACCCCCGTTCTGGTGGCCCATGGCAGCCACCCCGGCAAGGTGCTGTGTGTCACCGCGGCCATTCACGGCGATGAAATCAACGGCATCGAAATCGCGCGGCGGGTGTTTTATCGAACCGATCCCAAAGGCCTTTACGGTACCCTGGTCGTCGTACCCATCACCAACCTGCATGGCTTCGAGCGCGGCTATCGTTACCTTTCCGACCGCCGCGACCTCAATCGCTATTTCCCGGGCGTCCCCGAACGCAGCTCGGCATCGCGCATTGCCCATTCGCTGTTTACCAACGTCATCCGGTATTGCCATGCTCTGGTCGATTTGCACACCGGTTCTTTCCACCGCACCAACCTGCCGCAGTTGCGCGCCGATCTCAGCTACAGCGAGGTTGTTCATCTGACTCAGGGCTTCGGCACCACCGCCGTCCTCAAGGACAAGGGCGCACCGGGCACATTGCGTCGAGCGGCTACCGATGCGGGGATTCCCGCCGTGGTGCTCGAAGCCGGCGAGCCGATGCGGTTTCAACCCGACGCAGTCAGCCATGGCACCAAGGCAGTGGAAAGCCTGATGTACCACTTGGGCATGGTGAAGAAAGCCTGGTACTGGCGGGATCCGCAACCCATCTACTACGACGCGCGCTGGGTGCGCGCCAGCCAGGGCGGCATTCTGATGGCAGCTGTCCAACCGGGTGATAAAGTCGCTTCAGGACAATTGCTTGGCACCGTTACCGATCCTATCAACAATGTCCGCAGCCGTATCGTCTCGCCCCAGGCGGGCCGAATCCTCGGCATGGCGGTGAATCAGATGGTGATGCCCGGGTATGCGGTTTTCCGCATCGGTATCGAGCGCACGGAAGCCGAGATAGTCAAGGATGTGGCGGCGCCAATCCCACCGTCGGCGAATGAAGCCGCGCCGGAGAACGACGACACCACCCGAGAGGGCGAGCCGGACACCAGTCACGCCGACGAGTAGAGCTGCGTTATTTCGAGCCGGCCGTGATGGCGACGCACGCACACCCTATGGTCGGCTTATTAACGTGGCCATCGTAACCCGCGACCCCCAGCACCCCATACGCTTCGATATCATGCGCCTCATCACGCGTCCCGATGGCTCATTGGGCCATACTCCGTCAATTCGAGGGGGTCAATTACTTAGCCAGGTGTGTGAGTAGTTGGCTAGCGATGAGCTGGGAGCCCTCGGGGGTGAAATGGCCTACGTCAAATGCCAGCGGCGCGGAACCTATCACCTGCTGGCACTTCAGCGTATTTCCGCACAGCAGCGCTATTATCGAAAAATACGGGACGCCATTCTGGCCGGCAATCACGGCCATTTTTTGATCCAGAGCAAAGCGGCTGAGGACGAGCTTGCGCTCTACAATACCTTTGTCGCCCATGGCCGCCCACGCCAGCAACTGAGGCAGCGCGCCGTCATACTCGACGGTCGGCCCGACCAGCAGGGTGTTGATTTGAAGTTCCTTTAGTCGCTGCAGGCTCGGCCTGATCTCCCCAACGTCAGCCTCGGTCCAGCGTCCGGCGATAATCAACAGGTCGGGCTTGTTGTCCACCAGAAATTTTTGGTAAACGTAGTCCACCATCTCCGTGCATCCGGGGGCCGACTTGGAGGTTTTGTCCATCAGCGGGCGGCATCCAGCAGCCGTCGCCTGGGCTACATGCACGGGATGCTGATGCAATCCATACCAGAGGTGTGCTGCATAACTATCTCCCAAGACGAGCACATTGGGCCGGTCTGTTGCAAATTCGAAGCACTCGGACTTGTAGATAAAAACCTGAGCCTCCTCATCGAAGCAAACACCAGTTCTGAATTGCGCACTTTTGTCGTAGGACAGATATTTATCATAATTCAGCACTCCGGCCGGAAAGCGATAGGCCAAACCACCAGTCACTATCACAACCAGAGAAGCTGTCACCAAGACTGCGCCGCCAGCCAGCGGCGCTAGCGTCCATCGTTTCCGGAACGGCCCCTCGACGTATCGATAGGATGCGTAGGCCAAGCCAATCATGAGGACAAAGAGCACGCCACGTTCGAAAAACAGGCTGCCGCGGCCCAAGCCCATGTCAGGCAGCGGGATCAGTCTGTGTTGTTGTTGCAGTACGATGAGCGGCCAGTGCCAGAGATAAAGCGAATAGCTGATCCTGCCGAAGAACGAAGGGATATAGCTACCCAGCAGCCGGCTCGCCCAGCTGGCAGGATGGTTATGCAGCAAGATCAACAGCCCTGTGCCAACGACAACGGGAAGGGCGCTGAACCCCGGGAACTCCGTGTCGTGCTTGTATGTGAGCATTGGAAGAATTATCAGTGCCACCCCGGCTACAAACAGCAGCGATGGTCTAGCGGCCCTTTTCCACCAAGCCGTGGCGCGCCAGAGCGCGATGGTCGCTCCCGCCAAGAGCTCCCACGCTCTCGTTGGCAGCATGTAAAACGAAAAAGTCTCGCTAACCTTCACCAGAAATCCGGCTAGAAGTAGAAGCCCTATCATGGCGACAAATGTAGTAGTGCTGGGCCGCAGCCACGCTCGCCTTTTTGAAAGGTTCCACAGGCCAACCAAGGCGATAGGCCAGAGCAGATAAAATTGCTCCTCGACCCCCAGGCTCCAAGTGTGCAGCAATGGCTGCTCGTGTGCTGTTACATCGAAATAGCCTTGGCTTTTCCAAAACCAGATATTGGACACTGACAGTACGGCGGCCAACGCCGCCTTGCCGAGGTTGATGAACTCCGCCGGCAGCATGATCACATAGGCGGTGATGAGCAGTGCGGCGACCATGGCCACCAGTGGCGGGACAATACGCCGGATACGTCGGACATAGAACTCCCTGAAGCTGAAGGAGCCTGCGTCGATGTCGCGTGCGATGATGCCGGTAATGAGATAACCTGAAATTACGAAAAACACATCAACGCCAGCATACCCGCCGCGTATAATATTGAATCCGAGATGGTCGCCCACTACGGCAAGAACCGCCAGCGCACGCAAGCCGTCAATATGTCGCTGATAGCTGATCAAGCTATGTCCCTTTCGTTGCGTCCGTTGCGCGCCCCACAAATAAGCGGAGGACCGTACCGGTTTCCAGGCGCGCCCAGTTGAGCTTCCCGTCCACGCGCGAATTTATGGCATCAAACTGAATATCCTTCCCCACCGCCTGGCCAACGAAAAAGACCGCGACATTCATTTGCAGATACCGCACATCTGCCCGTAAGGCGAGCTGCGATCTCATTCCGCACGAAAGAGCTTCAGTTATAAAACTGATCCTCCCGTCTCCGCGACTGCGGGCCTAGCTACCAAGGCCGGATAACTTATTGGCATCTGATGCCAATAAGTTATCCCCATTTGTGCGGCAAAGGTCATTTCCCCGCCGGCATCCCGGCCTGCTCAGGTGCCGGATGAAGCAGATGCTGAGCCGCCTCCTTCATGCTGCCGGTTTCACCGACAAGCCGCGCCGGCAACTGGGGGAAGGCGCTGACGATGGACAATATCAGCGAACAGGCATAGGGAATGGCCTGCATCAACAGCATGATTGACCACACCAATAGGTCGAGCGTCTCGGTGCCGAAGGTCGCGATCACCGCACACGAAGCTAGCACCAACGCGAACAGCAGCAGGGTTTCCTCGCGCGCTGCGCCAAGCGCCTTGACCAGAGCCTGGCTGCTCGCCTGCTTCGGGGTGCGGAAAAACGGCTTTTCACGGACGACAAAGCCGGTGAGAACGGCGACGCCGATAGTGTGCGTGAGAGCAAGTCCGGCGATGGCGGCGGCGAGGGTCTGCACCGCCGTCGCTTCCACCCGGGTGCGATACAGGTAGATCAACTTACCGAGCTTGAACACGAACAGTGTCAGCGGCAACACCGAGAATATCAGCAGTGGCGGATCGATCTTGGTGGGCGCGAATATCATCGCCACCGTCCAGCCGAGCGCCGCCAAATTGAAGATGACATTGATGCCGTCCGCGATCCAGGGCAGCCAGCCAGCGACGAAATGATAGCGCTGCCCCAAGCTCAGACGGCCGCGCCCGCGAAACAGCGTGGACGTATGCCGGCGCAAAATCTGAATGGCGCCGAAGGCCCAGCGAAAGCGCTGTTTCTTGAAGTCCAGGAAGGTATCCGGCATCAGGCCGCGACCGTAGCTTTTGGGAATATAGTCGGCTTCATAGCCCTCTTCAAAAACCCGCAGACCAAGTTCGGCATCCTCGGTGATGCACCATTCCGCCCATCCGCCCACCTGCTCCAGCTCGCTTCTGCGCACCATGGTCATGGTGCCGTGCTGGATGATGGCGTTGCGCTCGTTGCGGGTAATCATGCCGATGTAAAAAAAGCCGCGATACTCGGCATACGTCATCGCCTTGAACGCGTTCTCATTGGCGTCGCGATAATCCTGCGGGGCCTGAACGATGGCTGTCTTTTCTTTCATCAATTGCGGCGCCAGTTCGCGCAGCCAGCGCGGATGGACCCGGTAGTCGCTGTCGATGACGGCCACCACGGTGGCATCCGGTGTGGTTTCACGCAGCGCCAGGTTGAGCGCCCCAGCCTTGAACCCGGCGAGTGGATCGACGTGGAAGAAGCGAAATCTCGACCCCAGTTTTTCACAGTGTGCGGCGACCGGCTGCCACACCGCCGGATCCTTGGTGTTGTTGTCGATCACGAGGACTTCGAAGCGGGGATAGTCCAGGTTGGCGAGGGCGTCCAGAGTGGCGATCATCATGTCCGGCGGTTCGTTGTACGCTGGCACATGCACGGACACCATCGGCAACTGGTCATCGCTGATTTCCAGCGGACGGAAGATGCGCCGGTGCTCTTTCAACCAGAGGGCTTCCGCCCACTCATGGGCTTCGGCGAGCAGGACCACGATAACGCCGATCATGCCCACAATCAGCAGCACTCCGACCACCAGTGCGGTCATCGTCATGTACTGGTCGATATAGTCGTAAATGATCCAGACGGCAGCAGTAGCCGCGCTATAGGCGATCACCGCGAGAAACCCCCGCCCGCGACTGCGCATCAGTTTGCTGTCGATGACGAGGACCGCGAAAGTGATCAACGCGACCACTACCGAGATCGCCGCCAGCGTCGGCCAGTTGGGAATGTTGACAATCGGCTCGCTGAACGGAAATTTAGGCTCGCGCCAGGCGTTGTAAACCCCCCAATAGGCCCCGACACCGCTTTCTACCCCGCGCTTCCAGGGTTGATCAAAAGCCTCCATCAGATAGTAGGAATACTTCTCCTGCTTGGCGCGGGCCAGAAATTGGCGCAGAAAAATCGCTTCATTGGCATCGGAGGCCACCGCGCCCTGGCGGGTGCGGCCGTTGCTGGGCCAGCCTACCTCACCGATCAGGATCGGTTTGCCGGGGAACGCCTGCTCCAGATCATGCACCCGCTGGACAACGAAATCGACGGCCGAATCCAGCGGAACACCTTCCCAGTAGGGCAGCATGTGCGCGGTAACAAAATCGACGTGGTCGGCTAGTTGCGGATACTTCAGCCAGATATGCCAAGGCTCGGCGGTGCTCACCGGAATGCGCGTTTTCTCGCGGACGTCATCCAGGTAGGCAATCAATTCCTCGACGCTCACCTCGCCCCGCAGCAGCGCCTCGTTGCCCACCATGACCCGCACCACATTGCTTGATCGCCCGGCAATGTTCAGCGCGCGCTTGATTTCTCGCCGGGTTTTTTTCTGGTCGCCATCCACCCAGGCGCCGAGGGTGACATTGATTTTGTGCTTCTTGGCGAGCGCCGGGATCTCTCCCAGACTGCCCTCCACCGAGTAGGTGCGCACCGCGTGAGTCCGCCCCGCCAGCAATTCGAGATCCTCGTCGATTTCATCGACGCTCGGATAGCGCTCGTCCGTCGGATCCTGATCCGCGCGAAACGGTGCAAAGGAAAACCCCTGGATTATCTTCGGCCAAGCCGGTTCGGTCTCCGGACGGTTCACCGCGGCCCAGAACATGATGGTCAACACCGCAACGGCAATGGCGATAATGAAGCTTTCTTTATGCATGGACGATTAATCCGGTGTTGCGGGGAGGAAAAGGTATCGGGCTGACACATCTGGCACCGTGGATTGTAGGCTTCGCATCTTACCAGTCTCTTACCGCTCGTGGCGCAGGACGCGAAAGCGGTTTCGCCCTGCCGGCATCGCTTGACGGCAAAACCGGAGCCGTCTATCTTGCGCGCAGCTTCATCCCATGACGGCTATGCCCACGGAGGCCTTTGCCATGAACAAATCAATGATTGCGGGTATGGTTATCGGCGCGCTGGTCGCGACCGCGGGTGGCGTCGTTGCTGGCTACAAGATGCTGAACCCGGAGCCGGACTACGCCGAAGTTCTCGCCGTCAATGCGGTCAACGAAAAGATCAAGACGCCGCGGGAGGTTTGCGAAGACGTCGCCGTGACCCGGCAGAAGCCGGTGAAGGATCAGCACCAGATCATTGGCACGGTGGCCGGCGCCGTGATCGGTGGCGTGCTAGGTAAGCAGGTCGGCGGCGGCCGCGGCCAAAAAGTCGCCACGGTGGCAGGCGCCGCGGGCGGCGGTTACGCAGGCAACAAAGTTCAAGAGCGGATGCAGGCTAACGACACCTACACGACGACTGAGCGCCGCTGCCACACGGTCACCGATACCCGGGACAAACTAGTCGGCTACGACGTCAGCTATCGCCTTGGCGACAAGGAGGGCCAGGTTCGCATGGATCATGACCCCGGTGATCGCATCGCTGTCAAGGAGGGCAAATTGGTGCTGGCCCGTGGCGATACCAGCAAAGCGGCGCCGTGACAAAAGCCGCGGAAGAAGCAAAAAGGGGCCTTGCAGGCCCCTTTTTATTTTCCGCCTTCGCGGAGCGGTCTAACAGCGACCCTTTTTGGCCTGGCCCGGGGGGCAGAATCCACCGCCATCGTGATGGCGGTGGCGATGGTCGTCGTAATCATCGTCGTGGTCACGGCTGCGGTGCTCGCGGTCATCCTTGGTATTGATCGCGGTGCCGGCGGCGGCACCCACCCCGGCACCGATGATCGCGCCGTCGCGCCCGCCGACTTCGGCGCCCACCGCACCTCCCACAGCGCCGCCGATCGCACCACCAATGGCCGAATCCACCGTCAAATCACCGGCGACAGCAGCCCAGCACGACAGCGACAAAACTGCGATAACGCAATAACGGGTTTTCATAGTGCTCCTCATCGAATTCTGAACAGGGTTTATCCGGACGCTCACCAGTGGTTGCGCAACTCCCGAAGTTTCAAGAACACGGTTCCTGGCTCAGGATTATCGTCCAGATCCGGAAAAGCTTTACGCAATCTCGCAATTACCGAGGGGCTTTGCAGCCGGAAAAACGTGTTGATCTCCTTTTCCAGGGCCAGCGTCGACACCAGTGCGTGCTCTGGATCCTGCTGTCGGATCGTTTCGAGAAGCTGGCTGGCGCGGGTGTTGTCCGGCTCCCGATCCAGCGTGAATTCCAGATTGTTGTTGATGTAGTCGTGGCCGGGATAGATCCGCGTGCTGTCGTCAAGCTTGGCCAACTGGCTCGCGAAGGTGTGGTACAGCTGCTCCGGATGCCCGCCGTGGTGACAGTTGCCGGCGCCGGCATTGAACAGGGTGTCGCCGCAGAACAGGCCCGGCTCGTCGGTCTTCGACAGCAGGCAGATATGGCACATGGTGTGGCCGGGCGTATCCAGCGCCAGCAACTCGACGGTGCGCCCGACCTTGATGACGTCACCCGCCGCAAGACCGCGATCCAGCCCGGGAATACTGTCCTTGGCATTCCTATGGGCGAGCACCTTGGCACCTGTGGCCTTGACTAAAGCGGCGTTGCCGCCAGTGTGGTCGAAGTGCTCGTGGGTATTCAGTATCTGGGTGATCTGCCAGCCATTTTCCTTTGCGATATCCAGGCAAAGCTGGTGGGCGAGCGGGTCGATGGCGAGCGCCTCACCGGTTTCCGGGCAGGCGATCAGGTAGTTGAAGTTGCGGTAGTCGTTGCCCGTCCAGATCTGTTTGACAATCATGGCGCTGTCTCCTGATAGGCGCCGGCACGCGCGGCGGATGCCGTCAAGCGGCCAGCTCGCGAATGAGTTGCGGGTGTTGTTCCGGCGGCGCGAAGCTGAAATTCAGCGTGATCCGATCCACCAATCCGCTGTAACGGGTCTTGATCAGCGGGACAATGTCCTTGGGCTCGCCCACCACGGCGAAGGTATTGAGCATCTCGTCGTCGATCAAATCGCCCATCTCCTCCCAGCGGCCCTGCTTGGACATCATGTTTAACTGCGGTTGCAGGTTTTCCCAGCCGTGGGTTTCCAACACGCGGCGGTAGGCCGGTGTCGATGCATAGAAAGCAATGCGCTGCCGGATCGCCTGGTGCGCCTTGTTGAACGCTTCCTCGGTTTGCCCGGAGACCACGAAGACGGGGTAGGACAACTCGAAATCCCCGCGGGTCAGGCCGCGCCGGCGCAGGCCGGCTTCAATGACCGGCAGCGTGTGCTCGCGAAGATAGGTGGTCGAGGTCAGCGGATGCACCAGCATGCCCTCGCACAGGTCCGCCGCTACTGCCGTCATCATGGGGCCGACTGCCGCGAGAAACACGCGGGGAGGACCGGATTCACTCGGCGTCGGCGTGAACACCGGGGTCATCAACGTGTGCTGGTAGAACTGGCCGCGAAAATTCAGTGGCTCGCCATCGTACCAATTGGCCCAGATGGCCCGCATCGCCTGAATCAGCTCGCGCATGCGCGCCGCCGGCTGTGACCAGGGCATCGAAAACCGCTTTTC
>JBPPNE010000346.1:0-4779 GCA_051306415.1 Porticoccaceae bacterium
CAGATTGACCAGATAAGCCCATTGGAGTTGACGGCTATAGCGCCGGCACCGCCAGCAATATCTTTTACCTCTATACCCGGTTCGGCGCCCAGTTGTCCGGCACATTAGCCTAGCTTGGCAACTCGGGACCAGGCCACAGTCTCCCCTGTGTGCCAACATCAGCGTCGCGCCACTGCTCTGGGTGCGTCGTCAGTGGCCCGTGGGCACGGCCTCCTGCACCAGTACACCGGCCGCGAGGAGATCGCTGATTTTATTGTCCTCGAAGCCGAGCAGCTTGCCGAGCACCTCGGCATTGTGTTCCCCGAGATAGGGTGCCTGCAGGTCCAGATCATTGTTGAATTCAGAAAACCGCAGCGGCATGCCCGGCATGTCGAAGGTGCCGGCGCCGCGGTCGGTGATCGTGCGCACGGTGCCGCGCCCGCGCATGTGCGGATGATTCATCGTCTGCTGAATCGACAGAACCGGGGCCACCGGGATATGCCGCTCGCCGAGCAGGGCGACGGTAGCGGCATCGCTTTCTTGAGCCTGAAACCAGTCTTCGATAATTCGTGTGAGCTCGACCTGATTGGCGACTCGAGCGGGGTCATCGATGAAGCGTGGATCCTTGGTTAGCTCAGGTTTACCCATGACATCGCAAAATACCGGCCAGGCGCGCAGGATGGCGAGCAGCACCAGATAGCCATCCTTGCTTTTGTAGACGCCGGCGGGAGATACAGCGCTGTGGAATTTGCCGGGCAGCATCGGATTGATAGCACCGTCGCTGGCGCTGATCAGACCGACATTCATCTCGTGGCAGTGAAAATAACAGTCGAGCAGTGACACATCGATGAACTGACCACCACCCCCAGTCGCCCGGTGATAGAGGGCGGCGTTGATGGCGGCAAGGGCGTGGGTCGCGGTGGCGGTGTCGCCAATGGCGGCAATGGGAATGTAGGGACCGTTCTCCTTGTCGCCAATCATGCTGGTGATGCCCGCGTAGGCCTGACCGATATAATCATAGCCGGGCAAAGTGGCGAGGGGACCATCCTGACCAAAGGTGGAGACCGAGCACATGATGACACTCGGGTTGAGTGCGTGCACCCGATCCCAGTCGAAGCCAAGACGGCCAATGACGCCGGGGGCAAAGTTCTCCAGCACGACATCGACTTTTTTCACCAGCTCGCTGACGATAGCCTGACCTTGCTCCGTCTTCAGGTTGACGCAGACGCTCTTCTTGCCGCGATTCTGTTGAATGAAGTAAATCCCACGACCATTTTTCTTGAAGCCGATCTGGCGAATCTGTTCGCCGTTGGGGGCGAGTTCGAGCTTGATGATTTCGGCGCCCATCTCCGCCATCATCCGGGTCGCGCCGGGGCCGGCTACATGTTGAGAGAAATCCAGCACCCGAATACCATCGAGAATATGTTTCTTTTTCATACCATTGCCTCACATAGTTATAGTTATGACTGGCATCAGTCAGAGAGTTGAGCGAGTTGTTTTCGCCCGGTAAACGCTTCAACCTGGGAGGTACAGCCCGCCGTTGACGTGAAGTGTTTGCCCGGTGACATAGGACGACTCTTCCGAGCAGAAAAAGGCAACGGCGCCGGCGATCTCCTCCGGCTTGCCGGAGCGCCCGGCCGGAATCTGCGCGAACATCTTTTCGTATTCAGCGTCGGGGAGCACACCGCGCAGCCGCTCGTGCCAGATCATGCCCGGCGCGATCACGTTGACGGTGACACCGTATTTGGCCAGATCCAGCGCCACCGACCGGGTGTAGCCACTGACGCCCGCCTTTGCAGCCGCATAGGGGCCCTGGCCGACGCCGGGGTGAAAGGCGTACAGGGAGGCGAAATTGACGATGCGACCGAACTCCCGCTCTACCATCGCCTTGCTGAAGGCGCGGGTGAGGTAGAAAGTGCCATTCATGTTCACCTTGATGACGCGATCCCAGGTTTTCGAATCGAGCTCCCAGGGTTTGGCATTACCCTGGATGCCGGCATTGTTGATCAGGTAGGCGACGGGGGTGCCCTGCACCGAGAGCATGGTGGCGAGATCGTTGACCTGGTCTTCCTTGGTCACATCCAGTGGGTAGAAGCTGAACAGGTGCCGTTGGTCCGCGTTTAGCTCGCTGCTTTGCCATGCGTCCAGATCCTCCCCGCGGCGGTCGGTGCCGATGACCGGAATGCCCGCAGCGATGAGTCGTTTCACGATTGCGGTACCGAGACCGCCGATGGCGCCGGTGACCAGCGCATGTCCTCTGTTCATAACCGTTTCTCCCATTTTTAGTTTATTGGATGCACCCAGTTGAGCAGAAAAACCGCAGCGGAAGCAAGCAAGCGGTGTCCCGGTGGTCAGGAAACGAGTGTCCACGAAACAACGCGCTGGCCGGTGACAGCTCAGCGGCTATAATCGCCGCTCAAATTTTTCAACGGGGAGGCGTGTGGCCGATGGCTATAACGGCAGTGCTATGGGATTTCGGCGGCGTGTTGACGACATCGCCGTTCGAGGCGTTCAATCGTTTCGAGGCTGAGCGCGGTTTGCCGCGGGACATTATTCGCCGCATCAATGCGACCAATCCCGACACCAACGCATGGGCGCTGTTCGAGTCGAGCCAGATCGATCTGGATGAATTTGATCGCGCGTTCCTCATCGAAGCCACCGCCGCAGGCCACCCGATTCCCGGCCGCGAGGTGGTTGCCCTGCTCAGTGGCGACGTGCGCCCGCGCATGGTCGAGGTGTTGAAGCGCGTTAAGCGGAATTATCAGGTCGCGTGCCTCACCAACAATGTGCGCGCCGGCGCCGGGCCCGGCATGTCGCGCTCGGAGGACAGCGCCGCGCAGGTCAAGGCGGTAATGACGCTGTTCGATCACGTTTTGCAGTCGAGCAAGGAGGGCATGCGCAAGCCCGATTCGGCGTTTTATCTGCTCGCTTGCGAGCGCATGCAGGTGGAACCGGCCATGGTGGTTTACCTGGATGATCTCGGCATCAACCTCAAGCCCGCCAAGGCACTGGGTATGACCACGATCAAGGTGATTGCCGAAGATCAGGCCATTGCCGACCTCAGTGCCGTGCTGGGTATCCAGCTCTAGGCGATATCGCCCATCGGCTTGCTCTCGGGGTCGCGTCCCGCTACCACCGAGCTGACCGCGAGTTAAAGAAACCAGCATTGAAGGGGTGCCAATTTGACCGAGCACAGTGCTAATTTTGGCGAATTTCACCGCGACACCGCCGTCGAGCGGGTTGCCGACAATGTCTGGCAAGGCGTCTTCTCCGATGGCTGGTGCATCGGCAAGGGGCTTAACGGTGGCTACGTCATGGCCCTGGGCGCGCGGGCGTTATCCGCCGCGCTACCACACAAGGATCCGCTGGCGGTGACGGCTTATTATCTCGCCCGCACCGAGCCCGGTCCGGTGCGCTGCGAAGTCGATGTCCTGCGCAGTGGCGGCAGCGTGTCCTTCGGCAATGTGCGGATGATCCAGAACGGGCAATTGAAAGTGCAGCTGACTGGCGTCTACACCGATGCGGACAAGTTGAACGGTGCCTTTTTGAGCGCCGATGCAATGCCCGACATACCCCCTATCGACGCCTGTGACGATATGCCGCAGGCCGACAGCATCACGCTGCGCCAGCGCCTGCTGCAAAGGGCCACGCCCGCCAATGTTGCCGCGATGAACGGCGCGCCGGATAACTCCGGCCGCTGGCTGGGGTGGACCGCGCTCGCCGATGGCAGTGACATCGACGCCTTCGCGCTGCTGATGTTTGCCGACAGTTTTCCACCACCGTCGTTTACGTTGTACGGCCCGCTCGGTTGGGTGCCGACGCTGGAGTTGACCGTACAGATTCACGGCCGACCGGCGCGTGGACCCCTGCGCTGCGAGTTCAAGACCGCGCTCATTTCCAATGGCATCGTCGATGAAGAAGGCACGCTGTGGGACAGCACCGGGCGAGTTGTCGCGGTCTGCCGGCAAACCGCGCTGTTGAAGCAGGGTTAGTTCAGGACATTCCTCGTGGTGCAATTGACGTGCATCCTGATCCTAGCCGCCAACAACGGACACACATTTAAGCGGCTCGTTGTGCCTCAAACGCTTCCGGGCTGATGTTGCCGTTGGCGCTGTGTCGGCGGGTTCGATGGTAGTCTGTCTCGATGTACTCGAATATGGCCTTTCGCATCTGGGCTCGCGTCACATAATTCTCGCCGTGAATGGCCTCGACTTTCAAAGAGACGTTCCGCAGGCGATTGCCGGCGCCACAGGGCCATCTGCAGTGCGTCGCACGCCAGCTTCGCCGTCATGCGATCCGACATCGCCCAACCACCCTGCTGCTGTACAGGTCGATGACGGTTGCCAGATAAATCCAACCCTCATCAGTTCACAAATAAGTGATGTCACCGACCCATTTCTGGTTCGGTTTCGTGGCCGTGAAGTCTTGCTTCAGTAAGTTCGGTGCAACCGGCAAATTGTGCTTCGAGTTCGTCGTCGCCTTGAACTTCTTGGCGGCTTTCGCCCGTAAACCCTGCCGGCTCAGGCTCGCTGCAACCGTCTTGCGGTTGGCCGGCGTGCCAGCATCCACCAGGTCCGCTACGAGACGCGGCGAACCGTAACGCCCCTTGCGTGCAACAAGCGTCGCGCAGTAGAGAATTTCATCCGCGTCGCGGCGGGGACAGACTCTGCGATTTGCTAAACTAGCGGGCACCGATAAACCCGAGCCCGGCAATTCCGATGACGAGCGCGTAGTGATGACCCTTGGACAATCCGCCGACACCACAGTTTTTAGCCTTCTCTACGGGCAAGCTCTAAGGCA
>JBPPNE010000347.1:0-2216 GCA_051306415.1 Porticoccaceae bacterium
TCGTTGACCCGGTTGCCGATGCGCAACCAGCCGCCCACTTTCTGCTTGGCATCATAGATGTTGTAGTAGGCGCTCTCGTTGAAATTCGGCGCCGGCTCCACCGCGTGGTTGTATTCGTCGCTGGGCTCCAGACTGACGTTGTCGCCGGGCTTGGTGATGAATATATTCTTGTTCATGGGTTGTCCTCAATGCTGATTCGGTGGTGCGGAAGCGGGTTGTCGGAATGTCCCCAGCATAGGCAGGAATGGCCCGGCTGGCAACGGCGGTGGTGACCGCAGGCGCGCTAACGCCAAGTCCTTCTCACCGTTAGTAGGCGCATCGATACCGAGACGGATATTGGGGGCAGTATTAAAGCTTAATTTAGCTATTTTATTAATGTATAGTTGTACTGTTTGTCATTAATGGTCAGAAATCGCAAGATGTGGTTGTCTAAAGAAGAGCTCATTGCTGTCCTGACCCAGTTCAATCCCTGGTGGCGAGACGAGGCCATTGCCGACCTGTCCAAATGGCGACGGGCCGCATTCCGGGAGTTCCACGCCTGGATGACCAAGCCACCCGCGCCCCGCGCTGTCCTGCTTTCCGGCGCGCGCCAGATCGGCAAGACAACCTTGATGTTACAGGCCATCGACACGCTGCTGCGCGCGGGAGTGCCGCCGGCCAACATCCTCTACGCCACCTTCGACCACCCCATTCTGAAGCTCGCCGGTATCGACGCCGTGCTGGAGGCCTGGCGCGAGCGCGAACCCAGGGCGGAGGGGCTGGAGTACCTGTTCCTTGACGAGGCCCAGTTCATCCGTGACTGGGGCACATGGATCAAACATCAGGTGGACTTCCAGAAAAGTCGGCGCATTGCCTTCACCGGATCGGCCATGCCGCTGGTGGAGACCGGGCAGGAGTCCGGCGTCGGCCGCTGGCACAGCATCCGGCTGACCACGCTGTCGTTCTACGAATATCTCCAGATCAAGAATCTGTCGCTGCCGCCCCTGCCCAGGCTCAAGTCACTGCACGACCTGTTCGACTGGCAGCAGCCAGACTTCTATCGGGCAACGGAAGTCGCCGTGTCCTACGTCGGCCACTTCCACGAATACCTGTTGCGCGGCGGTTTCCCGCAGACCGCGCAGGTCGAGAGCATCACTCAGGCCCAGCGCCTGCTGCGCGAGGACATCATCGACAAGGTGCTGAAGCGCGACATGACGGCCCTCTTTGGCGTGCGTCGCGTGCTCGATCTGGAGCACACTTTTCTCTATCTGTGCCTGCACGACGGCGGCCTGCTCGACATGGTGGACCTTTGCGCCAACCTGGAGGTGAAGCGGCCCACGGCACAGAACTTCATCGAATTGCTGGAAGCGACGCACCTCATCTATCGCCTGCCGCCCTTCGGCTACGGCAAGGACGTGCTGCGCGCACGCTTCAAGATCTACCTCGCCGATGCCGCCATCGCACCGGCGGTGATGCTCAAGGGCAAGGCCATTCTGGAAGATCCGACCGCACTCGGCGTGGCCACGGAGACGGCAGTCTTCAAGCACCTGTTCGCCCGCTACTACGCGCAGAACGTGCGCTTCACCTACTGGCGCGGCAAGAAGGATCGCGAAGTCGATCTAGTGGTGGAGGTCAATGGTGAGATCATCCCCCTCGCGGTCAAGTACCGCGCGCAGCACACTGGCGCGCGCGAACTCAAAGGCCTGATTGAGCTGTGCGAGCAGAAAAAGATTGCGCGCGGCTATGTCGTCACCAAATCACTCGATGATTTTGGGCCGCTGTCGGGGTTGTCGCAACTAGGAGAAACTACGACCCAGATCATGCGCATCCCGGCGCCGCTGCTGTGCTACTGGATGGGTGCGTCGGAACTTTCTGATGGTGACATCCCGGATTGAAGGGGAGCCGGTGGCTCGCAGCGCAGCAGAGACCCGCCGCGCGCAGCTCGACCCGACGGGGGAACGGCTATTGCCGGTGGCGCGTCAAACTCGAAACCGCCGCGCTGTGGAACCCGTGGGCAACAAAGGCCATCGGCTGTGGCGGTCGAACCGGCTATATTTGCGGATACATCGACTACGTTGAATTGCTGAATCAGGAAGATAACGCATGACGCCCGAAACCAAAGCCCGCGAGGCCATCGACCAGAAGCTCGAACAGGCCGGCTGGGTCATCCAGGACCTGAAGCAGCTCGATCTGTCGGCACGGCTGGGCGTGGCGGTGCGCGAATACCCCACCGACAC
>JBPPNE010000348.1:0-11776 GCA_051306415.1 Porticoccaceae bacterium
TCGGCCGGGCGGTGTGCATCCGCCAGGTGGATGCCGGCTCCTGTAACGGCTGCGAACTGGAGATCCACGCTCTCGGCAATGCCTACTACAACATCGAGGGCGCCGGCATCCGCTTCGTCGCCAGCCCCCGCCACGCTGACCTGTTGCTGGTGACGGGCCCCGTCACGCGCAACATGCGCGAGGCGCTGCTGTGCACCTATCAGGCCACGCCACCGCCGCGGTTGGTGGTAGCAGTGGGCGACTGCGGCTGCACTGGCGGCATCTTCGGCGAGAGCTACGCGAGCTGCGGTGCGGTCGCCAACGTGCTGCCGGTCGATGCGAGCGTCCCCGGCTGTCCGCCGTCCCCGGCCGCGATCCTGCAGGTGATCGTCGACTTGGTGCGCAGCCGGCACTGCTGAGCCGATCGATACGGGTCCGGCACGACAGCGGGCCGCCCCGGCCACCCTTCCGGGGCCGGGTACGAATGGGAAGTACTTGCAGAATATCCGGAAACGGTTGCGTTGTTTTCGAACGAATGGCTGCGCGACCCGCACAGCGCGTTCCCAACGCGGGCCTTTATATTCATTGCGTACCGCTATGAACGGCCGGATTGGCCGGTTTTAGCGACAATATTGGTGGGAATACCGTCGATGGTGCTTTGGTTTTTCTCCGCCCAGTACTGTGCTATGCCGCCATGGCCCTTCTTCGTTGCCCAGTCGTTCAGCAGTTCCCGATCTTCCACCAGAGCGTAGCGGGGCACTGCCATCCCGCAGGATGTTTGCACCAGATCGATGGTGACGTCGAACAGTTGCCGCGCTCCCGGCAAGGGTTTGAACAGCGGAAATAATTCATGCCATTCCGGATCGCCGTTATGAATCACTTTCGCGGTGCCATAGAGCCGCATGATCAACGGATCGCCGTCAAACGCACAAAACATGATGGTCATACGGGGGTTCTGCTGGACGTGGGCCGATGTCTCGTTGCCGCTTCCCGTGACATTCAGCCAGATAACGCGCTCGGGATTGAGTACGAGCAACGAATCCATGCCTTTGGGCGAAACGCTCACGCGACTCTCGGCGGTAGCGGTGCCGACGAAAAAAATCCGCTGCCCCGCGATGAACTGGATGTGTTGTTCGGACAACTGGCTGTACTGCTGGCCCATGGCAGGCTCCGACGGGTTGGAGTGATTACGACAGATCCGCCATCCCTGCGCGGATCGGGCAAGCATAGCGAATCCCGCCCGGCCTGAACCAGTATTGCGCAGGACGATTGTTGGCAAGAGGCCGCGTCGATTCAAGCGTTACTGGCGGTCACTATCCACACCGCGCAGGGCATCACCACGCCGATGGGTGTCAGGTAGGGTCGCAGGACATCGCGAACGGATGCGCGAATCGCCGCCTTGCTCTGTTCGTTGAAATCTGCGCTCATCAGCGCGCGACTCAGGGGGCCGACGTTAAACAGGAAATCGACGCAGGTGTCGAGGTCGCCACCGCCACCGATCACGCTGGGCGCGTCGTGTTTCACGATCGCAATAGCATCCAGACCGGCTTCGTTCAGTATGCGCCGCACCCGCTCGGGGTCGGCAAAGGCCATCGGGCCGGGGGCATCCGCCGGCGGTGCGGGTGGCAGCGAGACATGGCGTGCCGCTGCTTTCACCGGTTCGCCCATCCAGGGGTTCTCGTCGGTGCCGCGCCAGCACACGAATGCGAGTCGTCCTTTTGGCGCCATCGCCGCGCGGATGTTCCTGAAAGCGGTCACCGGATCGGTAAAGAACATCACTCCAAACCGGGAGATGACGCGGTCGTACGGCGCCGTGCCCAGTGAATCCGCCTGTACGTCGGCTTCCATAAAATGCACCTGATGCAAGCCGTCCTGCCGAGCCCGAGTGCGCGCCCGTTCAAGCATGGGCGCGGATACATCGACGCCCGTCACCGTACCGGATGCGCCCACCAGCGCCGCCGCTTGCAGCGAGGTGGCGCCGCAGCCGCAACCAATATCGAGCACCCGGTGGCTGGCGCCAAGCCCTGCCGCGCTCAGCATGGCATCGCCAAGCGCACCGATTTGCTGATCGAGCTGCGCCTGGTATTCCACCCACTTGCTGCCGGCCTCGGCGTTCCAGAACGCGATCTGCTCTTCGTTGGTTAGTTGGTTATTCATGCGGTTCTCCGGAATTGCGTTCAATGGTCATTGTGGTACTGGTGGAAAAGACCAGTTGACGGTGTTGCCGTGCTGGATGTCCTGCTGTCGCTGGCCGGGGGCTACGTAGTGTTAGGTTGTTTTCTTCGAAAGAGACGACTTCGATAGAGACTCCAGCTTATCGGAGGGTGTTTCTCAAACCATCTGTGGGGGGCAAAAGCCAAATTCAGAGACGCGCTTTGGCGCGTTTCCTGCCATACAGAGAGCCGGACTGGCAAGCCGATGGAACTTGCGGGTGAGATCAGGAACATCTCGCCCCCACCAGTGGAAGATCGGATTGCCTCGTTCAAGTGTCCTGTCCATTGGCAAGCCAGCGGGCACACTCCGGCCCTAACTCGAGTAGGGCGCGCGCATCGTATTCCGCCGATTCAGCAGCGGTTAGCGTATCCGCCCATCGTCGATTCACGCCCTTGTTAATGAAAACCTCAGCACCACCATCCCAAAACACGCCGCCCAGTGGCGCGCTTTTCGCGGCGTTCTTTTTCATCCAGTCGAAGGTACAGTGCTCGACGATGTCATTCCAGCGGGACTCATCGATGGGGGCATCGAGAAAATGAGCGATTCGACGCATCTCTCCAGGCAAATCGCATTTGAGATCGTTAAAGTGGATCATCAAGAGATTGGGTAGAGTTCGCAGCTGCCACCAACTGCGAACATTGTCCCAGTAAGGCCAAAAGGGATGGCCATCCTGATCCATCCAGTCATGCCAATATTGGCGAATATCGGACGGTGGCCGCTCAATCGGTGGTCCGACTCGGCCCGGACTGTCATTCAGCGCGTTATACCAACCCTGGTTGGCATGGACGTGATGGTTATACATGCTCCAAAGCACATCCCTGCCATCCCGACCAATATAGATGTATTTCGCCTTGGGCGAGTAAACCAGTGTATCAACCGGAAGATGGGTTTTCAGAATCCTGCGATGAGTTTGCGCCTCAACCGCGGGCAGCTTCATATGCTTGGGTGGAACCCGCAAATCCAACCACGGGGAAATTTCTGCAACGGCAACATCCGGGTCGCCGCCAAAGAGCAATTGCGCGACGATTTGTTGTGTCCAGGTGGTACCCGACTTGGCATAGGTGGCGACGATAACGTCGTCATCTCGAAATGAGAAATCATTCCAGATCGACGAATCAAAGTGATGGTTGTGCAGCTCTCTGGTTTTGATCGGCCATGCGTATTTTTCGGTCATGATGCCTTTCCTTGCGAGTGGTGACGTCGCGGTAAATCCTAACTCTATGAACTCAATTCTAAAAAATAGAAACCCCAACGGGCATCTGATGCTGCACTATCTGGTGTGGATGTTAGCGGACAGAGCGAAACCCCGCCTTGAGTGGGCGGCGATGCCAAAGATCGGTACACACCCGAAAACCGCCGTTGATTACACCTGGCTACCTGTACCTGCAGTGATTGGCCCAATCAACAACTCCGCCAGTTTCGCGCGCTGGTAGCTCGCGTCCCCATACAGCATCTGGTTGTGTTTCTGGCGCTTGGTGTACAGGTGCACCGCGCACTCCCAGGTAAAGCCGATGCCGCCGTGGAACTGGATCGCGCGGTTGGCGCCGTAAGCAGCGACATCGGCGGCGGCGGCCTTGGCCATGCGTGCGAACGCGGGCGCCCGATCCGGTTCGTTGTCCACCGCGCAGGCGGCGTTGTAAACAAGGGATTTGGCTTGATCGAGGGCGATCATCAGATTGACGAGCGGGTGTTTGACGGCCTGAAAATAACCGATCTGATGGCCGAACTGTTCGCGCAGCCGGGCGTATTCGGCGGTGGTCTGCAACAGCCACTCGGCGGCGCCGCACATGTCCGCCGCGATGATGGTGAGCAGCGCGGGTTCGGCGGCCGCGAGCGCGGCTGCGCCTTTGTCCGGTGCGGCGAGCACTTGGTCTGGCGCGACCGCGACCTTGTCAAACTGGACATGGGCCTGATCGCGGGTCAGATCGATGATGGCGTCCGGCGCGATTTCGACGCCCGCGCTGTTCACCGGCACGGCGCACAGCGCGATGCCATTGGCGCTCGCGGCTTTCACGATCAGCACGTCGGCCTTGCGGGCGTCCTGCACAAACCAGGCGCTGCCCTGGAGTTTGCCGCCGTCGAGGCGCACATCGCAGGCGTCGATTTCCCAAGCGCCGCTGCGCGGTGTGGTGGCCAGCGTCGCGGCGTGGCCCGTGGCAATTTCGCTGAGCAGCTTGCGCGCGGGTTCGGTGCCGCATTCACGCAGCACCAGCGCCGCGAGCGCCGTGGCAATAAAGGGCGAGGGCAGTGCGGCGCGGCCGACTTCCTCGGCCAGACCGGTGAGCGCGGCGAGGCTCATGCCCATGCCGTCGTCGGCCTCGGGCACGGCCACCGTGGTCCAGCCCAGCTCGACGATCTGCCGCCACAGGGTCTGATCCCAGTTGCAGGCAGGCGCGCGGTAGGGATCGGAGTTGGCGGCGACCAGACGGTGCAGTTTGTCCGTGGGCAAATTGTCGGTGAGGAATTTGCGCGCGGTGTCGCGCAGCATGGCGGCATCGTCGTCGAAGCCGAAATCCTTGGGCTGGGTCATGGCGTCGTCTCGCTGTACTTAAATGTTTGCTTGGGGATGCGCTGAATAAGTTCTTCGACAAGCTCAGGACGAACGGTAATCGACTGATTCCGTTCGTGGTGAGTCCTGAGCCAGTCGAAGGGTCGAACCATGAATGGAATCAGGTTATTCAGAATAACCTTAGCCATTCTACTCACTTCGATTTGGCCAGCCCCAACACCCGCTCGCCGAGTATGTTGCGCTGGATCTCGTTGGTACCGGCGGCGATGGTGACGCCGTAGGAATTCATGTAGCCGAGCGCCCATTCGCCGCCGTCCGGGGCATTGGCATCGCTGAACGCGAATGAACTCGCGGCGCCCTGGATTTCCATGGCGAGCGCGCAAGCATCCTGGCGAATCTCCGACATCACCAGCTTGGCCTGCAATGGAATTCGCTGTGCGTGATCGCACAGTGCCGGCACCCGCGCGCGCCGCGCGCCCTGGCGTGAGCCTTCCTGACGGATGATGAGCTGCATGATACGGTCGCGCAGCACGGGATCGTCCGCCGCGGTCTTGCCGGCGCGCGGCGATGTGCGCGCGAGTTCGAGCAGGCCGTAGGCATCGGCGATCTGACGATCGGGATCGCCGCCGCGCCCGCTCGATGGCGTTACCCAAGGCCCCGCGCCACGCTCGTGCAGCAGTGTGGTCTGCGCCACCTGCCAGCCCTGGCCGATGCCGCCGACGCGGTAGTCGTCGGGGATTTCCAGACCGTCGAAGAACACTTCGTTGAAGCCGGTCTCGCCGGTGATCTTGATCAGCGGGCGCACCGTCACTGAGCGCCCGAGCTCGGCCTTGATGGGCACCACGAAGTAGGTCATGCCCTCGTATTTGTTCGTGCGGTCGCTGCGCGCCAGCAGGATCATCCAGTCGGCGAAATGGGCGAGCGAGGTCCACACCTTGTGGCCGTTGATCACCCAGCGCTCGCCGCGCCGCTCGGCGAAGGTCTGCACATTGGCGAGATCGGAGCCGGCGCCCGGCTCGCTGAAGCCCTGACACCAGATGTCGGCGCAGGAAAACAGCCGTGGCAGCAGGGTTTGGCGCACGGTTTGGGTGCCGTGGATGTGGATGGTGGGCGCGGCCATGCCGAGCCCGAGTATGTTGGGCAGAAACGGCCGTCCGGCGCGCTGCATCTCCTGGTTGGCGACGATCTGGCAATCCTTGCGCCCGCCGCCGCCCTCGGCCATCGGGTAGTCGCAGCCGACCATGCCGGCCTCGTAGGCTAGGCGCTGCCATTCGCGCAGATAGTCGAGCTGGGGTATATGCATGATTTCGATGGCGGACTGGGGCAACCGCACCGGCGATTCGGGTAGCGGGTTGGCGGCGAGCCAGGCGCGGCAGTGGCTGCGAAACTCCGCTTGTTCAGGGGTGTCCCTGCTGCGTTCTTCGGACATGGGGGGGTTTTCCTGTCAGTGGTTCTGTTAGAGGTCGTGGGCGAGTGTCAGCGGGGCAGGGTGCGCACCGGGTCGCGGCCGCCCCAGCCCACTGCGGCGTCCTCGATCATCTGGAAGAGATCCTTGAAGACGGCGCTGTTGTCCCACAGTTCGATGTAGTGGCCGACGCTGTCGAGCGTATCGAAATACACGATGGGCGCGCCGCCCAGTGTGCATTCAAACGCCGCTTGATGTCCCAGCGCTCGGTAGTGGGCGCACATGGCCGGGTAGTCTACCGGCATCAGCCCGATGTGGTGCACGCCGCTGCGGCCGGCGTCGAGAAAGTCGCGGTACACCGAGGGCGCGTCATTGTGCTGCTGGATCAGTTCGATCTGCAGCGCGCCGCTGTTGCCCAGCGCCACACTAATGTCGGTATTTGCCGGCGCGCCATAGTAGCGCTGATTTTCGAGCGGGCAGTGTTCCAGCACAAAGAAAGGTCCGGCGCGCAAGGTTTGCGTCCAGTAGGCGAGGGCGGCGTCGAGGTCGCGCACCACATAGGCGAGCTGGCGAACGGTATAGAGTGGCTGGGTCATGGCGATTTCTCGTTATTGGCTGGCGGTCCCGGCTGTCCGCACGCTCCCTGCTGAACCGGGCTGAACCGGGCTGAACTGTGCGAACCCCGCTGCTGGTTGTTGGTGAATGCAGCGGCTGCAAACTATTGACGCTGTAAGGTCGCAAGATGGTTCCCAGTTGTCAATCGCCGTCACGCGCGTTGCCCGTGCCGAGGACGGCGGGCCGCTCGCCGCCGGTCGCCCAGTCGAGAATCTGTGCCAGATGCAGTATCGGAATCGGCGGTTGCGCGTCACCCGACGCCAGTTTCGACTGCAGCTGGGTGATGCAGCCGATATTAGCGCTGACGGCGATGGTCGCGCCGGTGGCGGCGATGGCGTCCGCCTTGTCGCCGCCCAGGCGCTCGGCGAACTCCGGCTGCAACAAATTGTAGGTGCCGGCGGAGCCGCAACACAGATGCGGATTCTGCGGCTCGCGCACGTCGAACCCGCAGGCTTGCAATACCCTGATCGGCGCGCTCTTTTCGTTGAGGCCGTGTTGCAGCGAGCAGGGGCTTTGCCAAGCCACCGCCACGCCGTCGCCGATATTAGGAACAACGCGCAACGGCGTTAACGCGGACAGCTCATCGAGCAACTGCGACAGGTCTTTTACGCGGGTGGCGAGCCGCACTGCGTCCGCATCATCCGGCAGCAGGTGCGCGTAATCCTTCAGGTGCGAGCCGCAGCCGGAGGCAGTCATCAGCACGGCATCCACCGCCGAGGGCGAATCAGCGCGCACCAGTCCGCGCCAGGCTTCGAGGTTTCGCCGCACCATCGCCTGCGCCGGCGCGCCCTTGCCAAGGTGATGAGGCAGTGCGCCGCAGCAACCGGCAGCGGTGGGCGGCACCACGACCGTGCAGCCGTGGCGGCGCAGCAGGCGCAGCGTGGCGGCATCGATGTCCGGCGCCAGCACGCCCTGCACGCAGCCTGTCATCAGTGCGACTCTCCTGATTTCAGTTCCTTCGGCCGGGTAAGTTGCCGGCCGAATGGCAGTGCTCGTGGACGGCAAATCACTGGGCACCATGCGCGTGAGTGCGTCGATACGTAACGAGAACCGCCCGGCCCGGCGCAGCAGCGGCCGGCTCCAGCGCCCGGCGACGAGGGCGAATCTGAACCAGCCCTGCTTCGGCAGTAGCCATGCCAGCAGCGCGCGCAACAACCGGTCGAACAGTGGGCGCTGGTACTTTTCCTCGATCAACTCGCGAGCCTGATCGATCAGGCGGCGATAGGACACGCCGGAAGGGCAGGTGCTCTCGCAGCTCAGGCACGACAGGCAGTGGTCGAGGTGCGTTACCGTCAATGGCGTCGGCACGGCACCGGTTTCGAGCAGATCCTGAATCAGCGCAATGCGCCCGCGCGGGCTTTCTAGTTCATCGCTGGTGATGCGGTAGGTCGGGCAGGTCGCAGTGCAGAAGCCGCAGTGCACACATTTGCGCAGCACTTCCTCGGCGATGCGGATGCCGGGCTCAGTGCGTTGCGAATCGGTGAAGTGCGTCTGCATCGGGGTCGTCTAGATGCCTGCGTACATGCGACCGGGATTGAGCACGGCCCGGGGATCGAAGCTGCTTTTCATCCGCCGCGTCAATGCGGCCAGCGCCGGCGGCTGGGGTTGAAACACCGGCACCTCGGCGCGGCGCGCGGCGCTGGCGCGCCACAGCGTCGCGTGACCACCGCCGGGTAGCAGGGCACTGCGTATCTGTTCGGCCGATATCTCGGCCGGGCAGGATAGCCAGAGCGCGCCACCGGCCTGGTCCTGCAACCACTCGACCGCAGGTTCCGCATTGGCGATTTGCGCGACCACGCCCGGCGCGGTTGCGGGCGGCAGCGACAGCCGCCAGATCTCTCTGGCGTCGCCAGAGTCAAGCAGCGCCAGATCGCGGATTTCCCGCCACAACGCCAGCGACGCCGCGCTATCGAGTTCGTCGCAATCAGCACCTTCGAGCTGACCACCGCCGACGAGCAGCGTTTTCAAACCTGCAATGCGATGGCGCACCGATGGCTCCGGGCCTTCCAGGCGCAACGCTGTTACCGGCTTACCCGTCGCTCCGGCCACACCGGAGCGCGCCGCGACCCTTGCCGGCAGATGCGCGGCGCCGCTTACCACATGGGCCGACGCCACGGCGGCACTCATCAGGCGACTCGCGGCAGCATCATCAAGACCAAAGATCAGCAGCGTGCGGGTGACTTCGGGAACCGGCACGACCTTCAAGGTGACCTCCCAGAGCGCGGCCAAAGTGCCCCAGGAGCCAGCCAACAGTTTCGGCAGATCGAAGCCGGTCACGTTCTTGACCACGCGGCCACCAGCCTTGAACGACTCGCCGCGACCATTGACGGCGCGAAAGCCGAGAAAATGATCGCGCGCGGCGCCGGCGAGAAAACGGCGCGGTCCGGAAAGATTGCTGGCAACAGTCCCTCCGAGAGTGCCTCCGAGAGTACCTCCGAGAATGGCGCCGAGCGTGCCGCCCGGCGTTTGATTAGGGATGCTCTGAACAAGTCCTTCGACAAGCTCAGGACGAACGGTAACCTGCTGATCGCGTTCGTGGTGAGTCCTGAGTCCGTCGAAGGGTCGAACCATGAACGGCGTCAGATTATTCAAAGCATCCCTGGCACCAGCCGTTGGCGGTGTCTGCGGCGCTGCCAACAACCGCGAATAATCCGGCGGCTCAAACGCCAGCATCTGTCCGTTCCGTGCCAGCAGCACTTCGATCTCTGCGAGTGGCGTGCCAGCGCCCGCCGTCAGCACCAGCTCGTTGGGTTCGTACTGGCCGACGCCGCTGAAACCCGCGAGGCTGAGCACATGCTCCGCTGGCACCGGCCGGCCGATGGCGGCCTTGCTGTCACTGCCCTCGACCCGCAGCGCGGTGGCATTGCTCGCCGCCCAGCGCAGGATGTCGCTGAGTTCGTCGGGCCGGGTTGGCGTAAATACCTGGGTCAACGTGCGCTACAACCGCGGCAGATGCGGAAACGGGATTTTGCCCTGATGCACGTGCAGACGGCCGAGTTCGGCGCAGCGGTGCAGTTGCGGGAACACCTTGCCGGGATTGAGCCGGCCCTGGGGGTCGAACGCGCATTTCACCCGCATCTGCTGATCGAGATCGCCCTGGTCGAACATGGTGCCCATGAGGTCGCGCTTCTCGACGCCGACGCCGTGCTCGCCGGTGAGCACGCCGCCGACTTCGACGCACAGCGTCAGGATCTCGGCGCCGAAGGCCTCGGCGCGTGCCAGTTCGCCGGGCAGGTTGGAGTCGTAGAGAATCAGCGGGTGCAGGTTGCCGTCGCCGGCGTGAAACACATTGGTCACGCGCAGGCCGTATTTCAGGCTCATCTGCGCCATGCGCCGCAATACATGGGGCAACTGGTGCCGCGGGATGGTGCCATCCATGCACAGATAATCCGGCGATAGCCGACCTACCGCGGGAAACGCCGACTTGCGGCCGAGCCAGAACGCCAGGCGCTCGGCTTCGCTCGCACTCACCCGCACCGAGGTCGCGCCATTGGCACAAGCGATGGCGACCACGCGCTCCAGCAGGTGATCCACCTCCGCCGCCGGGCCGTCCAGCTCGACGATCAGCAGCGCCTCGGCGTCCAACGGATAACCAGCGTGACAAAATTCTTCAGTGGCGGCGACGATGAATTTGTCCATCATCTCCAATCCCGCCGGAATGATGCCGGCGGCGATGATGGCGGCGACGACCTGACCGGCATCCTCGTTGCTGGCAAAGCCGAGCAGCGCCGCGCGCGCGGTTTCCGGGCGCGGCAGGATGCGCACCGTGACTTCGGTGATAACGCCAAGCAGACCTTCGGAGCCGGTCAGCAGGCCCAGCAGGTCGTAGCCCTCCGCGTCCATGTGTTTGCCGCCGAGGCGAATGATGCTGCCGTCAAGCAACACCATTTCCAGGCCAAGCAGATTGTTGGTGGTCATGCCGTATTTCAGGCAGTGCACACCACCGGAGTTCTCCGCCACATTGCCGCCGATGGTGCAGGCGATCTGGCTCGACGGGTCAGGCGCGTAGTAAAAATTGCGCGCGGCCACCGCATCGCTCAACGCCAGATTGGTGACGCCGCTCTGCGCGGTGACGCAGCGGTTGGCGTAGTCGATATCGAGAATGCGATTGAAGCGCCCGAGCCCGATCAGCACCGCATCGGCCAGCGGCAGCGCACCGCCCGACAGCGAAGTGCCCGCACCCCGGGCCACCACCTTAACCCCGCGGCGGTGGCAGATCGACAGAATCCTGGCGACCTCCTCAACATTATCGGGCAGCACTGTGAGTAGCGGCATCTGCCGATAGGCGGTCAGCGCGTCGCAATCGTAAGCGCGCAAACCGGCGGCATCGGCGATCACCCGCGCGGTCGGCAGAAATGCCCGCAACTCCGCGATCAAATCGTCGCGCTGCGCCAATATCCCGGCTTCTGCCGCGGGCATCTTCAATGTCGGTCTCCTTCGTTCACGTCGTGAAAATACCCGCACAGGCGCGGGATAACAGGATAGTCGCTGGCGAGCATGATGCCTAGCGTGGCGGATCGGTGTCGTCAGTTGATGTGGGTGAGGGGATATTGTCGAAAGACCGGTGTCGCGGATCGTATCCTGCGTGCGCAGGGCGTGATTCAATTACCGGGCGATGTGTGCCCCAGCGGGCCGCGGCGATGTCTCCTCAGCCAGCAAGATCAATGTCTAGCAGCCGCCGATACAAAAAACAAGGTGCTGCTGGCCTGATGCGGCGTTGCCGTCGGTAATCGTTGCCGTCGTTTGATGGTGCGGTAAAAGTTTGGGGAACGGATGTTTAACTATTCTTGTCAGTAGCCGATGAGAAGTTATTACCGAGCAGCACTACATGGATCCTGGAGTGCTGTGGAGATGAATCGGGTCGATGCGGCAAGCGTCGCGCAGTAGAGAATTTCATCCGCGTCGCGGCGGGGACAGACTTTTCGATTTGCTAAACTAGCGGGCACCGATAAACCCGAGCCCGGCAATTCCGATGACGAGCGCGTAGTGATGACCCTTGGACAATCCGCCGACACCACAGTTTTTAGCCTTCTCTACGGGCAAGCTCTAAGGCA
>JBPPNE010000349.1:0-2288 GCA_051306415.1 Porticoccaceae bacterium
ATCGGCGTGCCGGGGCCCACCTTTATCCGGGTACATTCCGAAGTGAACGGTGTGCCGATGATGCGTTCCACCGCTTTTGGCCTTGGCCAGGTCTATGAATACAAAGTCGTTGTGCGAGCGCGCATCCCCGGTCGTTACCATGTTCATCCGCTGATCAATGTCGAGGACGCTGGCACCTTGGTAGGTAAGGGAACCTGGCTCGAGGTCGCCAAGGCGGACACGGCCGCGCCTTTCGTCAACAATGCAACCACCCTGCTCGGAGATACCATCAACCTTGAAACCTACGGTCTCAAGCACGTCTATATCTGGCATGCGATCTGGATCGCGATGGGTGTTGCCTGGCTGCTGTTTTGGTTGCTCAGGAAGGAGCTCTTTATTCCGAGGTTTTTCCGCGTCAGGGCGCTCGGAGCTGATCGGGCCAATGAGCTTATTACCAAACGCGACTTTATTGGATCAGCGATATTCTTCACCCTGACCTTGGCCATCATGCTGACCGGGTATCTCTGGGCCGAGAAAAAATACCCCATCACGATCCCCTTGCAAACGGGCAAGGTGGCCGTTGAAGGCTTGATGATACCTACGGGCAGGCTGGTAATTGACGTTGATAGTGCCACCTACCAGCTGGCGGGTCGAAGCCTGACCATGCACATGAGGATGACCAATAAGAGTGATCGTCCCCTGCGCATCGGCGAGTTTGCGACTGCGAATATCCGCTTCATCAATCCTGGTGTAGCGGAGGGCAGGATTGTGGATGGCGAGGAAATGGTCGCCCGCGAGGGCTTGAAAGTGTCGGTTGATGTGATCAATCCCGGTCAAACTGTTGATGTCGTGTTGGCGGCGGAAGATGCGTTGTGGGAGCAGTACCGGATGACTGGCTTGATCTACGATCCGGACAGTCGTTTCGCCGGTATGGTTTTTTACTATGACGACAAGGGCAAACGCTACTTCCAGGAAGTGGGCGGGCCTATTCTCCCCAACTTTTTTTAAACCCGACGGGCTATCATGACTCAATTAGCGACTCAGGCGTGGGCCATGCTCGCCAGGAGGGCGGCAGGGCTGCTTCTTGGTGCAATCTTGATGGGCAGTGCCACAAGCGCCTTTGGTCATGGCGGTGTGTCCATGGAGGATGACGTCTGCACCATCAAACTGGGACCCTATCAAGCCCACTTCACGGGCTATCTGCCGAAGGAGCGCGCGACCCAGGAGTTCTGTGAAGATATACCCGCTGTCACCGAAACGATCTTCGTCCTCGATTTCATCAGCGACGAGTTACGGGAGATGGATCTGGATTTCAGGATCGTTCGCGATGTGAACAACTTGGGTCCGGCGGCGACTTATGAGGACATCGGTGGCGCCGAGGCCGTTGAAAAAACCACGATTTTCTATGAAAAGCCCCGTGTGTATGCCAAGGGAGTGGTCAATGTTCGCTACTCGTTTACGCAAGGCGGTGGCTATATCGGCATCATTGAGGTTCATCATCGGGCGACGGGGTTGAGTTATCGTTCGGTATTCCCCTTCGCCGTTGGCAAGACACACTACGGCAAATTTACGTCTTACTATGTGCTGTTGTTTGCGGCTTGCGGGCTGTTTATTTGGGCTGCCGGACGCAACAATTTTTTCAAGCCAAGGAAGAAGCGCTGATCTCGGGAGGTGTTTAAAACTTGCCTCCCCGATAGGAATGCGAGCCTCAGGTTATCTCCACTGTGACTGAAAAATTCCTCCGCATCAATCCAAATGCTGTGCGCGTAACCTAAAGAAGCTCTGGATAGCCTGACTCCGTCCATGGGCCCCGTCGACGGGCTCAGGACTCACGACGAACAGAATCCGCAGGTTGCCCTCCGTTCCGAGCCGGTCAAAATACTTGTTTCAGCGATTCCCTGACAAACGCTGGCTATTGAGTAAATGGATTGACAGGGAAAACAGCGGCTTGCGTTTAATAAAGTTCCTGTTTTTTCAGTTTTCAGGGTAGATTGCAGAGGAAGGCACATGCTAGAGTGCGGCCTCGCTGCGACGTCGCAAAGCTACAAAAGTTACTATAAATAACTTGGTCGCCGAGACAATAATTAGGTTCATTCAGGGGGAGTTTTGAAACAGACACTGCGCTTCCGGCTGTCCAGCTGGACCATGGCAAACCGCTGGCTATCACTGACCATACTTACCGTGATTACCGCATTCTTTGCCTACGGGGCCAAGAACGTCAGGTTGGAGACGATTTTCTCCGATCTGCTGCCGGCCAATCACCCCTTCGTGCAGGCGTTTCAGGATCACCCAGGGTTCGGCAATCCGCT
>JBPPNE010000350.1:0-6744 GCA_051306415.1 Porticoccaceae bacterium
TGGTATCGATGCTGCCGCTGTTCTATGTCGATACCTTCGGGCTGTCCGCGGTGTCCGCCGGACTGGTCGCCGGCGCCTACCCGGTGATGAACCTCGTGGCACGTCCCGCGGGTGGCATCATCAGCGATAAACTCGGCCGCACGCGCACGCTGACCATCCTGTTTTGCGGAATCGCCGACAGCTTTTTCCTGCTTGGGCAAGTGACGTCCGACTGGGCGGTGGCCCTCGTCGTCGCCAAGACCCTGCTCTGCGGGCTGTTTGCCAAAGCCGGCTCTGGCGCCGTGTTCGCCATGGTGCCGCTGATTCAGCGCCGTATGACCGGACAGATCGCCGGCATGGCCGGTGCCTATGGCAATGTGGGCGGCCTGGTGTTTCTGACGGTGCTGTCGTTCGTGTCGCCGCAGCTATTTTTCATGGTCATCGGCGGTGCGGCGGCGGGGGTGCTGGTGCTGGTTCTGCTGCTGCTCAAGGAGCCGCGCGGGCAGACGGCGGAGGTGCTCGAAGACGGCACCGTCCAGTTGATCGACGTGGGCTAGAATAGCTGCCCCCCATCATTAGAAAAACTACATGAATGCACCGGCGATGGTCAGTATCGGCCAGTATTCCGATCGCGGCGCCAAGGATCAAAATCAGGACAGCTACGGCGTGCTGGTGCCCGACGAGCCCGCGCTGAGCTACAAAGGTATCGTCGCCGTTATCGCCGATGGCGTCAGCAGTTGCGACGACGGCAGAGTAGCCAGCGAGTCCTGCGTCAAGAGTCTGCTCACCGATTACTACTGCACCGCCGACTCCTGGACCGTGAAAACCTCGGTCGAGAAGGTGTTGCAGGCGAGCAACCGCTGGCTCTACGGTCAGGGCCAGCGCAGCCAAAATGCCCACCGTGGGCTCGCCTCCACACTGTCGGCGCTGGTGGTGAAATCATCCACCGCGCATCTGTTTCATGTTGGCGATACCCGTATCTACCGCCTGCGCGACGGGCTGCTCGAACTATTGTCGCGCGATCACCACGTGTGGGTTTCCGAAGACAGAAATTATCTGACCCGCGCGCTCGGCATCGATCTGCATCTAGAGATCGATTACAGCAATTTTCTGCTGGAGCCCGGCGATATCTTCGTGATGACCACCGATGGCGTACACGAGTATGTTGCTGATACGGTGATCACAACGCACATCGAAAATAACGCTGATAACCTGGATCGCGCCGCCCGCGAGATCGCCACATTGGCGCTGAAGAATGGCAGCCTTGACAATGTCACCTGCCAGATCGTGCGTTTTGATCGCCTGCCGACGGTCGCCGATGACGAGGTATTGCGCAAGCTGACCGAGCTGCCGTTCCCGCCGGAATTGTCCGCCGGTATGAAAATCGACGGCTACCGCATCCTGCGCGAGATCCACGCCAGCAAGCGCACCCAGGTGTATGTCGCGATGGATGAAGATACTGGCGAGCAAGTGGTGTTGAAGACGCCGTCGGTGAATTACGCCGATGACCCGGTTTATCTCGATATGTTTTTTCACGAGGAGTGGGTCGGCAGCCGCCTGCACAGCAACCATGTGCTGCGCGTCATCGACCAGCAGCGCCCGCGCCGGTTTCTCTACTACGTCACCGAACACATCGATGGCGAGACCCTGCGCAACTGGATCAACGATCACCCGGAGCCCGAGTTGAACGAGGTTCGCCGCATCGTCGAGCAACTCGCGCGCGGGCTTGCGGCGTTTCATCGCCTGGAGATGATTCACCAGGATATCAAGCCCGAGAACGTGATGATCGACCGCCATGGCACAGTCAAAATCATCGACTTTGGTTCCACCAAGATCGCCGGCATCGAAGAGATCGCCTCGCCGATCCAGCGGCTCGGTCTGCTCGGCACCAAAAATTATACGGCGCCGGAATACCTGCAAGGCTACGCCGGCAGCCCACGTTCGGACATCTTTGCGCTCGGCGTCATCGCCTACGAAATGCTCACCGGGCAGTTGCCCTACGGCGAGAAGTACGACGAGGGCACACTGCGGCGATTGGAGTACACCAGCGCGCGGCACTGGGAGCCCGATCTGCCGATGTGGATTGACAAGGCGCTGGAGAAAGCCGTCGCCAAGCAGGCCGACAATCGCTACGTCGAGCCGTCGGAATTCGTCTACGACCTCACCAATCCCAATCCGGCGTTTTTGCGCCAAGAGCGGCAACCCCTGATCGAGCGGTATCCGGTGGGCTTCTGGCGGGGCGTGGCATTGATCAGCGTGCTGCTTAATCTGGTGCTTGCATTGTTTTTGTTGAGCAGGCATTGAAGTTGCGCTGGACGTCAGTGGTAACCGCTGTAGGTTTTTGACGGTCTGTTATCCAAATGCGAATGGATCAACTACCGGCTTCTCCAACCCGCGATACTCTGTAGGTCGAAATCAGCAGAACTCTCTGCGCATAGGGCTGGCCCAGGGTACACAGTGAGTGTTGGCTCTGGGGAGTTCGAAGTAGACATTCGTATCTTGGTGTAAGACGACACCCCGTGATAAAGTAGATACGCGGATATACATATCGGGGATTCATAATCATGAAAATTCGCTTGGCTAAATGGGGCAATAGCCTCGCGGTTCGCATTCCTGGCGAATGTGCCCGGCGAGCGCATATCAAGGCTGGAGATGCTTTGGAAATCGAGGTTACGGCCACCGGTGAACTGCGTCTGCGACCTGTTGCGGCGGAGTCTTTTGATAAAACCGCATTTCTGAAACAGGTGCAGACACTCCGCGCCATCCTGCCCATGGGGAGGCCAGTTGTGGAGACGATGCGCCAGTCGGATCGTTATTGATGATCTATGTCGATACCAGCGTCTGGGTCGCGTTATTGACGCCAGAAACTGGAACAGCCCAAGTCGAGCGCTGGTTCGAACAGGTTGCCGAACCGCTGGTTAGTGCCGACTGGACCTTGACCGAGTTCCACAGCGCCATCGCCATCAAGGCCCGAACCGGCCAGTTGAGTGCCGACCAGACCACAGGGGTGCTCACATTGTTCGAACAACTCAGCCTCGGCGGCCTGACGCTGATACCGGTTTCCCGCGCCGCTTACCGCGCGGCAGCGGCGTTGGTGGACGATTTCCCACGAGGCTTGCGCGGCGCCGATGCGCTACATATTGCTATTGCGCGGGAACTGCGCCTGCACCATTTTGCTACGTTGGATCGTAGTCAGGCCGTTAACGCGCAGGGGCTGGGGTTGACGCTGCAATTCCCGACGAACTGAGAACAGGGTTTCCGTCCGAACCCCTGTGGAACGCGCCTATGTGAGGCTGGAACCAAGCGGCGAAGAGCAAGCCGAAAAACTTATCGGGAATTAGTCATGGATAATCCACGTAAAAATCGTCAGGGCATTCCCCGCATAGAATCGCTACGAGTCGAGAATTACCGAGCCTTGCGTAAGGTTGAGTTGAATAACCTGACGCCCATGACGGTACTGCTGGGGCCGAATGGCAGCGGCAAGTCCACAGTCTTCGATGTGTTCAATTTTTTGTCCGAGTGCTTCCAGTTTGGTTTGCGTCATGCATGGGATAAGAGACAGCGGGGAAAAGAGTTAAAAACCCGTGGCTGTTCAGGACCAGTCGTGTTCGAGTTGCGATACCGTGAACAGCCAAAGACTCCGATCATCACTTATCACCTGGCTATTGATGAGGGCCCGAAAGGGCCAGAGGTGGTCGAGGAATGGTTGCAGTGGAAGCGTGGTAGCCGCGGGAGACCATTCCGATTTCTGGAGTTCGTGCGTGGCGAAGGCTCGGCCATTAGTGGGGAAATGCCCGACGAAGATGACAAGCGAGTACCGCAAAAGTTGCGTTCACCCGATTTGATAGCGGTAAGCACTCTCGGCCAGTTTTCTGACCATCCGCGCATCGCCGCACTGCGTGAGTTCATCACGGATTGGTATGTCTCCTATTTGTCCATCGATCAAACCCGCAATCAGCCGGAAGCGGGGCCGCAGGAGCGCTTGAGCAAGGGCGGCGAGAATCTGGCCAACGTTATCCAGTATCTGAAAGAGCAACACTCGGAGCGACTGGAGCAGATTTTTGCGGTACTGCGTGAGCGTATTCCTCGGCTGGAGCGAGTGGAAGCGGATGCCATGCCCGATGGCCGTTTGCTACTGCAGATCAAGGATGCACCCTTCGAGCAGCCGGTGTTGTCCAAGTTTGCGTCCGACGGCACGATGAAGATGCTGGCGTATCTGACAGTGCTCTACGACCCGGAGCCGGCGCGGTTTATCGGTATCGAGGAGCCGGAAAACTTTCTTCATCCGCGCCTGTTGCCGGAGCTCGCCGACGAGTGCCGCGCGGCGTCGGAGCGCTCGCAATTACTGATTACCAGCCATTCCCCGTTCTTGCTCAACGCCATGCGCGCCGAAGAAGTGCGGGTGTTGTACCGCGACGAGCACGGGTTCACTCAGGCAGTGCGCGCGTGTGACATTCAAGGTATTCCCGAATTCATGGCGGCGGGGGCATCGTTGGGGCATCTGTGGATGGAAGGGCATTTCGGTATCGGTGACCCGCTGATCAATCAAGGCGGTTCGTGCCCAGGCAAGCGAGGGCGCGTCTGATGTTGGAAAAGCTGATAGTGCTTGTGGAAGAGCCTTCGATGGAGGTGGCCCTAGAGATTTTGTTGCCCAAAATATTGACCGAAGTCGATTTCGAGATTCGCCGCTTTCAGTGCAAGGATGATTTGCTAAAGAGCCTGCCGACGAGGTTGCGGGGATATAGTAAATGGTTGCCCGAGCGATGGACTATTCTGGTTCTGGTGGATCGGGATAACCACGATTGCGCGGCATTGAAGCAGCGCCTGGAGACGATGGCTGCCGAAGCGGGCTTGATCACGAAAGCTACCGCCGGAGCGGGCAACCGGTTTCAGGTCGCCAACCGCATTGTCATCGAGGAATTGGAAGCTTGGTTCTTTGGCGACTGGCAGGCGGTGAAAGCGGCCTATCCGAAGGTGTCGGCAACGGTTCCGCAAAAGGCTGGATTCCGCGACCCCGATGCAATTTTGGGTGGCACTTGGGAAGCGCTGGAACGAGTGTTGCGGCGCGCGGGTTATTTCAGCACTGGCTTACGCAAGCTGGAGTGCGCGCGCACCGTTGCGCAGCACATGGAGCCGGCGCGCAATACTTCCAGAAGTTTTCGTATGTTCAGCGGCGCCATATCTGCCGCATTGGCCGGGCTGAGCAATTAGTAATGCCAGTAACACAGCGTTGTGACGCATACCCGCCCTGAGTGCACTTGCCAGGAAAGCCGACGGGTACCAGCAGCTTCAAGTTCAATGGTGCCTATCGCACTCCGCGAGAAACGAAATCAGACTTTCGCGGTAGCTGTAGTAGTCCGGGTGTTCCAGCAGCGCCTTGCGCGAACGCGGTCGCGGCAGGTTGATGTCGATGATCTTGCCGACGCGGGCGCGAGGTCCGTTGGTCATCATCACCACGCGGTCGGCGAGCAGGATGGCTTCGTCCACATCGTGGGTGACCATCACCGCGGTCAGCTTGGTGCGCTGCCAGACTTCCATCAGTACTTCCTGCAACTCCCAGCGGGTCAGCGAGTCGAGCATGCCGAAGGGCTCGTCGAGCAGCAACAATTTCGGTGATAGCGCAAAGGCGCGCGCGATGCCGACTCGCTGTTTCATTCCGTTCGATAGCTCCGCAGCCTTTTTGTGCAGGGAATCGCCAAGGCCGACGCGAGTCAGATAGTATTCGACGATATCGTCGCGCTCGCTCTGCTCGGCATGGGGATACACGCTTTCAACCCCGAGGGATACGTTCTGGAAGGCGGTCAGCCAGGGAAACAGGCTCGGTGCCTGGAACACCACCGCGCGATCCGGCCCGGCGTTGCTCACCTCCTTGTTGTCCAGAATGATACCGCCATCACTGATATCGTTGAGGCCAGCGCACATCGACAATACCGTGGACTTGCCGCAGCCGGAGTGGCCGATCAGCGATACGAACTCGCCCTTTTTCATCTTCAGATTGAAATCTTCAACGACGGCCACCGGCCCCTTGGGGCTCGGGTAGATCTTGCTGAGCCGGGTGAATTCGAGATAGCGCTCGCGGCCGACATCGGAGGCATCCGGCTTCAGCGCCGTGGTGTCGAGCTTCCAGTCGATGCTGGTGTTGGGGCGCACCGGCGGCAGCACAATGCTGGTGTCGTTGTTGCCGGCCTTGATGCCGGCGTCCATCAGGTATTGGGTGATGCGCGCGCGCAATGCCTTGAAGCGCTCGTCGTGGTTCATCGCGGTGCGATCGCGCGGCCGCGGCAGGTCGATGACGAACTCTGGTCCCAGGGTTGCGTTGGGGCCGGGCAACAAGGGAATCACGCGGTCGGCCATCAGCAGGCCTTCATCGACATCGTTGGTGATGAGGATCACGGTTTTCTTTTCCTGTTCCCAGATGCGCAGGATTTCCTCCTGCAGGTTGCCGCGGGTCAGTGCATCGAGCGCGCTCAAGGGCTCGTCCAACAGAAGAATATCGGGGCTCGCGGCGAGCGCGCGGGCCACCGCGACGCGCTGGCGCATGCCGCCGGATAGCTCCGCCGGGCGCTTGTGGGCGGCCGGGGTGAGGCCGACCATGGCGATGTATTTGTTGACGTGCGCGGCGCGCTGTTCCTTCGACCACTTGGCAAATACCTGGTCGACGGCGAGCGCGATATTGCCCTCGACGGTCAGCCAGGGCATCAGCGAATAGCTCTGGAAGACGACGCCGCGATCCGGCCCAGGAGCGTCGATGATCTTGCCATTCAG
>JBPPNE010000351.1:0-5984 GCA_051306415.1 Porticoccaceae bacterium
ATCAAGATGATGGTTTCTGTCGGTCTCGGCTGGGGCATGCTGCCAGCCACCATGATCGATCACAGCTTACGACCCTTGGCCTGCCCCGGGCTCACCATCACCCGCCAGCTTGGCTATATCCACCACCGCGAAAAATCGCTGTCCAACGCAACCCGCGCCTTTGTTGGTCTTTTGGAAGCCGCGGCGGACTCCTCGCCATGACGGTCAATGAACCCGCCATCGACGTCGCCACCATCGAATGGCGCCAGGGCCAACCGCGGTCGATCCGCTATCAGGATCCATATTTTTCCCGCAGTGACGGCCGCGCCGAAACCGAGCATGTGTTTCTCGGTTGCAACCGGCTGGCCGAGCGCTGGCGGGCGCTGGCAGCGGGCGCTCAGTTCGTCATCGGCGAAACCGGGTTCGGCACCGGCCTTAATTTCCTCTGCGCCGCCGAGCTGTGGCTGCGCAGCGCGCACCGGGACGCCCACCTGCATTTCGTGTCCGCCGAAAAATATCCGCTGACCAAAGCCCAGTTGGCGCAGGCGCTGACACTCTGGCCCGAGTTGGCCGGCCTCGCCCAGCAACTGCTGGTCGCTTATCCACCGCTGGTGCCGGGTTGCCATCGCCTGCACCTCGCCGGTGGCCGGGTCACCCTGACGCTGCTGTTTGACGATGCCACCGCCGCCTTCGGGCAACTGAAGTACAGCGATCATCCACTGTTCGCCCGTTCCGGGCCACACATCGACGCCTGGTTCCTCGACGGTTTCGCGCCAGCGAAAAATCCCGCGCTCTGGACCCCTGCGCTATTTGCGACTATCGCCGACCTCAGCGGGCCGGGCGCCAGCTTCAGTACCTTCACCGCCGCAGGTACCGTGCGCCGAGGCTTGGCAGCCGTGGGCTTTAACGTCGCCAAGGTGCCGGGGTTTGGCAGCAAACGCGACATGCTGCGGGGTGATTTTCTCGGCAGCGATTTTCTCGGCGACGATTTTCTCAGAGGCGATCATATGGATGCCGCCACGACCGACACCGGCGCATCTCGCGCCCCACGGACGCGGCCGGGCAATCCAACAACACCCTGGTATCTGCCACGCGGAAGATTCACCACGGCGCGCAAACAAGTTGCCATCATCGGCGGCGGCATCGCCGGCTGCACCACCGCCGCCGCCCTCGCCCGCCGCGGCTGGCGGGTCACGCTGTATGAACGCCACGGCGCGCTCGCCAGCGAGGCGTCGGGCAACCGCCAGGCCATGGTGTTTCCCCGCCTGTCGCTGCAATCCTCGCCACTGGCCCGCATCAACCTCGCCGCGCTACTGTATGCGAGTCGCTTCTACGCGCCGTTCTGGGCACGGGCAGCTGCGGGGCTGCCAAGTCTTGGCGAACGTTTTGGCGAACGTTGCGGCGTGTTGATACTGCCCGAGAGCCCCGATGACGACGCGCTGTTCCAGCGGATCGCCGCCCGCTACGGTCGCGCACCCGAGCTGGTTCGCCCGTGCACGGGCGAACAACTGGCCGTCACTGCGGGCATTCCCCTCGCCGCCGGCAGCGGACTCCACTTTCCGTCCCTGGGCTGGATTCGTCCGGCGGCGCTGTGCACCGCACTCGTCGAGCATCCCAACATCCGCATCGAGCAAGCCGATATTGCCGCTATCGATTGCAATGGCGGCAACACGCCGTGGCAGCTAACAGATCGCCAGGGCCGCTCCGTCGCTGACACCGCGGTCGTGGTGCTCGCCAACGGCGTGGAGGCCAAGCGCTTCGCGCAAACCGACCAGCTTCCGCTCAAGGCCATTCGCGGACAGATCAGCGTGGCGCCGGCAACGGCGGCGAGTAGCCGACTGCAAACCGTCATTTGTGGCGCGGGTTACCTGGCGCCGGCGATTGAAAATTTCCACACCCTGGGCGCGACCTATAACCTCAGAAACCTGACGACAATGGTCAGTGACGACGATCACCGCACCAATCTCGATCAGCTCGCGGCGACCGATGCCGCCCTGCCCGCAGTGCTGGATCACCCGCAGATCGCCCAGTTATCCGGCCGCGCCGCGCTGCGCTGCGTGTCCCCGGATTACCTGCCGCTGATCGGCCCGGTACCCCAGCAGGCGGAGTTTATCGTCGCTTATGCCGCCCTGCGCCGCGATGCACGCACCGCGATCGCCCGTGCCGGGCCGTATTGGCCGGGGCTTTACATCAACTGTGGCCACGGCTCGCGCGGCATGACCTACGCACCGCTCGGCGCCGAGCTGCTGGCCAGCCAGGTCAATCGCGACGTGCTGCCGCTCGAACGCGAACTCGCCACCGCCATGAACCCGGCGCGCTTTCTGATTCGCGCACTGAAGCGGCGGCAGCTATAGCCAAGAAGCGGCGCCATGCGCGATGCGGGCGGGCCTCTTCGCCGCTCCGCCAATGCGCTGCTGATAGCCATGATCGGTCGTGCGCATTGTCTGCCACAGCCGGTGGGGTGCGCAGAAAGCGGTGGAAATTATTGATGGATTCCGCTTAACTTGGTTATAACGAGGTTAGCAGCGGCTTATCCATCGAGTCGTCCGCTGGCCTGATCGGCGCGGCGAAATTAGTAAAAGAGGGCGCCGCGCAAGCGTCATTGCCGAGCAAAATTGGCCGAGCAAAATGACACTTACTCAAATTGAATTTAGGTAGCGTTGGATTAGCCCACAACCGTTGTCAACGCTCCGACAAGATTCCAAATCCCCAACCCGAGGCACCACCATGAACATGATCACCAAGCCCATTATTTCGGCGGACTCCCACATCGCCGAGCCACCGAATTGTTACATCGACTTCATCGATCCCAAATTTCGCGATCGCGCGCCGCACATGGTCGAGCACGAAAAATACGGTGACGTTTTCATCATCGACGGCCTCGATCAGCCGATACCCATGGGTCTGGTGGCCGCGGCCGGCAGGAAACCCGAGGAGCTCAAGACCGGCGGTATGAAATTCTTCGACCTGCCCAAAAGCGCTTGGGATGCGAAGTTTCGCGTCGCCGATCAGGACCGCGACGGCGTCTCCGCCGAGCTGATCTACCCGACCGTCGGCATGATGCTGTGCAACCACCCCGACGTCGATTATCAGGTCGCCTGTTTCAATGCCTACAATCGCTGGCTCGAAGGCTATGTCGCCGACGCGCCGAAAAATCGCCTGTTCGGCCTCGGTCAGGTGGCGCTGCGCTCGGTGGACGAAGGCATCAAGGAGATGGAAGACGCCAAGAAGCGCGGCTTTGTCGGTGTGATGATGACCGGTAACCCGCCCGAGTCCGACTACCACGACCCCATGTACGACCCGCTGTGGGAGGCCGCCGTCGATCTGCAATTGCCGCTGTCGTTCCACATTCTCACCTCCAAGGCGGATTCCATCACCAAGCAGCGCGGCCCGAAAATCAACGGTTTTCTCGCCATCATGCGCGGCTGCCAGGACATCCTCGGCACCTTCGTGTTCGGTGGCGTGTTCGAGCGCCATCCGAAACTGAAAGTGGTCTGCGCCGAGGCGGATGCCGGCTGGGTTCCCCACTTCATCTATCGCATGGACCATGCCTACGACCGTCACCGCTACTGGATGAAATGCCCGCCGCTGGCAAAAATGCCGAGCGAGTACTTCCTCAGCAATATTTATCTGACCTTCCAGGACGACTGGACCGCGTTCAAACACCGCAATGAAATGAACCCGCGGCGGTTGATGTGGGCGAACGACTTCCCCCACAGCGATTCCACTTGGCCCTGGTCGCAAGGCATTCTCGAAGAGCACACCAAGGACATGTCTGAGCAGGAAAAAAACTGGATCCTGCACGACAATGTGGCGGAGTGTTACAACCTGCCCATCTAGGGCTTCAATCACCGCTTGGTGCTGGCAATGACGGGTTCCGCGTTGCCAGCACCAAACACCAGACGCCCGGTCGTGCCTAGCCATCGCCGGGCGTTTACATTCAGATTTCTTTATTTAGCTTCAGGAGAACACCATGCCCTACGATATCAAGATAGTTGGCGGCACCATCGTCGACGGCACCGGTAGCGCCGGCTACCGGGGCGACGTCGGCATTCGCGATGGCAAAATCGTCGCGCTCGGCCACGCGCCCGACAAGGCAGCGCGGACCATCAACGCCACCGGCCGAGCCGTCACGCCCGGCTTTGTCGATATTCACACCCACTACGACGCCCAGGTGATCTGGGATCGCATGCTGACCATCTCGCCCTGGCACGGCGTCACCACTGTCGTGATCGGCAATTGCGGTTTTGGCGTCGCGCCGACCCGGCCCGAACACCGCAACCTCATCATCGGCACCCTCGAAAAAGTCGAGGGCATGAGCCCCGCGGCGCTCGGTGCCGGCCTTGGCAAGGACTGGCCCTTCGAAACTTTTCCCGAGTACCTCGACGCCATCGAAGCCGCCGGCACCGCGATCAATGTCGGCGTACTCATCGGCCACACCCCGACCCGCATCTACGTGATGGGCGAGGACGCCACCGAACGCGAGGCGACGGCCGGCGAGATCGAGGAGATGCGCCTCATCGTCGCCGATGCGCTCGCCGCCGGTGCGATTGGCTTCGCCACATCGAAGTCGCCGTCCCACGTTGGCTACAAGGGCCGGCCGGTGCCGAGCCGGATTGCCTCCTACGCCGAGATCAAGGCGCTGGCGTCCACCCTCAAGGGCGGCAAGGGCATGATGCAGGCCACCGCCGGCAGAGAGCTCTGGTTCGACGAGTACGAACAGCTTGCGGCGGAAAACGGCATCACCATCACCTGGACCGCGCTGCTCGCCGGCATGATCAGTGCCGACGCCCACGTCAAACAACTGGAGCGCACCGCCGAGCTGATGGCCAAGGGCTGCAACGTCGTACCTCAGGTAACGCCGCGACCGCTGTTCTTCGAATTCCAGTTCAAGGAACCGTTCCCGTTCGAAAGCCTGTCCGTATTCAAACCGGTATCGGCGGCCGACTTCGCCGGCAAGAAGCGCTACTACGCCGATCCCGAGTTCCGTGCCGCGGTGAAGGACAAGATGGCCACGGTGCGGGCCTCCTTCCGGAATTCCTGGGCCAACAGCATCATCTCGGTGTGCCCGAGCAACCCGGAATACCAAGAGCGCAGCGTTACCGAAGTAGCGGCGCAACTGGGCGTTGACACCATCGACCTCGGTTTCGATCTCGCGCTCGCCACCAACCTGGAAACCCGCTTCCGCATGCCCGTCGCCAATACCGATGAAACCGTGGTCGGCGAGTTGCTGACCAACAAAAACACCGTGCTCGGCCTCTCCGACGCCGGTGCCCACGCCAGCCAGTTGTGCGACGCCTGCCTGCCCACCTATTTGCTCGGCCACTGGGTTCGCGGCAAGCAGGCGATGTCGTTCGAGGAAGCCATCCGCATGCTCAGCTCGCGACCGGCGGAAGTCTTCGGCATCACCGATCGCGGCACCCTGAAGATGGGCGCGCCCGCCGACGTGCTGGTGATTGACCCCGCCACGGTGAACTGCGGCGAATTGCAACGGGTGCATGATCTGCCCGGCGGCGAAGATCGTTTGATTGTCGAAGCCTTCGGCATCGACGCCGTGATCGTCAATGGCACACTGATCCGTCAGGCCAATGCCGATCAGGTTGATCCCAAGGGCAAACTGCCCGGACGGCTGTTGCGGGGTGGTGCCGCTGCCTAGGGCGCTTGCACAGGGCAGGGCGTTGCTGTGCAGGCGGCGCCCCATAATCCCCCAGCTTGTGCCGAGATGGATCGTCCATTGCCGCTGAAGTGCGGGCAGATGACGGCTCATGAAGTTTCGGCGACCGACTTAGCAGGAGAGGATTCGAATGGCGCGGGTTTGGCGCAATAGCCGTTTCGGGCTTCGACAAACGCAATGGATTAGAGAATTTGAGCGGGATAATACGTCAGGGCTTCAACAAGACTGGAGGGTATCTGACGTCTACCGCTTGTTCAGGCTGTAGAAAAACCCGAGCCGAGAAATCGACACTTTTAAGAATACGTTGGTTACAAACCCACATCGTCCAACG
>JBPPNE010000352.1:0-6254 GCA_051306415.1 Porticoccaceae bacterium
GGAGATCAACCATGCTCACGTGTTCACGAATCATCTCCACGATCACCATCGCGGTCACCCTGTCCCTCAGCGCCGCGGTCCGCGCCGAGGGCATCGTCGATAACATCGGCAAGGCGATTGACCAGGGCGACGCCACTCTGATGTTCCGCTACCGTTATGAATCTGTCGATCAGGATCCCTTCAAGAAAGACGCCGACGCATCCTCCCTGCTGTCTCGGCTGACCTGGAAATCCGGTGTCGTGCGCGGTTTCAGCGGGCTCGTCGAGGTGGACAACGTCTCCTACCTGGGCAGCGAGAAGTTCAACAACACGTCGAATGGCAAGACCACTTATCCGGTCGTCGCCGACCCCGATTACACCGAGGTCAACCAGGCCTGGCTGAGCTACATTATTAACCGCAGCGGCAAGATCACCGGCGGACGCCAGCGCATCAACCACAGTGGCGAGCGCTTTCTCGGCGGTGTTGCCTGGCGCCAGAATGAGCAAACCTTTGACTCCGCCCGCATGCAGTTGACGCCGATAGCCGGTCTCGCTGTCGATTACAGCTATATCTGGCAGGTAAACCGGATCTTTGACCCCGCAACCGGCTCTGGCGATTTTCCCGGCAATACCGCGCTCGGCCATCTCGAGGGCGATAACCACGCCGTGTTTGCCACCTATGATCTTGGTGGCGGCCACAGTTTCGCGGCCTACGGCTATCTGCTCGATTTCGACGAACTGCCGAATCTGTCCAGCAGGACCTTTGGCGTCGAATACAAAGGCACCGCCAAACTATCGGCAAGCCTCGCCCTCGCAATCAACTTGGCGGCGGCGCGCCAGCAGGAATACAGCGATAGCAAGCTCGACTACAGCGCACCCTATTATTTCGGCGAGGTCACCGCGCAGATGACAGCGATCACCCTCGGCGGCGGCACTGCCCAGCCGACGCCGATCAGTGTTGGCCTCGGCTACGAAGTGCTCGGCAGCGACGACGGCGTCAGTTTCCAGACCCCGCTCGCCACGCTGCACAAGTTTCAGGGCTGGGCCGACAAGTTCCTGGTCACGCCGCCCAATGGTATCGAGGACGCCTATGTCAAGGCCGGAATCACCGTCGCCGGCGTCGCGTTGACCGCTTTCTACCACGACTTTCAATCGGAGGAGGGCAGCGACGACTACGGCAACGAAATCGATTTTGTCGCCAACTACGTGTTCAATCCCCAGTTCAGCGCCCAGCTGAAGTACGCAACCTACAATGAAGGCGATCTGGTTACCGCGCGGGATACCGACAAAATCTGGCTGATGCTGACCGCGACTTTTTAGCACCTCACTATGCTCAACCTCGCTTGGCGCTGGAACCAAACACCGTGAATCCGCCGCTAGAGCGTGAAATCCGTGTCATCCTGGTGGATGACCACCCCGAGCGCGCCGCCTTGGTGGAAGAGGCCCTGCGCCAATCCGGATTCAACCTGGTCGCAGTGCTGACCACAGCGTCGGGCCTGCTGTTTCAGATCGAGCAGCATCGGCCGCACCTGATCATGGTCGAACTCGAGTCCCCCGATCGCGACATTCTCGAAAGCCTGGCCCTCGTCAACGAACATAATCCAACCGCGATCGTGATGTTCTCGCAGCAAGATGATACCGACTTCATTCAGCAGGCCGTCAAAGCGGGCGTCACCGCCTACATCATCGACGGCATCAATCCGCAAAAAGTGAAGCCCATCATCAATGTCGCCATGGCCCAGTTCGAGGCCTTCCAGTTCCTGCGCCAATCCCTCGAAGATACCCGGCAGGAGTTGGATGAACGCAAAATCATCGACCGCGCCAAGACCCTCGTCATGGCGCACCACGGCGTCAGCGAACAGGACGCCTATGTGTCGCTGCGCCAGCTGGCGATGAACAGCAATCAGCGGATAGCCGCCGTGGCCGCCAATGTCATCGCCATCCTCGCCCCCAAATCCGCCGGAGACGCCTGACCGATGTCGCCAAACCATGAACTCGCCGCCGCCGAAAAGCCACGCTTAAGCGTCGGCTACATGCGCCTCACCGACAGTGCACCGCTGATTATTGCCCGCGAACGCGGTCTGTTCGATCAGTATGGCCTGGACGTCACGCTGCACCGCGAAGTGTCCTGGGCCAACATCCGCGACAAGGTCGCGGTCGGCGCGCTCGACGCCGCCCCAATGCTGGCGCCGATGCCATTGTTGACCGCCGTCGGCGGCGAAGCCGTGCGCACCCGCATGCTCACCGGCCTGATGCTGAGTCTGAATGGCAACGCCATCACCCTGGCCGCCGGGCTCGGCGACAGCCTCGCCGCCACCGGCGTGCGGGGAATGCCCGATCCGGTCGCGGCGGCGCGTGGACTCAAGGCCCACATCGACCGCCACCGAGTACGCCCGATCCTGGCGACGGTCTATCCGTTCTCCACCCACACCTTCCAGTTGCGCCTGTGGCTGGAGGCCGGCGGCATCGACCCGGACCGAGATACGCGAATCATCGTGCTGCCGCCGGAACAGATGGTGGACAACCTCGCCCGTGGCAGTATTGACGGCTTCTGTGTCGGCGAGCCGTGGAATTCCCAAGCCGTGCAAACCGGTGTCGGCGTGGTGGTCGCGGCCGGCTATCAGATCTGGAACAACGCGCCGGAAAAGGTGCTCGGCGTCACCACTGAATGGCACGGCCGCTACCCGGCCACCCACCTGCGCCTGCGGCTTGCGCTGATGGAAGCCGCTGCCTGGCTGGCGGATCGCGACAACCGCGGCCACGCGGCGACCATCATCGCCGCGCCGCAATACCTCAATCTGCCGGAAAAAGTCGTCCGCCCGGCACTCATCGGTGCCTTCCAGTTCAGCAAATCAGGTGTGCCGCTGAGCATCCCCGATTTTCTCGTCTTCCACCGCTACCAGGCGGGGTTTCCCTGGCGCTCCCGCGCCGAATGGCTGCTGCGCCAAAGCCACCGGCTGCTGGATAAACCGATTTCCGCGGAGCAAACCGCCACCCTGATTCAGGAGGCCTACCGACCCGACCTCTATCGCGAAGCAGCGCGACTGCTAGGCTGGCTCAGTCCAGACATGGACACCAAGACCGAGGGTCATCACGCCGCTGTCCACGTTGTCCGGCCGGGGGTTGAGCTGGGTCCTGACCTGATGCTGGGGGGAGCGACCTTTGCGCCGGTCACCGCCCTTACCGGCCCTGCCGGGAATCCATGACCGCCGCATTTGCAGCGGCCTGCTCAAGCGCGAATGCGCCCCGAATCACTGCTCGCTGGTGGGGCGCGCAACGGACATCGCGCACCAACAAGAACCCGCCAGCAACCGGTATGCGGCTGAAAACCACGAAAATCCTCCAAAATACGATGGCACGATTATTGAAAGATATACCAAAGCGGTGCTAACAAGCAGTACCGGTCCCGGCTCGGTCTAGTGACCATCTCCGGATTCCGCATACGGCTCACCAGGACTGCACAGTCGCAGTCGCAGCACCCGTGTTAACCAGTCAGGGTAACGAAGCCCACCCCATGGCGCGAGTCACGCGCCGATGCGGTGGGCTTTTTTTGTTGCTGTTTTTTCGCCGGGTTGTCCCGGCGGACATCTGTCCACGCACACTGTCAGGAGTCGTCACATGCTTTCAGACCGACCAGAAATTTCGCGAACCCTCAAACTTGTCGCCCAGCGCATGCTGGCGGCCCTCGCCGTCTTCGGCCTGGGCATCACGTCGGCACTCGCCGCCATCGGACCGCCAGAAAAAGAAGGCCTCAAACTTGGCTTCATCAAGCTCACCGACATGGCGCCACTCGCGATCGCCTACGAGAAAGGATTTTTCGAGGATGAAGGCCTGTATGTGACCCTCGAAGCCCAGGCCAACTGGAAGGTGCTGTTCGATGGCGTCATCAGCGGCGAGCTCGATGGCGCGCACATGCTGGCGCCGATGCCACTGGCGGCTGCCAGCGGTATCACCACCAAGACCGAGGTCATCACCCCACTGACCCTGTCCTATAACGGCGCCGCCATTACCGTCTCCAATCCCGTGTGGGCCGAGATGAAAAAGCAGGTGCCCCAGGCCGAGGGTAAACCCGTGCATCCGATCAGTGCCGCAGCACTGAAGCCCGTGCTGGAGACGTATAAAGCGGCCGGCAAGCCGTTCAACCTGGGCATGACTTTCCCCATTGGCACCCATAACTACCTGCTGCGTTACTGGCTCGCCGCCGGCGGTGTCCATCCCGGCTTCTATGCCCCGACCAAGGGCGACAACAGCGGCAGCATCCAGGCCGATGCCCTGCTGTCGGTGGTGCCGCCACCGCAGATGGTGCCGACGATGAATTCCGGTACCACGGTCGGTTACTGCGTCGGTGAACCTTGGAACCAGCAGGCGGTATTCGCCGGCCTCGGCGTTCCGGTGATGACCAGCGAAAACATCTGGCCCGACGGCGCCGACAAGGTATTCGGCATGACCAAGGCCTTCGCCGACCGCTACCCCAATACCACCGTGCACCTGGTCAAGGCATTGATCCGCGCGTCGGCCTGGCTGGATGCCAACAACAACGCCAATCGACCGGAGGCAGTGCGCATCATCGCCCAGTCCACCTATGTCGGCGCGGAGGAAAAAGTCATGGCCAACAGCATGACCGGCACCTTCGAGTTCGAGAAAGACGACAAGCGCCCGATTCCCGACTTCAACAAATTCTTCCGCGGCTATTACGGCTATCCCTATGCGTCCGATGCGGTGTGGTGGCTGACGCAGATGCGCCGCTGGGGTCACATCCCCGAGCAAAAGCCTGACAACTGGTACCTCGACACGGCGAAAGCCGCCTACCGTGGCGATATTTTCATTGCCGCCGCCAAGGAGCTGATCGCCGAGGGCACGATGAAAGCCGAGGATTTTCCCGATTTCAGCAAGGACATCAGCTTCAAGCCGCCGCGCAAGAGTCCGCTCGACAGCATCGAATTTGACGGCCACAAACCCAACGCCTACCTGGATCAGTTCGCCATCGGCCTGAAGGGCGCGGACACCGCCAACTAAGTCGGGACCCCCGCGGGAAAGCAACGATTCAGGAAAGAAAGAGCCTAGTGAAGAACACCCCTCAACCGCGCCAACCGGCGAGGCGGTGCAACCCGGAGCAACCTCTGCCATGAGCTTATTGAAAGTAGTAACCAATGACAGCACCACCAGCAGTGGACACGGCAGCGCGCCCGCAGTGGATCAAAAGGCTGGCACTGCGACGCCCACTGCTCAGGTTCACAGCACACCAAAACCGACAGCGGCGTCGGCAAGCAAGCCGCCCGCCACTCCGGTGTACGTGCGCATCAACCGCGTCATGGCCCTGCTGGGGCTGACCTGGTTCGTGCCTTTCGTCAGACTGCTCGCCGGCGAAAGCCCGCGTGCGCAACTGCGCGATATGTGGCTGATGATCGGCGTGCCCATCGTTTTTTTCGCGCTCTTCCTCGGGTTCTGGAGTTGGTCCGCCGCGCAGATTGAAACCAGTCTCGGCGCCATTCCCGGCCCGGCGCAGGTCGTCGAGGAGACCGGCATCCTCATTGACGAGCACCGCGCCGAGCGCGAAAAAGAGGTCGCGTTCATGGCTCGCCAGCAGCAGCGCAATCTCGAAAAGCGGGCGGCCGACCCCAACGCAGTAGTCGCCTTGCGCCCTTACACCGGCAAGCCCACCTATCTCGACCAGATTTTCACCAGCCTGCGCACGGTGTTTACCGGCTTTATCCTCGCGACCTTGATTGCGGTGCCGCTCGGCATCCTCTGCGGCATGAGCCCGGTCATCAACACCGCCATCAACCCGTTGATCCAGATTTTCAAACCGGTGTCGCCACTGGCCTGGCTGCCCATCGTGACCATGGTGGTGAGCGCGCTCTATGTCACCACCGACGATGGCTGGTTTCAGAAATCCTTCATCACCTCGGCGATCACCGTGATGCTGTGTTCACTGTGGCCGACGCTGATCAACACCGCGGTCGGCGTATCCTCGATCGACAAGGATTTGATCAATGTCGGCAAAGTATTGCGGCTCGACAAGCGCACGCAAATCACCAAGATCATCATCCCGTCGTCGCTGCCGCTGATTTTTACCGGTCTGCGATTGTCTCTCGGGGTCGGCTGGATGGTGCTGATCGCGGCGGAGATGCTGGCGCAGAACCCCGGCCTCGGCAAATTCATCTGGGACGAATTCCAGAACGGCAGCTCCCATTCGCTGGGCCGCATCATGGTCGCCGTGTTCACCATCGGCATCATCGGCTTTCTGCTCGACCGCGTGATGCAGACGCTGCAACA
>JBPPNE010000353.1:0-2008 GCA_051306415.1 Porticoccaceae bacterium
CAAAAAACTGCGAGGACATCATGAACAAAGTGGCGATAGGAAAAATTGGTCTGTGGACCTGGCTGGAGAACACCGACATTGGCGATTGCATCAAACTCGCCCAAACCCTCGAAAACAAAGGCTACGGCGCATTGTGGCTGCCGGAAGCCTTTGGTCGCGACCCCTTTGTCACTCTAACTCTGCTGGCGCGGGAAACCAGCGATCTGCGTCTGGCTACCGGCATCGCCAACATCTATGCCCGCGACCCCATGGCGATGAATGCGGCGAGAAACTCCCTGAACGAAATCAGCGGTGGTCGCCTGGTGTTGGGTCTGGGTGTGTCCCATTCCGAAATCGTCGCCTCCGTTCGCCACCACGACTACGGCAAGCCGGTTGCCACCATGAGTCGCTACCTTGAAGCGCTGGGGAAGGCGAACTATATCGCCCCGATTATCAAGCCGCGACCGCTGGTGATACTTGCGGCGCTGCGCGAGCGCATGCTGGGGCTGGCGCGGGATAAGGCCGATGGCGCTCATCCGTATTTTGTGACACCGGAACACACCGCGCGGGCGCGGGAAATTCTCGGCCCCGACAAGCTGCTCGCGCCGGAGCAGAAAGTCCTGCTGGTCGAGGATGCGAGCACCGCTCGCGCCGTGGCGCGAAAATTTATCGCGATGTATCTCGGCTTGCAGAATTACCGCAATAATCTGTTGACGCTGGGTTTTACCGAAGCCGATTTCGATAACGGCGGCAGTGATCGCCTGGTGGACGGCATCGTCGCCTGGGGGACTGAAAGCGCGATTCAACAGCGTATCGAAGCCCACTGGGCCAATGGCGCGGATCACGTCTGTATCCAGCCGCTGCGGCCCGACGGCGAGGCCGGGTTTGATCTCAACGCTATCGATGTTTTTGCTCTCAAGGCCTGAAATCTTCTCATGGAGCCCGCGCGATGAGTGGTTGCCAGCACAGCACCTTGATGGCCGAGTACAACGCCTGGATGAACGAAAAGTTGTACGCCGCGGCGGCAACGCTGGCGCCAGCAGTGTTGGCGGCGGACAGGAAGGCTTTTTTCGGGTCGATTATCGGAACCTTGAACCATATCGCTGTGGCTGATCGGGTCTGGCTGGCGCGCTTCGCGACGCACCCGGCACCGCAGGTGGCGCTGAATCCGATCCGCCAGTTGCCGGTGCCAACTGCCCTCAATGAGCCATTGTTTGCCGACATTGGCGATCTATTTATTCATAGAAAAATGCTCGACGCGGTAATCAAGGATTGGGCGGCGGCTTTGACCGACGCCGATCTGGAGTCTGTGTTGGACTACACGAACATGAAGGGAGTCAGCGCGAGCAAGCGGTTTGGCAGTCTGGTCATGCATTTCTTCAATCATCAAACCCATCATCGCGGGCAGGCGACGACGCTGTTATATCAAGCCGGTGTGGATGTGGGTTTGACGGATTTGCTGGCGCTGATACCGAGTGCCGTTGACGTCTAGCGATTGACGCTCGGTGACGCGGCGACCCGCTAAGACGGCTCGCTTGGCGACTGCAACCAGCACGTAGTGAGCTCCAGTTCTTATTCCTTGACGCCGGGTTTGGGCCTGAGGGCGCTAAATCCCCCGGTTATTTTTTGCTATGGCTGCCATCGCAGAGTGGTGCTTTGGCGGACGCCTTGCAGCCGCAGAAATAAACCTTAGTGGTTGCCGGTGCCTGGTAGGCCACGGGGCTGAATTCGCTGCCCTTGTGGGAGCCGTCGCAGAGCGGCTGCTTTTGGCTCTTGCCGCAACTGCACCAGTAGTAGGTTTTGCCGGCGGTAACTTCTGTCGCGTAGGGCGTTTCGGATGCGCGTACGGGGTTGCTCATGATCTGATCCTTGTTGTTTTGTGGTCTTTGAGCGCTAGCGATTTGTCAGCGGGAAAGGCTGCGGATGTGAATTTCCACACCGCGCACGGTGGGATTCAGCAATTCCCCGTGTTCCTGCGTCCCGTCAACATCCTATGACGGCTGGCGACTGGAGGCAACTGGAAAGCCAA
>JBPPNE010000354.1:0-7682 GCA_051306415.1 Porticoccaceae bacterium
CCATGTACCCGCGCCGCCGGCGTTCGTATAATGGCCGGCCTTTCTCGCACCACCGCCCCGGTAGCTCAGCTGGATAGAGTGGCCCCCTCCTAAGGGGCAGGTCAGAGGTTCAAATCCTCTCCGGGGCACCATCGTTCTATATAAAACAATAGATTACAAGGCGCTTTAGAAAACTTCCCACGTCATAACCCACTATCGGCTAAGTGGTGTTGAGCCTTGCCTACCGGCAAACGTTTCTCCAGTGGCCGTTGATCTGCATGTACTGGCATTGAGAGGTACCCAGCGGCGGCAGCTTGGTTGATGGGAGCGGCTTTAGGTCAGCCGATGGCAGCGGCCTAAGCGGAGCAACCCCCACGGACGGTAAATCCAGCGTGCTGTCGCAGATGTCTTGGACGCGGCAATTTTCCCCACGATCATCGCAGACCTGAGACTTGTTGCAAGCCGCGTATGCCGGGCTGACCAGGCAGGCTGACAGAATGGCCGCGATGGCGACGGCGCGCGCGATCACGGCTCAGATCCGAAGATGTTGGTGGGCAGGCCACGGGCTTTTAGCTCGGCGATGATCTCTTCCTTGGTGGGGTTGGTGTTTTTTACTTCAAGTTGGACAACAGTCGGTGGGGGGTTTGGGTTGTCAGACTGGCCAAGCCATTGCTTTCCAAGCCAAATTTGCATGGTGGCGTTGCCCTCTTCGGCCTGTCGCCACTGCCTGCGGCGCAGGCTTGCTTTGCCGTGTTGGCTTTTTTCGTTGTAATGGTCCGTAAAACATAGCTTTTTCTCGCGCTTGCAGGCTCTGTTGAGGGTGTCGTAATTCAGCCCGATGACGGCTGCTACTTCCTCGCCGGTGCACTGAATCGCGCACAGCTCGTCCACGATTTCCCAATCTACCGGCTTCAGTGGTCGGGCCATCGGTTAGTCCTGTATATCTTCGTCGTCATCGGGATCGGCCATCATGCTCTCGGCAATAATCGCCAGCGACTGCGATGATGCAGAGGTGTTGCTCGATGGCCAGCATCAATGCCGAGTCGGTCGTTAGTTTGGGTTCTCTCATGTGGCGAGTATAGCCACATTGGATGCGATCGGCTCTGTCAGTCAGCGCCGCCTGCGCCTCGCCACACTTTCGGCAATCGATCATGGCGCGCGCCTCTTTGGGTTTCTGCATGGCCCGCCACTGGTGCTGTGCCTGCCACAGCGCCGGCACAGCACCAGTGGGACTTCAAAGACTGGCATGGGCGAGGCTTTCGACCGAGTCACGAAGAGCGCCACGCGCCAAGAGTCACGCGCCACGCCGCACGTCGGCCGCGCCAGGCTCTGTAGGTGAAACGCCAGCAGCTCGCCAGCGGTAATGCATGGGTTGAGCGCCAGCACCTCTGGCATCGCCCTCAGCGCGGTGACAACGGCCCGGGTTATTGGCATCGGCTCAAAGTCGGTCATCGTGCGCCTCGATCTCGGCTTCGACCTCAGCCGCCAACCCCAGGACATAGGCCAAGGTGGAGGGGATGGTGCGGCACTTGTCCCACACCCGCGCGATCTCTTCCGGGTCGGTCTCGCCGATGTACTCCAGCCAGGCGCGGATAGTGGCTTCGGTTTGGGCAGAAAGTGGCGTGGGTGGGTTTGCATCCGCTCCGGTGTTGTTCTTTTTTGGTGTAACAGGTGTAACAGGTGTACAAGCCAATGACTGCGCGGGTTTTGCTGTTACACCATCGATTTCGGTAGGTGTAACAGGTGTAACAGCCCGGCCTTCCAACCTCGCCAGCAGATCATCAAGCGCCATGATCGCCCCCCAGCTTGTCGGCTTCGACCTGATACAGACGCACCAGCCGCCCGCCGATGCGTTGCGCTATGGCGCGCTTGCCACTGGCGTCGGCCTTGGCCAGCGCCCCGGCTTCCTGCAAGGCGTCCATCGCCCGCTTGAAGTCGAAGCCCGTCACGGCCTCGCGCATACCTTCAGCGTTGAACAAATAAACGCGCCCCCTTGCTGCATCGTCGCGCCACCAGCCGGCCCGGTTTATTCTCATGGCGTCGGTGTCGGCGATCGTGTCCGCATTCGAGAATCGGCTGTCGCCGTGCCGTTCAATGAAGCCGGAAACGCGATCAAGAATCTGCCGCCGCTCATCGTTGCCCTTGCCGCGCAAGCTACGCCATGCCTTGAAACACTCAGCCGCCGCTTCAACTGCCGCACCTTCCGGCCAGCCGGTTATCCCGTATTCCGTCGCCAACTCGCCGGCCAGCGCCAGCAGCGCGAAGCGCCCTGCCGTTCGCTTGTCTTGTCCCTCGCCACCGTCGGCGGAAAACTCGGGCAATCCCTTGAACCGTTCCAGCCATTCGCAAAAATCACGCGGATCTCGGGTCAGCTTTTCGAGGAAGGCCCGCCCGGCGTGCCCGTGGTGCACCACAGCCGCCCGCCGGATTGCGTCCGCGAATGCCGCGCCGTTCGGCAGGCCGTGCAGATCATCCCAGGCACCGAAACGCCGTGCCGCCGGAACATCCAGCAGACGCACGGATTGCCCGGCTTTCGCCCGGTATCCGCCTTCCATCATCGCGGTGGCGATGGTGCGCTCGCCGCTCGACAGCACGATGCAGCGCCAGCGGGTTACGCCTCGCGCATTGCCAGTTCGGCTGGCCCGTTGTTTGCCGCGCCCGTTGCCCAGCGCATAGACGATGGCGCCGACTTCCCGCGGATCGCATTCGCTGATTTCGTCCAGCGCCAGCAGGCAGTCATTGAACAGCGCCGCCGCGCCTTCCATGCCGTTCGCGGTCGCGCGCCAGCTTCGGCGAAAGTTCGGCCCGCCCCAGGTCGCGCAAGCGGCTTCGATTACCGTGGTTTTCCCGGTGGAACTATCGCCGACAAAGTGAATGCCGCCGCTTTCGCCGCTGCACAGCGCCAGCAGTGGCCCAGCGAAGGATGCCGACAGCGCCAGGATCAGCAATGGATTGCCGACAGCCCGCGCCGCGATTTCAGCCTGCCAGCCTTCCAGTGTGCCGGCCTTCGTGTGTTCGTCGTGCCCGCGCTCGCCGCTCTGGAAAATCACGCCGGAAGCATTCGGGCCGATAACCACGTCCGGCAACACGAAAGAATCTTCACACCACCCGACTTGCAGCGCGCAACGCATCCGGCGCTTGGGCGGTTTGGCCTGTAGATAGTTGGCAAGCAACATTTTGGCCGCCGGGTCGATTGACACCCCCATCGCCAGAAGTTCGCCGCGCAGGTCATCGCCGCCGGCCTTGAGTAGCTCCATCGGCATCGCCCATTCCCGCCAGCGGCCCAGGGTGTTCCTGAATCGCAGCAGCCGGCCGAAGTTGTTGTCCTGCCCGTCGAAGGTGATGGCCTCGATATGCAAGGGCGAGCAAATCCAGCTTTCAGTCAGCGCCGGTGGGTTATCGCCCTTGCCGGGCTTGATGCCGAAAAACCAGACGCCGGGCCGATACTTCGCGCCACTTTGCTCCAGCCAGCCATCGAACACCCGGAAGCACGGGCGTTCATTGGTGCTGGGGATTGCCGCATCGGCTGTTACACCTGTTACACCATCGATTTCGGCAGGTGTAACAGAAAAACCCGCGCCGTTGCTGGCTTGTACACCTGTTACACCTGTTACACCATTTTCGGGCGATGCCGAGATAGATATGGCCTCCCTCACCGCATCCATGCCGATCGCCGCGGCCATGTCATTGAAGTCCGTTTGCCCGGGTTCGCGGCCATCGCCGAAGTCCGGCACCGCCACCAGCCCTTTAACAGCACGCGCCGCCTCGATGGCGTGGTGATCGGGTGCGCCGGTCGCCTTCACCAGGTCTGCCATGATCGTCAGCACCGCTGCCGGGTAGCGTTCACGCATGGCCAGCGCCACCTTGCCCAGGTTCCCAGCCGACAGAGCGGCTACGGCAGGGTGTACGGTCGCTTCCTTGGCGGTCAGCACGGTCGCCACACCTTCGCCGATCAGCAGGGTCAGGCCTCTGCCGTCGCCGTCTGGTAAGCGTTCAGTTGACCAATACCCGCCCGTCTTCGTGCCGCGCCCGGCCAGCGCTGCCTTGTGGCCTTCGCCGTCGATCAGTTCCAGGGTTGATAGCTGGTCACCCTGTTTAACGGGCACCACCAGCAAGCGGCCGGCCAGCAGCTCGCCGCCAGACTGCGGCGCATATCCCAGGATCTCCCGCGCCGCGCTCGCGTCGATCTCTCGCAGCGTCGCTACCGGTTGAACCTGTTTGCGCACCAGGTACGGATGATCGGCTTTCGCTTCGCTGGCAGCAGTCCAGATCGCCTTGGCCTTGGTGGCAGTGCGTGCTTGTTCGTTGGCTGCCTTGGCTTCGTCGCGCTTGGCGCGTTCCGCCGATGTCCGCCGCTGCTCGGCCAGCGCTTCGGGGGTGGGTCGCTGATGGGTGCCGCCGTCGCGCCAGCCGTGCCGCTTGGCTTCGTGGAACAACGTGGCGGCGCTGATGCCGCCACCCTCCTTGAAGCTTTTCCAGGTGGATTGAGCGTCGCGGGCGTTGTAGTTGTCCGCTGGCGCGCTCCAGGTGTCGAAGTCATCGAAGTCGAGACCGGCAGCATGTGCGGCCATGCCGATTTTTGCCCATTCATCACGCGGCAGGTCGGGCTGGATGGCGTGCAGTGCGTCGCGTGCGCGTTCGATCTCGGTCATGATCGACGCCCCCGCTTGGCTGCCTTGCGAGCGGCGGCAGCCTGTAACCGGCGCAAAGTGCGTGCGCTAGGCGTTGCGCGTCTTTTCGCATGGTGAATGGTGGGGATTCGCGCCCACCGGGGGACTCGGCTATAATCCACTGGTGCCTGATTGACAGCGGACACACCTTTCTTGCCCTGCTCGGCGTCCACCGGCGGGGCGTCTTTTTGTCTGTCCATGCCTCACACCGCTTGCCGAGATTCAGCGGCGCGCGCGGCCTCGAAGGCTTCGATATCTGAAAGTTTCCAGCGGGTTGTACTCTTGAATAACCTGACGGGCTCGGGTAGCTGCTTGGTTTTCACCAACCGCCAAATGCTGTTTCGTGATATGCCGAAGCGAGTGGCAAGTTGATTGTCGGATAAATAGAGCGGGGTTTCTTCTCTCATGGTGGCGCACCGTTTGGTTTAGGTGCGTCCCATTTATCCAAATATCCGCGTGCGTTTCGCTACGCCAATAACTGCGTTTATCGGTGTAAGAATCTAGCCAACTCGCGCGCATCGTCGGCTACCGTGCGATCCGTCGCTTTGTGCCTTTCACTGTAAGGGTGCGTACCACTGGCTCCCGCCGGCCCGCCAATCGGCATTCACACGGTCGGCTACCGCTTGGTTGAGCGTCTCGCCGCGCAGTGTGGTCTTCCATGTGCGCTTCATGTCATGCCTGAGAAGCAAGCTTAGGTGCATGCGCCATATCAGCGTCAAGCGCAAGTCAGACGACGGGCTATTGCGCGCTCGCGTCCGGTCGCCGCGCAGTGCGTCCGCCACGGCCTCGCAAGCGACCGGCAGTAGCTCAGGCGGGGGCTGCACGCATTTTTCCACCAGTGCAATCAGGTGGCTCTTGTCGCCGTCCGCGTGCCAGAACCTGATTGCATTGCACCACAGGGCGGCAGGGTGGTCCCCGAAGTTCAAGTTCATGCCGCATGCGAGCCATTGCCGATGGCTGGCGGCTTGCAGCCGTTTCTCCCACTCCGGCTGTTTTAAAATCATAAGCGCACCCTAATCGGCACCACGGCGCCAGCAGGCGCGCCATGCCGGCAGAATCGCGCCCAGTCATCCATCAGTAGCCGTCGCTTGTCTATCAGCTCGCTACGGGCATAGGCGGCCCGGGTGGCGTCGCTGTTGACGTGCGCCAGCGCAAGCTCTACCACCTCTTCAGGGTAGGACGTGAACTCTTGCGCCCAGGTGCGGAAGGTCGCCCGGAAGCCGTGCGGCACCGCGTCCACCACCATGCGGCGACAGACGGCGCTAACGGTCATGTCCGAAAGCTGGCCGCCTCGGCTCGACGTAAACACAAAAGGCGAACCCGCAAGGCGCGGGACACAGTCCAGCACGGCCAGCGCGTCAGCGGTGAGCGGCACCCGGTGCGCCTTACCGCCTTTCATCCTTTCGGCTGGAATTGTCCACAGCGCCTTGTCTGTCTCAATTTCGGCCCAGGTGGCACCGCGCACCTCACCCGATCGCGCGGCGGTCAGGACAGCAAACTCCAGCGCCCGGGCCCCCATGCCTTCCATGGCGCGCAGGCAGGCCATGAACGCCGGCATATCGGCCACGGGCAGCGCACGAAGGTGCGTCACTGGCGACACCTTGGCTTGTGCGGCAAATGAAAGCGCCAAGTTGCCCTTCCAGCGGGCCGGGTTATCGCCTGAGCGCAAACCTTTAACGCCCGCCAGGTCGAGAATGCCTTCAATATGCAGCCGCACCCGGCCGGCGGTTTCGTTTTTGGTCTCCCAGATCGGACGTAGCACGCGCTCGACGTGCGCCCGGCTGATATCGCCGACCACAAGACCGCCGATCTCGGGAATGGCGTATTTTGCCAACTGAGTTTCAAGCTTCTGGCGCTGCTTGGCGGTCTTGAATTCGCGGGCCTTCTTGTTGACGTACTCTTTCGCCAGCTCGGCGAAGGTCACGGCCTTGGCTTGGTCCGCCAGCAGTGCGGACTTGGCGGCCTTGCGCGCCGCGACAGGATCAATACCGTGCCAGATCGACTCCCGCACCTCTCGCGCTCGCTGGCGCGCTTGGGACAGGGTCACTCCAGGGTAGCCACCCAGGCCGACGTCACGTCGCTTGTCGCCCGTGGTGACTCTGAGCACCCATGATCGCGCGCCGGACTCGCCCACGCTCAGCAGCAGGCCAGGCACGCCACCGACTGAATGCTTACCGGCACCCAGTCGCCTGACAACGGCGTCGGATAGCTCAATTGCAATTTTTGGCACCGCTACAGCCTCCCACCTTGGTTTCCCACAAAGATAAAGCAATGGCAGGGTATCAAGTGGTGCGGCGTAAAACAAGGTAGTGCGGCAAAGCCTATGAAACAAGGGGTTTATTGTTGTTTATTGGTGCTGGACGAAACGCTTAAAAGGTGCCTCTCCTGGGCACCAGTTTCGATTCCGCGTTTCGCCAGCCACGCCATCAACCATCAGGCTCCGTGCCGCTCGCGCAGCTCGCGCGCCGCCGCCACCATGGCGGCGAGCGCCGGCTTTACCTCCGCCCAGCCACGGGTTTTGAGGCCGCAATCGGGGTTGATCCACAGCCGCTCGGCGGGGATGTGATCCATCGCCTTCTCGATCAGCGCCACCATCTCGCCGCGCCCCGGCACGTTGGGGGAGTGGATGTCGTAGACGCCGGGGCCGATGTCGTTGGGGTAGGCGAAGTCTTCAAACGCCTGCAACAGCTTCATGTCCGAGCGCGAGGTCTCGATGGTAATCACATCCGCATCCATCGCGGCGATCCAGGCGATGATGTCGTTGAAGGTCGAATAGCACATGTGGGTGTGGATCTGGGTGTCGTCGGCAACGCCGGCGGCGGTGATGCGAAACGCCCGGATTGCCCAGCGCAGATAGCCATCGTGCTCGGCCTCGCGCAGCGGCAGGCCCTCGCGCAGCGCGGCCTCGTCGATCTGGATAATGCGGATACCGGCCTGCTCCAACTCCACCACCTCGTCGCGCAATGCCAGCGCGAGCTGTAGCGCGGTGTCGGCGCGCGGCTGGTCGTCGCGCACGAAGGACCAGTTGAGCAT
>JBPPNE010000355.1:0-2928 GCA_051306415.1 Porticoccaceae bacterium
GTTAGCCGCGCTTCACGGCGGATTTTGTTGAGTGACTCACCCTCTTTTGCCGTCTCGGCCTTGTCGAAAGTGCGCACATGCAGGGCGATAATGTGGTTTTCGGTCAAGAGAGCGGCCCCAACCGAGGCAATGCCAATATCAAGACCGAGGGTGTAGGGCGGCGTGCTGCTTCCGTGTGTTGGCATCCTGTCCATTCTCCGTTATGCTCTGCCCCGTTGTAGTTTTCCGGGGTGAGAGCCGTTACTGCAATAAGGTAGGTATCTTTGATACCGCACCGAATCCGGCCCGGCGTGAAAGCACCGGGCCTTTTTATTTGTTGTTACCAAGCGCGCCCGCACCCATGAAAACTCGCGCCCGTGAACCCCGCGCCCGTGAACATAATTGCGCTGGCACGATTGGCATCGCGTTTGCGAATGCGCTTCAGGAAGTCTGTCGCAATGTTGAGGTAAAGTCACGTCTAGCAATTAACCCGACCAGCCGCGTAAAGCAAAATTCCAAGAGCTCTCTCACTCACTTCACATCAGACCACCGTCGCGACATTGGACTGCCATCATTGCAAACCGCTTATAGTGTCAGGCAATTGATGTCGGGCAGTGTCACCAGGCGCCGCCCGGCGTTAAACTGCGCCGCTTTTCGGCATTCGGACGCAGCAGGGAGAACACCGATGTACCACAGTGAGCGACACCGCAACCAACGCATCGGCTGGCTGCGGGCGGCCGTGATGGGTGCGAACGACGGCATTGTCTCCACCGCCAGCCTCATCGCCGGCGTTGCCGCCGCCAACGCGACCGCCGATAGCATACTGGTGACCGGGGTGGCCGGGATGGTGGCGGGCGCCATGTCGATGGCCGCGGGCGAGTATGTGTCGGTCAGCTCGCAGGCCGATACCGAGCGCGCGGATCTGGATCGCGAGCGCGGCGAACTCGCCACCGAAGAGGACCACGAGCTCGAAGAACTGACTGCCATCTATGTGGAGCGCGGACTTGACCAGACTCTCGCCGAGCAGGTGGCGATCCAGCTCACCGCCCACGACGCGCTGGGCGCCCATGCCCGGGACGAGCTCGGTATTCTCGAAATTTCCACCGTGCGACCCGTACAGGCCGCGCTCACCTCCGCTGCTACCTTCGCCGCCGGCGGCATCGTCCCTTTGCTGATCGTCGCCATCGCGCCCGGCGAAGCCCTGGTGGCCTTGGTCATCGGCGTATCCCTGGTGCTGCTGGCCGCCCTTGGCGCCATCGCCGCCCGCACCGGCGGAGCGGCCGTCCTCATCGGGACCGCCCGCGTTACTTTCTGGGGTGCGTTGGCGATGGCGCTGACAGCGGGTATTGGCGCCTTGTTTGGCGCCGCGCCGACTGGCTTCTGACGCTGCGGCACACTATCTGGCGGCCATCCGATCTGTGACTTCGGGGAATCCGCGACGTCGCGCGCTCTTTCTAACGACCTGTTGAGGTTCTTATGGCTCCCTGGCTCCCCGCGGTAAAAGCAATTCTTCCCTACGTGACACAAATTGTTACCGCGGCCATCCCCGTGTTCACGCGAAGGAACGATAAGACAGGCAAGGAAGATGTCATTCCCGGCCAGGTAGCAGAGCTGCAGGAAGCTGTCACGCACAACGCCGAGTCGCTAAAAATACTGGCGACCCAGTTGCAGCAAGTCGTGAACGGCATCGATGCTGGCGCAATCAGGATTGAGAACGAACTTCGGACCATCAAGCGGCTTTCGGTAATTGCCATTGCGCTGTCGAGCCTTGCCCTTATTCTTTCGCTCGGCTTGTGGCTAAGGTAGTGCCCATCAAGCGTTGAAAAGCTGCTGCACTGACTGCCTCGCCGCAAGCACTCTCGGCTAATTCCGCCGTCAAGCGATCGGCAAAACCCGGTCGCCGACACTGATCACGCCACTCACCAGAATATCCGCGCGCAGACCGCCGCGGTGGTGAAGGCCGGCAAAGACTCCTGGACGGGTGAGGTTTTCAAGATGGCGGCAGGGATCGCACAGCCGCTGTCCACGCAGCACCGCGCCGCCGATGGAAAAACTCACGCCGACGAGATCATTGAGGGCGATGCCCGCGGTCACCAGGTTGCGCCGCGCGGCGCCGGGCTCAAGGCGGCACTCGGCGGGCAGCGCCGCCAGCGCTTCGCTCTCGATCAAGGTAACTGCGCGCCCCGTGCCGGGCCAGCGTGAAAACGTGCCGATGTCCTGACAGTAGCGATCACCCGCCAAACCTTTCCCAGCGATGGCCCGAACCGCCGCTAACTCGATCATTGCGGCGGCAGCGGCGGCGGCGATATGAATCGAAAGCACCACACCTTCGCCAATCCCCGCAGCGGTCATGACTCCCATCTCCCGTTCATCCCAGCGCCCGCATCCCACCGTGGTGAAATCATGGTATCGACAGCCACGGGCGATATCGATAGCCTTGGCGGCGAATCAAGCGCGGTAACCCCGCGACGGTGCTGGAGCGGCGCCCATAACAATCGACACACGGAGTGCAATAACATGCTGTTCGCCCGCCTCGCTGTCATCACCTGCCTGTTGTTCACGACCCTGTGCCACGCCGATGGCGCCGATAAAATCGTGCCCCCGGCGCTTTCCCCGTGGCAGCAATGGGTGCTGCGAGATCAGCTTGAGCACGCCTGCCCGCGCATTGCGCAAATACCCAGTCAGCAACCAGTGCAGCAGGATGAGCAGCGGCGCTGTCGCTGGCCCGGGGCCTTGACCATTGAGGCGGATAACCAGGGCGCTCGCTTTGCCCAGCAGTGGCAGCTGTTCGCCGACGGCTGGCTGACGCTGCCCGGCGATGCCAGCCACTGGCCCGCTCAGGTGCTGATCAATGGCGCGCCGGCAGCGGTGCTGGAACGCGACGGCTACCCCGCCATGCACGTCACGGCAGGCACGCACCAATTGAGTGGACAACTGCATTGGTCGACG
>JBPPNE010000356.1:0-4849 GCA_051306415.1 Porticoccaceae bacterium
CGGGATGCGACTGGCGGCACCACGGAAGCGGCAGTTAAGCTGGAGGATCTGGTTCGCCCGGATGATATCCTTTACGTCCGTGAAAGCCTTTTTTAAAGCGAGTGGCGATTCCGCTTGTTGAGGCTTCTTCCCCATCGCCAATTTAAGCACTTATTACTGTCACTGAAAGATTTAAAGGCTTCTAAATGGATGTGACCCAGCTTTTCATTATCCTGCGTGCTCATTTGAGGGTGATTCTATTAACACTTTTTGTAACAGTGGCTACTACTATTGTCGTCAGCTTTCTTCTCCCCAAGACTTATAGCGCCACCGCATCCGTCATCGTCAATTATGAGACCAAGGATCCCTTGACCGGGTTGACTATGTCCGCCCAACAAACACCAGGGTATATGCCTACACAACTGGATATCATGAATAGTAGGCGAGTGGCTTTGTTGGTGGTGGAATCCCTCAAGCTTGTGGGGGATGAAGGTAGCCAACAGGATTTGTCTCAGGTCACCAAAGACAATAGCGATATCGCTGTTTGGGTGGCAGATGATCTTCTGGAAACGCTGAAAGCCGAATCACGCGAAAATATAATCAACGTAACATTCAAGGATCAAGACCGTCAGCGCGCCGCGGATATCGCTAATGCCTTCGCATCCGCATACCAGCAAGTTAGTGTTATGTTGAAGGTTGAACCTCTAAATAAGACCGCTGGATATTTTGACAAGCAAATTGAGGTGCTTCGCGAAAACTACGCGGCCGCGCAGAGCAAACTGTCACAAGCACAACAAAGGAACGGCATTGTCACCACAGATGATCGTTTCGATGTTGAGTCTGAAAGGCTTAACGAGCTCTCAAGGCAATTCGTGGCGGCCCAAGGGGCGTCAATGGGAGCATTGGCCCGCCGCGTGCCCGCACAGGATGGGGGCGGCAGTGAATCCCCGGATATCATCGCGAATCCACTTATCCAAACCCTAAAGTCAAATTTAGGCCTGGCGGAATCAAGATTTGCACAGGTCTCGCAAAAAGTAGCTAGAAATCATCCCCAATACCTTGCCGCGAAAGCGGAGGTGGACGAGCTACGTGCAACCTTGAATGCTCAGATCATAGCAACATCCAGCAGTGTAGTGAATAATGCACGCATCTTGCAGCAACACGAAGCCCGAATTGGGGCAGCTCTCGAAGCTCAAAAAGTTAAAATGCTTGCACTTAACAAGATTAAAGATGATCTTCAAATTCTTGCTCAGGAGGTGGCGGTTGCGCGCCAAGCCTACGAGACCGCAATGCAGCGGTTTACCCAGCTTAATCTCGAGGGGCAGTCTAATTTGTCGGATGTAATCATTCTGAATCCGGCTATGCCGCCTTTATTTCCTACTAGTCCAAAAATCGTACTGAATGTTCTTGTGGCAATATTCTTAGGCGTTGGATTAGGGTTGGGTTTCGGCTTTGTGGCGGAAATGCTAGATCCGCGTGTTCGGTCAGAAAAAGACCTTGTCGCGGTGTTACAGGCGCCGGTTCTTGGAGAAATAGGTTGGTCAGAACCTCCGCGTCGTGTGGCGCTACCTAGCCATCGGTCTGGCTAAGATAGAGTTGGCATTATTGGTCAGGGTGGTAGATCTTTGTCTAGACTAATGAAAGGCAATTTATTTGTAGGATTTTTGGCGCGATGATGAAAAATTCAGATACGTTATCAGGGACAGATGTTGCCCAATTTGGTACCTCTATGGATATAGGCAAGAATACGCCGGTTTCCTCCGCCAACCTGGGAATACCCTCGAAATCTAGCATCGGTAGCATGTTGCTGGATATGGACAAATTGACGCCGGATGACATAGAGCTAATCCTGCGTCTTCAAAAAGAGCAAGGGATCCGCTTCGGCGAGGCGGCACTAAGGTTAGGGCTCATAACAGAAGCTGATATCAGGCAGGTCGTTGCGAAGCAATTTGATTATCCTTATCTCCAGCCTGGACAGGAAAACTATCCTTCGGAATTAGTTGCCGCCTATGATCCCTTTAGCCCTCAGGTAGAGGTTTTACGTGCAATTCGTAGTCAGCTTATGCTGCGATGGATCGCGTCCGGACACAAAGCCTTTGCTGTTGCGAGCGTCAATTCTGGTGACGGTACTAGCCTGTTTGCCGCGAACTTGGCAGTTGTTTTTTCTCAACTGGGCGAGCGCACTCTGCTGATTGACGCTAATCTGCGCGCACCGCGTCAAAAGGAGATATTTAATCTTTCCGGCGGCTATGGCCTTTCGGATATATTGGCTAGGCGTGTTGGCCTTGAGTTTATTTCTCGCGTCAGACCTTTTGCGGATCTTTTTGTTCTTCAAGCGGGAACCCCGGCGCCAAATCCCCAGGAGCTAGTTAGCCGGGCGTCTTTCGGTGATCTCAATGAAACGCTTACAAGTGGTTTTGATGTGGTCTTATATGATACTCCAGCTTTCTCGACAGGAACGGACGTGCTAGCAATCGCTTCACGTGTAGGTGGTGTGCTCGTCGTTGCCAGGAAGGATAGTACGAATCTTGCCGCTCTTAATGAAGTCAACGAAAAATTTGTTCGATATGGGGTGGAAGTCATTGGATCTGTGTTGGTGGAGTTTTGAGAAATCCTGAAGTAGAGGATATAGCGAAACGGTGCGGTGGACATCATCTTCGGTTTTTCCTTCTGTCATGTTGAAATCTAATAATTGAGACTCGAATTGAGAACATTTAGTTGTTTCCGCTGGCTCCTGATATTTCGAGAGCAGTAAATCATGATGCGGCAGGCCTGGATCGCAAGTGTAATCTGTAGATTTTTTAACCTGTGATGCAAATGGTCTCCGTGCTCAGAATACTTTTCAGTGCTATTTATGCGATCAGTTAACTTGTCTCACCGGCACCAGCAAACTCCTTGGTTGGCTTGGGTTGTTATCGCTATATTTTTTCTGTTGGCGCTGATCGCCGGGTTGGTCGCCGCCAAAGCGAAGCTCCTTATTCTGGCGCTATTTGTTGGCGCCGGAGTTGGGATAGTACTTCTGTTTCAGCCAACTCTCTTGCTTTGGGTCGTGCTTGTTGGAGCCCTTCTGGTCACTGGTTTGGCAGAGTTGTATTTGCCCGCATTGCGGCAGATTCGCTGGGGAGTAGTGCTAGGCGGAATAGCATTGGGCGCCACGGCGATCCTTACACACATGGTTAAGCGGAAAACAGGGGAGATGGCGGTTGCGGGGAAATTGCCTAACAGTGTTCTTTTCTTTGCGTTGGCATTTTTTTTAATCGCCTGCTTCTCATCGTTCATGAATGACGGAGCTTCGGCCACTGACATCATTGGCTTAAAAGGCTATTTTCAAGTGTGGGGCCTCCTGCTGTTTTTTGTATTTGCAGACCCAGGTCGTTTTTTTGTGCATTTGCGGGCGTTTTTACTCTGGTTGTCGGTTCTGCAAGTCCCATTTGCACTTCAGCAATATTTGGTGCTTGTTCCGCAACGATCGACTGAAGAGGCTATGCAGAAGTTTATTGTTCCGGTGGATATAGTGGTAGGAACTTTTGTCGGCTCGATGGGCGGCGGTGGCGCAAGTTCTAGCCTCGCTTTTCTGCAAGTTATTTCAATTACCTTCTTATTTGCGCTTTGGCGAGCGGGTAAAATTCGTCCGATAGCCGCACTCTCACTCTCCGCTTTTTTCTTTATCCCGATGCTATTGAACGAGACAAAAGTTACTTTTCTTGCGCTCCCTATTGCGCTCGGTTTGCTGTATAAAGATGCAATATCGAGGAATTTTTTCCGCACGGTTTTGGCGGTCTTTATGATGGCATTGCTGTTAAGCGGCGTTTTTGTTGGTTATGCACTCCAACAGTCTGTTGAAAAATACGGACCTCGGGGGCCTGGTGAATATTGGGACGAAGTGATGGCTTACAACACAGGGAAGAAGGGATATGGTACATTTCGTCTAAACCGCACGACAGTTTACCTGCACTGGTTCGATCATCACGCCTTTTTTGATATTCGTGGCATGCTAATTGGTCATGGGGCGGGAGAGAGCGTTGAGATTGATCCCACCGGTGCGAGTGGTTTGCGCGACACGAGTCTGGCAGCTCGACGTTACCCACGAGACGGGATCGGTCTCACCGGGCTTTCCACGCTGCTTTGGGATGTAGGTCTGGTTGGGGCTATCGCCGTGATAGGCATATTTTGGGGTGCCTTTCGATTCGCAAGTCGGATCACCGTGAGGATGGTACGCGATGTCGACTGGGCGCTACTTAAAAGCGCTGAAGCCGGTGTTGCGATACTGGGATTAAGCCTGTTGCTGGATGCAGCCTTTGCTTTTGAAATTGGCTACCAGACACTTCTTATGCTTATGCTGGGAATCATTATTTATTATGGCCGGAGAACATCGGGATTAAACTTGAGCGACATGGTTGCTGACGATCAACCCGCACCACTAGCTAAGTCACATCGCCGTAGTTTGGCGTTGGCAAGGCTAAAGAAGCGGTGAGCTTGATTTGAGGTAATCCCTCCGAGTCGAGGTGACAGCAACCGACCAGGTCGCCGCTGGAGTTAGACGCTGAACACCAGATTTGACAATAACTCTTTGTCTGCCGTGACTGACTCGGCAGTGATCCCGTCCGGCAGGGTATGCGCCTGCGTCACATCGTGGGTCTGACCCGCGGTCAGTGTCCAGCGCGCCAGCTGCCCCAAGCCCTCGACCAAGGCATGAATCTTGGTGGTCAGTCCGCCACGCCCCCAATGCCTGGATGACTGCCCCCTGCGTCAGGATAGTTGTCGCATTATCTGTTTCATCCATAGCGGGAGGCGGAGAGTGGGAGAGCATGTCGCGTTATTCGAATGAACTGAAGGCATCGGTGCTGCGGCGGATGATGCCGCCGGAGAA
>JBPPNE010000357.1:0-2316 GCA_051306415.1 Porticoccaceae bacterium
TTGGTTAAAAACAGCGCACGCATTTTGGCTTTTTGGTCAGGCCATAGCCGGGGATTCATCTGGACGCCAAACTCTTCCTCGCCGAGGCCGAGCAACTGTTTCAGTTCGGCATAGAACTGCGGCTCGGCGGAAGCGATGGAAATATATTCGCCATCGGCGCATTCGTAGGCGTCGTAATAATGGCTGGCGCTGTTCAACGGATGATTGCCGCGGCCTTCACGGAATTTACCTTCCGCCAGTTGGCCGAAAAATGCGGCGCTGAGAATCGCTGCGCCATCCACCATGGCCGCATCCACCACCTGCCCGGCACCGGAGATTTTGGCCTTGAGGATGGCGCTGACCATGCCGAAGGCGAGCAGCATGCCGCCACCGCCAAAATCGCCCACCAGGTTGAGCGGCGGCGCTGGCGGCCCACCTTTGCTGCCAAAATTGAACAGGGCGCCGGACAGGGCAATGTAGTTGATGTCGTGTCCGGCAACCTGCGAGATCGGGCCTTCCTGCCCCCAGCCGGTCATGCGGCCGATCACCAGTGCGGGATTTTTCTCGAGCAGCACATCGGGGCCGATGCCGAGTCGTTCGATCACGCCGGGGCGGAAGCCTTCGATCAGGTCATCGGACTGCGCGACCAGGCGCAACAACAGTTCGATGCCCCGGGGGCTCTTCAAATCCAGGCGCAGGGAGCGCCGGCCGCGCGCCAGCAGATCATAGCGCTCCGCGCGGGGCAGACCGCCCGCCGCGCCGGTACGGTCAACGCGGATAACCTCCGCGCCCATATCGGCCAGCATCATCGCGCAGAACGGGCCGGGACCGATGCCCTGTAATTCGATAATGCGCAACCCTTCGAGTGGGCCCATGATTATTGTCCGGTCAGTTATTGGGCAGGATTCGTCCCAGTCTAGCCCAAGTTGGCCGCTGGGAAAAACATAGAGAGACCGCAACTGATAAGGGGTCGTTGGGGACGGGTCGCGAGAACCGCAAAGTGCGCAGTGACCGAGACATATCAGATCGTGGGAGGGAGCGCGAGCACCGCGCAACGACGCAGACGGCCGCTACGGCAATTTTCCACCAGCGCTAGTGGCTACGGGTTTTTTGCGGGTAGCGGGCGTCTTTGAGTTCGCCAAACAGTTGCGGAACCTGAGGATGATTCACCGGCTCGCCACTGGTGTCTGGGAGCAGATTTTGCTCCGACACATAGGCGATGTAATAGGAATGCGCGTTTTCAGCAAGCAGGTGGTAGAACGGCTGATCACGGCGTGGGCGAATGTCCTCGGGAATGGCATTGAGCCATTCCTCGGTGTTGTTGAACGTGGGGTCAACATCGAAGATCACGCCGCGAAACGGGTAAACGCGGTGCTTCACCACCTGGCCGATTTCAAATTTGGCGGTGCGGTTGACGGTCTCGATCATGGATCTGTCCGCAGTACTGCCTGCCGGTCAGCGCATGGCGCCATCGATCTGAATGGTCTCGCCATTGAGCATGCGGTTCTGGCAGATATGTTTGACCAGCTCGCCGATTTCCCGCGGGTCGCCCCAGCGTTTGGGAAAGGGCACCATCGCGATGAGTTTATCGATGTGCTTTTCGTCCATCGTCGTCGCCAGCGGGGTTTTGAAGAACCCCGGCGCGATCGTCATCACGCGAATGCCGTAGGGCGCGAGATCGCGGGCCAACGGCAAGGTCGCGCCGGCGACGGCACGCTTGGACGCCGCATAGGCCGCCTGCCCCGGTGGGCCGTTGAACGCCGCCCCGGACGCAATGTTGATGAGCACGCCGCGCTCGCCATCCTCGAAGGGCTCGAGATTCATCATGCGCTCGGCAAACAGCGCGCAGCCGTCGAGGGTGCCGATAACATTGACGTTGATCTGGCGTCGCATGGATTCGATGGGGTGCGCGCCCTGCGAACGGCTGGCGATTTTGCGGCTGACATCGATACCGGCGAAATTGACCGCGATACGCGGCGGGCCGATGGCGTCACAGGCCTGCGCAATCGCGGCCTGGAGTGAGTCGTGATCGGCGACGTCGCACTTTATGGCGACTCCGCCGAGTTCCTTCGCCAGCGGCTCGGCCAGCACCATATCGCGGTCGAGCAGCGCGACTATCGCGCCCGCTTCGGCGAGCACCCGCGCGGTCGCGGCGCCAAGGCCGGACGCACCACCGGTTAAAAACGCGGCTACACCTTCAAGTTTCATGCGTGTCCCCTGTCAATCCACGGCTAACCGCTTCGCCTGTCATTGATGTATTGGTGTGAAATTTCGTCATCAGAAGAGCCCCGCGTCAATGCGGATGGTGGCGGCGTTGAGCATCTGGTTTTCACAGAT
>JBPPNE010000358.1:0-8036 GCA_051306415.1 Porticoccaceae bacterium
GCCCAGTGCGCCGGTGTCGAGATGATCGAGATATAGCCGTCCACGCCCTTGAAAACGCCCATCGGGCAGCCCAGGCGCTGGTGTGATCCGGAGCGCTTGGGCGCCAGCTTGCCGTCGCTGGCGCTGTAGTAGCCGACGAACATCTCGTGGCAGTTGAAGTAGCTGTCAAGCAGCGTGACATCGATAAACTCGCCCTCGCCGCCCATGGCCCGGTGAAACAGCGCCGCGTTGATGGCGGCGAGCGCGTTGGATCCCGCCATCACGTCGCCAATCGCCGCCATCGGAATATTGGGCGCGCCGTTCTCTTCGCCAATCAGGCTGGTAATGCCGGAATAGGCTTGGCCGATGTAGTCGAAACCCGGCAACTCGGCGAGCGGACCGTCCTGACCGAAGGTGGAAATGGAGCACATGATGCACTGGGGGTTCAGCGCGTGCACCACGTCCCAGCCGCAACCGAGACGACCGATAACGCCGGGAGCGAAATTCTCCACCACGACATCGACTTTCTTGATCAACTGATGGAGGATTTCCCGGCCTTTCGCGGTCTTGGCGTCGATGCACAGACTTTTTTTGCCGCGGTTGTGCTGGAGAAAATAGATGCCGCGGCCGCCCTTCTGATAACCCATGTAGCGGATCTGCTCGCCGATCGGCGCCAGTTCCACCTTGATGACTTCGGCACCCATTTCGGCCATCTTCTGGGTGCAGGATGGCCCGGCGACATGCTGGGTGAAGTCGAGAACCTTCACCCCTTCGAGTACGTGTTTGCGTTTCATGGTGTTCCCCTGTCAATCTGATGATGGTGGGCTGGCGCCCTGCGACCACGGTCGCCGTTGTCTGCACAAGTGGTCAACCGGATGCGTGGGCAATGGCTATTTTATTGAGCGCACTAAATCACCAATCGGCGCAAAAGTCATCCGCGAGGGGCAGGTCGGGTAGGGGCTACGGAGGACGCCCGCATCAGAATGCGGACAGGGCTACAGGGGTGGAGAGTGGGGTGCGGAAAGCGGGGGTGTTGATTGCCCGCAGCTGCCTGCGGCGGTCTGCCTTGGTGGATGGGAGTGGTGCCCAGGAGAGGACTTGAACCTCCACGACCTTGCGATCACTAGCACCTGAAGCTAGCGTGTCTACCATTTCACCACCTGGGCAGCGGCTGGAGCATAACCCGAAAATTCAGGGCACGGCACTTTACTTAGCCACTCGAAAATTGTCAATCAGACGCCGGAAATGTTCTCCCGAAAGCGTGTGGCGGCCTGTTAAGCTAGGCATCCAGACCCCGTCTTGGTGCTTCGCACCGGATCGGAGCCAGCCGCCGCACAGTGAGAACGCATGAAGAAAAAGCCCGGTTCGCCAGACCCCCACGCGGCGCGTGAAGCCGCCAAATATGAAAATCCCATTCCCAGTCGGGAATACCTTCTCGACCTTCTGCGCGCAAGCGCCGGGCCGCTGACTCACGAGGAGATTTGCCGCGCATTGGGCCTTGCCGACGCCGATGGCGTGGAAGCACTGCGCCGCCGCCTCGCCGCGATGGAGCGGGATGCGCAGGTGGTACAGAATCGCCGTGGCGGTTACGGCACCCTCGACAAAATGAACTTGATCAAGGGCCGTGTCTTGGGGCATCCGGAAGGGTTTGGCTTCGTGGTGCCCGGTGGTGGTGAGCAGGACATTTTTCTAACCAGCCGACAGATGCGCCGCGTCTTCGATGGCGATGAAGTGCTGGTGCGCGTGGCTGGCATGGATCGGCGTGGTCGCCCCGAGGGTTCCATTGTCGAGGTCGTCGAGCATCGCACCGCGCAGCTGGTAGGGCGTTTTTTTGCCGAGGGCGGCATCCATTTTGTGCGCCCGGATAATCCCCGCATCAGCCAGGATGTGCTGGTGGCGCCCGAAGATGCCAGCAATGCGGAGCGCGGTCAGATCGTAGTGGTTGCGATCACCCGCCAGCCGTCGCGGGAAAACCTGCCGGCGGGGCGCGTGGTACAAGTGCTCGGCGATCATCTCGCGCCCGGTATTGAAATCGATACGGCGATCTACAATGCGGGTATTCCGCACCTCTGGTCGGCGGCGGTAACCATCGAGATTGCCACCATCCCCGACGCGGTGCAGGATGCGGACAAACATCAACGCCTCGATTTGCGCCACTTGCCGTTCGTCACCATCGACGGGGAAGATGCCAAGGATTTTGATGACGCGGTGTACTGCGAGCCGCACAAGGGTGGCTATTTGCTTTACGTCGCGATTGCGGACGTGTCCCACTATGTGAAGCCCGGCACGGCGCTCGACCGCGAAGCCTATGAACGTGGCAATTCGGTGTATTTTCCCGGCCAAGTGGTGCCGATGCTGCCGGAAAAGCTATCGAACGGCCTGTGTTCGCTGAAGCCTGAAGTGGATCGCCTGTGTCTGGTTGCCGAGATGCGCATCGATCGTGGCGGCGAGGTCACCAGTTTCGGTTTTTTCGAGGGCGTGTTTCGGTCCCACGCGCGCCTGACCTACACCCAGGTTGCCGCGATCATTGCCCAGCGTGATGATCACGCCAGCGACGCGCGCAAGCAGTTCCACCGCTTGGTGCCGCATCTGGACCATCTTTACGAGCTCTACCAGGTTCTGCGCCAGGCGCGGGATCTGCGCGGCGCCATCGATTTTGAAACCGGCGAGACGCGCATCCTGTTCGATGCCGAGCGCAAGATCGGGCAGATCATTCCCACCGTGCGTACCGATGCGCACCGTTTGATTGAAGAGTGCATGCTCTGCGCGAACGTCTGCGCGGCCCTGCTACTGGAGAAAAGCAAACTGCCGGTGCTGTACCGTGTCCACGTCGGCCCGCGCGCGGAAAAGCTCGCCGATCTCCGCGAATTCCTGGGCGAGCTCGGGCTTGGCCTCCCCGGCGGTGATGATCCGTCGCCACTCGACTACCAGGCGGTGCTGAAAAAAATCAGTGAGCGGCCCGATGCCGCGATCATCCAGTCGGTGATGCTGCGCTCGATGAGCCAGGCGGCCTATCAACCGGAAAACCGAGGCCATTTCGGCCTCAATTATCCGGCTTACGCCCACTTCACCTCGCCGATTCGCCGCTATCCTGATCTGCTGGTACACCGGGCGATCCGCGGACTCTTGCGCAGTAAAAAGCGCATTGGCCATTTGCAGCGGGTGCCTGACGTGCAGCAGCAACCGTTGGAGGCCAACTATCCCTACGATGGTGCGGCAATGATCGCCGCCGGCAGCCACTGCTCGATCACCGAGCGCCGCGCCGACGAGGCGACTCGCAATGTGGTCAATTGGTTGAAATGCGAGTATCTACTCGATCGGGTCGGCGAGGAGTTCGCGGGTGTGGTGACCTCGGTCACCGGTTTCGGACTGTTTGTCGAGCTGGAGGATCTCTACATCGATGGGTTGATACACATCACCGGCCTGCCCAAGGACTACTATTTCCACGAGGCGGCTCACCATCGCCTGGTGGGTGAGCGCACGCGGCGGGTGTTCCGCCTCGGTGATCGCTTACGGGTGCGGATTACCCGTGTGGACATCGACGAGCGCAAGATCGATTTCGACTTGGTCGATGCGCCGGGGAAAAAATCCCGTGATGGGGCTGCGCCAACGCCCAAGGATACAGGGCGCTTGCCGGGCCGTGCCGACAAACCGCAGCGTGGCAAGTCCCGTGGTGGTGACCGCGCGGTGGTGGCAAGCAAGCCGGAGAGCAGCCCATCGCAAAACAACCCATCGCAAAAAGCCAAGGCTGGTGGCGGCAAGGCCGGGGACAAAAATAAAACGGCTACGCCCGCGCGTGGCAACCAGAAAAAAGGGCGAGGCCGGCGCTGAGAATCCCTCCTCGGGGCCAAGCTGTCGCCAGCCGGGGACGCAGCCGTGAGGGACGCAGCCGCGAGCGCGGTTGAACCCGCGCACCGCTGCTTGTATATTCCGGTAGCGATACCGTAGGAAATCCTGAATAAAACCGATAACGGGGGTGCGCCATGGTCAGCTTCATTGTGTTGGTAATCATTCTGCTTGCGGCCTACTTGCTGTTGTGGCCGGTGCCCATCGATCCCAAGGCGTGGAATCCGCCCAAGGCGCCACCCTATGAAGGCCGTTTTGCCCGCAAGAACTCGCTGGCGAGCGCGGAAAAACTCTGGCGAGGCAAGCTCGCCGGACCCGAAGCCACCGCCATCAAAGACGGCTACATCTACACCGGGCTCACCAATGGCAACCTGGTGCGGATGAAGATTGACGGCCTGGGCGAGCCCGAAGTGATCGCCAACACCGGCGGCCACCCGCTCGGATTGAAATTCGATGCCAATGGCAATCTGATCACCTGTGATGCCGGCAAGGGTCTGGTCTGCGTCAGTCCCGCCGGCGTAGTGACCATACTCAGCGACGCCGTCGATGGCCGCAAATACAATGTCGCCGACGATCTCGCGATTGCCGCGGATGGCAAGATCTATTTCAGCGACATCTCGAGCAAATACAACATGGCCCAGGTCGATTACGCGATCATGGAGGACGGTCCAAGCGGGGTACTGGTGTGCTACGACCCGGCGACCAAGACCAGTCGCGTCGCCCTCGACAATCTGCGCCTCGCCAACGGCGTCTGCATGGGGCCGAACGATGAGTATGTTCTGGTCAACGAAACCCTCGGGTTTTGCGTTACCCGGCTCTGGCTCAAGGGCCCGAAGGCCGGGCAGCGCGAAACCTTTGTCAGCAATCTGCCGGGTGGTCCCGACAACATCACCTTCAACGGCGTGGATACCTACTGGGTGGCTCTCGCGTTCCCCCGCTACCCGCACCTCGAAGAACTGGCGCCCAAGCCCTTTCTGAAGAAATTGATGATGCGGATGCCGCGATTCATGGCGCCGGTACCGGATTTTTTTCAGGGCTTGCATCTGCCCACCTTTGGCCTCTTTGTCGGTGTCGACATGAACGGCAACATCACCCATTTCATGGATGCCTATGGCGGCGACATCGGCATGGTCACCAGTGTGCTTGAGCACGAAGGTCATTTATATCTGGGCGGTTTGGGTTCGGACTTTATCGCCCGGCTGCCGATTCCCGCGCCGATCTAGGCGGCTATTTTGTCCCCGAACGCGACGCATTCGGGTTGGTTGAGGACTATCCGCGAGTGAACGACAGTGCAGATGTGGAGTGGCTGTTCGGTCTGCACACCGTTCAGGCCCTGCTGAAAACGGAGGCAGAACGGATTCGGGAGCTGCGTTTTTTGCGCGGCCGCGCTGATCAGCGGTTGCAGAAGATTCGCAGTCAGGCAGACCATCTCGACATCTCCTGGCAGTGGGCGACCCGCGCCGAACTGGATGCGCTGGCCGCGACGGGCAATCACCAGGGGGTGGCCGCACTTTGCAAAGCGGGTGGCGATGTTCGCGACGAGCACTACCTGTGGGCGCTGCTGGAGCAACTGCGCGAGCCACCGCTGTTGCTGGTGCTCGACGGCGTGACCGATCCCCACAATCTCGGTGCCTGTCTGCGGACAGCGGATGCGGCCGGCGTGCACGCGGTGATCGTGCCCAAGGATGGCTCGGCGGGGCTGACGCCCACCGCGCGCAAGGTGGCTTCTGGCGCCGCCGATGCCGTGCCCCTGGTGGTGGTGACCAATCTGGCGCGCACGCTGCGCGAGTTGCGGCAGCGTGGACTCTGGGTAGTCGGCGCGGCCGGCGAGGCGGAGCGGATGATCTATCAGGTGGACCTGCGAGGCCCCCTGGTGCTGGCGCTGGGTGCCGAGGACAAGGGCCTGCGCAGGCTCACCCGGGAGCACTGCGACAGCCTGGTCAAGGTGCCCATGCACGGTGTGGTCGCCAGTCTGAATGTGTCGGTCGCCGCCGGCGTGTGCCTGTTTGAAGCGGTGCGCCAGCGCAGTGCCCCGGCGCCGGGCTAACGCCAGCCGCGGCATCGCGCGGCGCGGCGAATTTGCGTTAGAATCCTAACTTTAGAATCCTGATCTTAGAGTCCCAGTCATGACCATCACCTCAACTCGCCACGGAAGAAAGGTGAATGGTCGCACTGACTCCGCCCCCCGCAGGGATAGCTGGCAAAGAGCCACTGGTAGCCAGCAAAGCCGATGACAAAAAACACACTGAATATTCCCAACGCCTTGAGCGCCCTGCGCCTGCTGCTGGTGCCGGTGTTGCTGTCACTTGCCTGGCACCAGCAACCTGGGGTTTTCCTGAGTCTGCTGGTGGTGTCGCTATCCACGGATGGCTTTGACGGCTACCTCGCCCGCCGGCTCAACCAGACCAGCGCCCTGGGTGCGAAGCTGGATACCTGGGCGGATTTCTTTACCTACGGCACCATGGTGCTGGGGTTGGTGTGGTTGTGGCCCGGGATTTTTGCCCGCGAAGCCTGGTTTCTGTATCTCGCAATTCTCAGTTATCTGGTGCCCACGCTGGGTAGCCTGCTCAAATTCAAGGAGCTGCCGAGCTACCACACCTGGGCGGCGAAAGTGGCCGCCGTGCTGATGGCGCCGGCCTACTTCATGCTCGTGCTGTTTGATTTCTCTTTGCTGTTCCGCTTCGTGGTGTTGTTCCATATCTGGGTTGCAATCGAGGAGGTGATCATCATCGCCACCCTCAACCGCAATCGCTACAACGTGCCCACCTTTGTTCATGCCCGCCAACTGATGCGCCGCCAGCGCGAACTGCTGCGCCTGCGCAGCCTCCACCGCCGCGAGCGGCGCGCCGCGCGGCGGGCGGGGAAAATCGCGGCGGGCGGCAAGCGCGCTCGCCAACCGGGTGGCGCCACCCATCCTGTGGAGATCGGCGGCCGCGACCTCGTTGGCAAACCGCGCGCACCAAATCCGGGTGGCGCCGACACCCTGGTCACGCTGAAGCTGGTGGATACCACCGCGCCGAGCCAAGGTGCTGTCCCGGACTCTCCCCAGGGGGGGCTCGCACTGAAGTCCGTAGCTGACGTCTACGCTAGATCGACTACTTAGAGCCTGTCCAAATTTAGAGCCTGTCCAAACGTCCTTCGCTCACTACGGTTTTTGGACAGGTTCCTGGCGGGGCGCAGTCGAGGGCTCCCTACTACTCTGACTACTCTCTCGTGGTCGAGCCCGGCAGCGCAGCGAGATCTTACCAACAAGGGGAATAATCCCCAGGGGGCAACATGAAAATAGGTGTTTTTTCCATTCTTCCGAATATGGCCGCTGATCCGGCGGTGGTCGCCAAGCACGCGGAAAAACTGGGTTTCGACTCTTACTGGGTGCCGGACCATACCATTCTGCCGGTGACCTACTCCGACCAGTACCCGGGGGTGCGACCCGGTGAGCCGGGGCCCGACTATCTGTGGAAGATGCCAGACCCGCTGATTGCACTCACCCGCGCGGCCGCCGTCACCAGTACCATCCTGCTGGGGACGGGTATCATCTTGGTCCCGGAGCGCAACCCGCTGCTGGCCGCCAAGATGGTGGCATCCCTGGATGCGTTTTCCGGCGGGCGCTTTCTGATGGGTATCGGCGCCGGCTGGAATCGCGAGGAATGCCAGATTCTGGGCGGCGATTTCGACCATCGCTGGGGGCAGACCAAGGATTACATCCTGGCGATGAAGCAACTCTGGACCCAGGAAGAGTCCGAATACCATGGCAAGTACGTGGATTTCCCCCCGGTACGCTGCTTTCCGAAACCGGCGCAGCGCCCGCACCCGCCGATACTGCTGGGCGGCTTTACCGCCGAGCGCGTGTACCAGCGCATCGCCGAGTGGGGCGACGGTTGGCTGCCGGTGCTGGCATCGGTCGATCAGTTCAGCCTGGGTGTCGAGCGGCTCAAGCGGGCCGCCGAGGTTGCGGGCCGGGATTACGGCGAGCTGACCAAGACGGTGTTCGGTGGCAAAGGGCAGTGGCAGGCGCCGGAGGAAATCCGCGCGTTAGAGTCAGCCGGTGCCGACCGGATCGTGATGTGGTTGCCAGAAAATCTACCGCTCGACAAACTATTGGTTGCAATGGAAGAGATGGCGCGCCGGCTGCTCTGATCGGGCGTAGCCAAAATATCGCATCCGCCCTGCGATCCGCGTCCCGCGAAGTAGCGGTAACCCGTGGACAAGCT
>JBPPNE010000359.1:0-12762 GCA_051306415.1 Porticoccaceae bacterium
GAAATCATCGGTTACCACCCATGACGCCACACGCTTCTTTGTCAGCTTCTCTGTCGCCATCACCACCTCCCTCGCCGCGTTAGTGGCGGCTCGGGAAGGCATTATATATTATTTACGGATAAGTTCTAAGCCGACACTGAAGGCCGAAGGCCGTAAAGAGGTGGGCTTGAGCGGTCACATTCGACTACATGGCGCCTACCGTCGTACATCAGCCTACCGCATGGAGCAGCGCCGAACGCCTAGGGAAACGCTGAATAAGTCCTTCGACAGGCTCAGGACGAACGGTACCTATTGATTCCGTTCGTGGTGAGCTTGTCGAACCATGAATGGAATCCATTTGTTCAGCGTTTCCCTAGCAGAATGTGGGTCGGCTGCATGTGATCGTCAGCGTTCCCCAGCATTCAATTTCTCGATGTTCCCGTTGATTTTGACCAGCGTCTGGCTAACTGACTTTAGATGCTCGGCGACCTTTTTGTCCCAATTGTGATCTGAAGCATCTAGCCATTGAAGGGCCATGACATCAATTTCACTGGTGCTACTCAGACGCCTTTTGAATACCTTATTACTCGGGTTTTCATACGTGGAGGTTACTGAGATAACCGAACTCCCGAGGTATTTGGATAACCCGCCATATTGGCCCCAAGTGATAGTAAAAGCTTGATTAGGCGCCAAATAGGCCATGCCAGTTACCAAAGCACCTTTATTCATCTGCTCGGGAAGCTTAGCATCATCAAAGCCGAACGCATCTTGGGGCGAAGGCTTACTTAAACTGAACTCAATATTTCGTGCGGGGCCTGTGCCAATATTTTTAATTACGAGATTTATGATTGAAGGGCGCTTAGGGTCTGGATCAGCATATACGATGACGTTGGGATCGGTGCTTGCGCGGTATACATTGTAAGCGACCAAGCTAGAGATAATGGCAATAATTGCCACAACTATAGACACCCAGAAACTAGCTGTTGTGATCCATGATGAGTCCACACAATCTCCAGTGTGAGCTAACTCGTTTTGGAACCCCCGCTTCAGACGGATTTCACCAAATGCCCACCATCCACCGCCAAGGTCGCACCGTTGATAAAAGACCCGGCGTCGCTGGCGAGCAGCAGCAAAGGGCCAGTGATTTCGGCCATTTCGCCAAGGCGTCCGCCGGGTGTCGATTCGATATAGGCCTGACCCGCGGCGCTATCGAAATACTCGCCGTTCATTTCGGTCTTGAAATAGCCGGGACAGAGCGCGTTGACGCGGATACCCTTGCCGGCAAGCTCCAGCGCCATGTGTTTGGTGAGCTGGATCAAGCCGGCCTTGGAGGCGCTATAGACGCCGTGGCCCATGCTGGTGGCGAGGCCGAGCACGGAGGCAATGTTGACAATGGTGCCGCCGGTATTGGCCGCCAGCAGGCGCCGCGCCGCCTCGGCGGCGACCATCCAGGCGCCCTTGAGATTGGTGTCGATGGCGAAATCCCACTCGGCCTCGGTGGTTTTGTGCACGGTTTTCGGCGCCGCGACACCGGCATTGTTCACCAGCAGGGTGACCGTGCCGTAGTGAGCCTCCGCGGCGTCGAAGGCGGCGGCGACACTGGCGGCATCGGTCACGTCCATGGCCACCGCGTGGGCGTTGCCACCAGCCGCGACTATCTCCTCGACCAGGCTGCGCAGGCGATCCACGCGCCGCGCGCCCACCACGACGCGGGCGCCGGCCTGCGCCAGCACCTTCGCGAAGTGCTCACCGAAGCCACTGGAAGCGCCGGTCACCAGGGCGACCTTGCCGGCCAGACTGAACAGATTTTGTTGTATCACTTGCAGCACCTCCTAACAGGCGATCACAGCGGGCACCAGAACTGGCGTCGACACCAGCGGGTCAAGGCGTCAACACCACCTTCCCCATTACACCGCGACCAGTGACTTTCTTGATCGCCCGCACGCCCTCGGCAAGGGGGAACACACTGTCGATGACCGGCCGCACCTTGCCCTCTTCACACCACTGGAACAGCTCGCGCATATTGCGGGCGTGGTCTTCCGGTTGCTTCTGGGTGAACGAACCCCAGAACACGCCGATCAGGGAATAGCCCTTCACCAGCGTCAGATTGACCGGCAGGGTCGGAATGCGCCCCGACGCGAAGCCGACCACCAGCAGGCGGCCGTTCCAGGCCATCGCGCGGGAACAGGCATCAAAGGCATCGCCACCGACCGCGTCATAGACCACATCGGCGCCGCGCCCGCCAGTGCGATCCTTGATCGCCTTGTTGAGATCTTCCTCCGTGTAATTGATACCCTCATCGGCACCCTGGGCGCTGGCGAACGCCAGTTTTTCCGCGCTGGAACAGACCGCGATGACATGGGCGCCGATGGCCTTGCCGATCTGCACCGCGGCAAGACCGGTACCCCCCGCAGCACCCAGCACCACCAGGGTTTCACCGGCCTGCAAGTTGGCGCGCTGGCGCAGCGCATGGTGAGCCGTGCCGGTGGCACAAAGAAGAGCCGCGCCCTCTTCGTAGGACATGCGCGCCGACAGCGGATAAACCGCCGTTGCGGGAATCGCGACCTGGGCGGCGTAAGCGCCGCAACCGGGGTGCCAGCCGAGCACCCGGTCGCCGACTTTGACGCCACTCACACCGGCGCCGAGAGCGAGCACGTCACCGGCGAATTCACCGCCGGGCATGAAGGGCACTTCTGGTTTAGCCTGATACTTGCCCTCCACCAACAGGCCATCGGGAAAGTTGACGCCGATACCCTTGATGGCCACCAGCACCTCACCGGGGCCGGCGACCGGGTCGGGCATGTCGCGATAGACCAGATCCTCGACCTTGCCGTAGGCTTCACACACCAGTGCTTTCATTATTTTCCTCCTCGTTTATCCAGTCTTGGCTTCAATCATTATTCCAGACCGTCAATCGCCCCTGGGATTAACCCCTAGTGCGCGTACTGTTTCACCAGTTGCCGGCCCAGCGTCATCATGTGCACCTGATCCGGGCCGTCGGCGAAACGGATCTGGCGAGCATAGGTGTAGGCTTCGGCGAGGAAGAAATCCTCGGTGAGGCCGGCGGCGCCATGCACCTGCATGGCACGGTCGATGACCCGTGCCGCCATTGACGGCGCCACCACCTTGATCGCGGCGACCAGATCGCGGGAATTCTTGACGCCGTCACGGTCGATCTTGTCGGCCGTCATCAGCGTCAGCAGGCGCGCCTGCTCGATATCGCAATAGGACTGGGCGATGTCCTCGCGCACCGATTGGTGCTCGCTGATCTTGCGGCCGAACGTACTGCGGCTGTCGGCGCGCTTGCACATCAGCTCGAGCGCGCGCTGGGCGCAGCCGATCAAGCGCATGCAGTGGTGAATGCGGCCCGGCCCGAGACGACCCTGGGCGATTTCAAAACCGCGGCCCTCGCCGAGAATCAGATTCGCTACCGGTACGCGGACATTCTCGAACAGAATTTCGGCGTGTCCGAGGGGCGGATCGAAATAGCCCAGGGTGGACAGCGGGCGGACAATCGTCACCCCCGGCGCATCCATCGGCACCAGAATCTGCGATTGCTGGCGGTGGCGATCAGGATTGTCCGGGTTGGTCTTGCCCATCACGATCATGATCTTGCAGGCCGCGTTCATCGCGCCGGAGGCGAACCACTTGCGGCCGTTGATGACGTAATGGTCGCCGTCGCGCACCATCGCGCACTGCACATTGGTGGCATCGGAGCTGGCCACATCCGGCTCGGTCATTACAAACGCGGAGCGGATCTCGCCGGCGAGCAGGCGCGTCAGCCAGGCTTGCTTCTGTTCGTCATTGCCGTATTTGACCAGTACTTCCATGTTGCCGGTGTCCGGCGCATTGCAGTTGAAGATCTCGGGAGCCCACAGCACGCGGCCCATGATCTCGGCGAGGGGCGCGTATTCGAGATTGCTGAGACCAGCGCCATACTCCTCTTCGGGCATGAACAGGTTCCACAGGCCGGCCTGCTGGGCCTTGGCTTTCAATGCGAGCATCAGCGGCGGCGTGGTCCAGGGATTGGCGGCGGTCTTCAGGTATTCGGCGTAGGCGTGCTCGACCGGGTAAACCTCATCGACCATGAATTTTTGCAGGCGATCCTGCAGCGCCACGGCGCGCGGGGAGTGTTCAAAGTTCATGCTTGCTGCGATCTCCTGAGGTTGATAAAAAGCTGTTTTTCAAAGAAAGCGGCAACGCATGGCCTCAAACCAGCGTGATCGCCTGCTGGCGATCCGGCCGTTCCAGATGCGCGAGGCCATTGAAGCCAGCGAGGCCGATGCGGTCGTCGCTGCAGACAAACCGGGTGATCGAGGTGTTGCGGATCTGCGTCATCAGTTCGACCACGGCGGTGTCGTCGAGGCCGAGCACCTGTTTCATCGCCACCGATTTGGGTCCACCCGAGGACACAATCAACACGCGCTCGCCACACTGGCCCACGCGTGCGCGGGCCAGTGCACCCACTACGCGCGCGTTGAAGCCGATCCAGGTTTCAGAAGCCACCCCCGTCGTCGCGTCGGCTTTGGCGATAGCGGCATCCAGATCGCCGCTCATCCAGGCGATCATCACCTGCCGCAGCACGCGAAACAGGCCCTCAGCGTCCTTCGGCAGCTCGCCCGTCAGCGCCTGCTCGGCGTGGGCGGTTTCCAGATACAGGCTCATCAGCGGCCGGAATCCGAACTCGTCGAAACCGGGGTCGATAACCGGCTCCAGTGTAATCCCCATGCCTTCACTGATACCCGCAAGGGTCTGCTGGTGACGGCTAAGGGTGCCGACGATCACACGATCAAAGGTAACCCCAGTGGCGGCGAAATGTTCGCCAAGCCAGCAGGATTGCTGCCAACCCAAGGGTGAGAGTTGGTCGTAATTCCGCGCACCCCAGGAAGCCTGACCGTGGCGGACGAAGAATATCTCGCTCATGAGGACTCCCGGGCACGGATGCGCAGCATAATCGAGGCTCCGGCCTTATGTAATCCATTTTTTCCAGTTGGGTCAGGAGCGCCACCACAACTGCGCCAATGCGCGGTCATCACGGCACCGCGCCAATCCCCACAAGGGTCGCGCTACGCTGATAGCAATGGAGCCACTTCGCCGATCAAAGCGAGTAAACGTGGCGTCGGCGCTAGCAATTAGCCGGCTGCTGACTACAATGGCCGCTGCCTAGAAAATAGGCCTTTTTCAAGGATTTTCCCGATCATGATAGCCAGCAGCACCAAGTATCGGCAACCGTCCTGCGGCCTCCAGCTCTATGGCGTGCTGTTTCCACTGTTGCTCGCCGGCACTGCCGCCGCCGATATTGCCACCGCCAATGCGCTCACCGAGACCGATATCCTTGGCTCGGTGTCGACGGTAAGCGTCGCCAGCCGCTTCGAGCAGCCGATCAAGCGGGCGCCGGCAAGCGTCACGGTGATCACCCGGGAAATGCTCGATGCGGCCGGCGCGCGCAATTGGGTCGATGTGTTTCGTCTGGTGCCCGGTTTTGAATCCTATCAGGTCAACGCCCATCGCTTCGGCATATCCGCCCACGGCATCGGCAACGAGTTCCCCAACCAGCTGGAGGTCATGGTCGATGGCCGCTCGGTCTACGAACCGGTGTTATCGACAGTCAATTGGGGCACGCTGGGCATCGATCTGGAGGATGTCGATCACATCGAAGTGGTGCGTGGCGCCAGCGCCTCGACCCATGGCTCCAACGCGTTTCTCGGCGCGGTCAACATCATCACCCGCCAGCCGGTACAGGACAGCGGCACCACGCTGCGCGGTGAGGCCGGCGATCGCGACACCCAGAACCTCAGCCTTCGCCACAACGACCGCCTCGGCAAGCTCGACTATCGCCTCAGCCTCGGCTACCAGCGCGACGCCGGCTTCCCGAGTTTTTTTGATCCCAATGAGAACAGTGGCCGCATCGACGACGCCTTCGAGACCTATCAGATCGGCCTGCGCGGCACCTATACGCCGAATGTCCGCGATGTCCTCGATGTCAGCTCCGGCTACGCTCACGATCGCCTCGGCTTCGGCGAGCCCGACCACCCCGCCGACTATCTGCCCACACGCTTCGAATCCAACTACCAGGATCTCAAGTGGATGCGCGTGCTCGCCGGTGGCGACCAGTTGCAACTGCACGGCTATCACAACGGCCTGCGCGGCGGCGGCCGCGCGGAACTCGGCCTCGCCTCACAGCTATTCGGCGTCAACCCGGCCGTTATCCCGCTGGCTCTCGGCGTTCCCGATCAGAGTTTGAACAGCGGCCTCGACGTTGCCTCCGAACGCTTCGACCTGGAACTCTCGCACCAGTTGTTTTTCAGCGACCGCTGGCGCGGCGTCTGGGGGCTGGGCTCGCGCTATGAATACGCCCAGAGTGACACCCTGCTCGGGAATAACGCCAAAATCTGGGAAGAGTCCTTCCGCCTGTTCGCCCACAGCGAGTGGCAACCGGTGACCGGGCTCTTCGTCAACCTCGGCGCCATGGTCGAGAAGAATTTCATCGGCACGCTGGTGTCCCCCCGCATCGGACTCAACTACGAACTGACACCGCAGCAGACGCTGCGCCTGAGCGTCGCCAAGGGCAACCGCTCGCCGTCGATTCTGGAGGCCAAAGAAAACAACAACCTGAAGCTCGGCACCCTGGTGATTGATCCCGGCCGCATTGTCGACACCCAGCTGAACGAGGAGCGCCTGACCAGCTACGAGCTCGGCTATCTCGGCGCCTTCGCCAACGACCGCTTCAGCTTCGACGTCCGCCTGTTCCGCGAGGAGATCAGAAACGGCATCAACGACCTGCGCACGCCTTGGACACCGGCAGTGCCCGCGCTCACGCTCTTTGTCTCGGACACCATCCTGGTGCGCTCCAATCTGGCGGAATGGAGCAACACCGGCGCGGAACTGCAACTGCTCTATCGACCCACGGCGAGAACGTTTTTTCGCGCCCACTACACCAATAAAGACCTCGACAGTCGCGATGTCCGGCGCTTCGAACCCAAGGTCGATATCCGCGATTTCGACCATGCCCAGGCCCGCCATTCGGGAGGACTCCTGGCCAACTATCAGTTGACCTCCACGCTGGATGTCGGCGCCTTTGTCTACTACCAGAGCAAAGTGCTCTGGCGCGAGAGCGGCAACAGTGGTTATATCGAGCCCATCACCCGCGCCGATGCCCAGGCCACCTACCACTTCAGCGCCGGTCACAGCCAGGGCAAGCTACAATTGATCGTCCAGAATCTGCTGGATGACTATCCTGAATTCCATCAGGCCAACGTGTTTTCGACAGCGACTTATTTGAGTGCGGAGTTATCACTGCCTTGAGAACGAAATTGTCGCCGCCTTGAGTAGCGGCGGCGCGATGAGCCAAGACACCTTAAACGGAGCACCTGACAGTAGCAGCAATGGACTGGGTCGAAGGGAAAACCAAACCGGCAGGGATGCCGCTGGCGCGATGGCTGGCGGGGTTCGTGCTTATGCTTATGGTGTCCACGCTCGGTGCAATTCCCACAGTGGTGCTCGCCGCCGCGCCAGACGCCATTGAGATTTTGCTGTCCGACGACGCCCCGTACTACCGCGAAACGGAGGCCGCTTTGCGGCTGGCATTTGCGCGCAACCCGGGGCCGGTACCGGTGACCCGTTCACTCGCAGACGGGGTAGCTTTAGAGCCGCCACCCAACACCTGGTTTGTCGCCATCGGCACCCATGCCTCGGTCTGGGCCGGCAACCGCTATCCCGATCAGAATGTGGTGAGCGTGCTGGTTTCACGCCAGGGCTTGGAGGATCAGCTCGCCAGCCACCAGGGTCGCGGTCGCCGGGCCGCAGTCGTCATCGACCAGCCCGCTGACCGCGCGCTCAGGCTCGGCTTGCTGCTCAAGCCCGACAGCAAACACATTGGCGCCGTGTTCGGACCGGGTTCACAGGCGATGCTGGCGGATTTTTCTGCAGCGGTCGCCAGCAAGGGCCGCATCCTGGACGCCGCCAATATTGCCACCGGCGACAACCCGGTCGCCACCCTGACTCCCGTCGTCGAGCGCTCCGACCTCTTCATTGCAATTCCGGATCGCGAGGCCTTCAACCGCGCCGTTGCCAAATGGATTCTCTACCTGTGTTTTCGCCGCAAGATCCCGGTGATTGGCTTTTCCCAGTCCTACAATGAGGCCGGCGCGCTGGCGTCGGTGTTTTCGACACCCGAGAATATCGGTCGCCAGGCGGGCGAGTTGTTGATCCAGCTAACTGAAGGTAGTGAGCCGGCACTGTGGGCCATCCATCAACCCAAGTACTACACGCTGAAGACCAGCCCCAGTGTCGCTCGCGCCCTCGGCATTGCGCTGCCCGACGAAGCCACCCTGTACAGGCTGTACTCCGCTGCCCTCGCGGCGCCGCCATGAAGCGGCCGTTGCTCGCCTTCCTCACCCGCACCCTTCACGGTCGGCTGGTACTCGCGACCTTCGGCCCGCTGTTTCTGCTCACGGTGCTGCTGACCAGCAATAGCATTCGCGACCGCCAACGCGACAACCTCGCCGAGTTGCACGACACCGGCAACAGTGCCGCCTCCTACCTGGCTACCATCGCCGATTTCGCGCTGTATTCCGGCAATCGCCTGCTGTTGTCCTCGCTAGGGGCGTCCACCGCGCAGATGGGCAATATCAAGGGCGTCGCCTTTCTCGACAGCGACCGCCGGGTCGTCGTGTCCACCGCCGGGTTTCCACCGGTTGCGGGGCAAGCCCACTACAGCACCGCCGCTGCTGAGCCCTACCAGCAGAAACAGCATCTCTATTTCGAACGCCCGATCGTCATCGCCGGGGTGGACGTTGATGACTACCATCAAGAGGCCACGACCGCCGCACCCGCCAAGCAGATCGGCTGGGTGATCGTCGCCCTCGATCTCTCCGCGAGCATCCAGGAGCGCCACGCAATGCTGTTGGACAACATCGCCATCGCCGTCGCGGTGATGGTGGTGGCCTTCGTCATCGCCTACCTGCTGAGCCGCTCAGCGATCGCACCGATCGCCGCGCTCACCAACACCGTCGGCCAGATGGAAAGAGGCGACCTCACGGTGCGCGCCGAGCCGGCCACCCGGGACGAGCTGGCGACGCTGGCCCAAGGCATCAACCACCTCGCCGAATCCGTCGCGCGCAGCCAGCAAACCCTCGAGTACCGGGTGTTCATGGCCACCAGCAAGCTACAGCTCGCGCTGCAAGACCTGCAAACCAAAAATCAGGCACTCGAAACCGCGACCCTCGCCGCCGAGACCGCAAATCAGGCGAAGGGCGAATTCCTCGCCCGCATGAGCCACGAGTTGCGCACACCGCTGACCGCGATCCAAGGTTTTGTCGGGCTGCTGGGAAGCTCGGAGCTGCCGCCATCGGAGAAAAGCTACTGCGCGATCATTGATCAAGCCGCCGCCCAGTTGCTGACGCTGATCGACGACACCCTCGAATTTACCCGGCTCCAAAGCCAGGTCGTTGCCCTCGAGGCGGCGCCGTTCAACCTCGCCGAATGCCTCGAACATCCGATCCGCCTGCTGGCACCGCTCGCCCACCGCAAGGGCCTGGAGATCGTCCTCGACATCTATCCCGACGTCCCGCTGGCGGTGGTGGGCGACAGTTCGCGGCTGCGCCAGATCATTTCCAACCTGGTCAGCAACGCCATCAAGTTCACCAGCGACGGCCATGTCCGCGTCGCCGTATTCAGCGCTGACTCCGACCCCCATATCGCGGCTCTGGAGATACTCGTCGAGGACACCGGGATCGGCATTTCACCGGTTCAACAGCGGCAGATCTTCATCGCTTTCATGCAGGCGGATACGTCGATCTCGCGCCGCTTCGGCGGCGCCGGGCTCGGCCTCGCCATCGTCAAGTCGCTGACCGAGCTGATGGGCGGCAGCGTCACGCCGCAGAACAACACCGGCGGCGGCACCACCATGCGCCTCTCGCTGCGGCTGCCGCGAGCGCCGGAAGAGGAATTCCAGCCGCTGTCAACGGTCCTTGTCCTGTACGATACCGACCCACTCTCGATGACCGCCACCGCTAACACCCTCACCCGGATAAGTCCTCATCTGAGCTGCTATCGAAATTTCGACGAACTCGTCGATTATCTGCCCGACAGCGACGCCGACGCCTTCATCGTCAGCATCGATATCCACCAGTCGAAATCGGAACGTCTCGCCACGCTGTTCCAGATACGCGCATTCTCCGCCAGCCCGATTCTGGTAGTCGCGCCCTTGCAAACCCTCCACAACGAGCTGCCTGACGCCTTTCCCGACCGTCTGCAGCCACTGGTATTCCTGGGCAAGCCGGCAGGGCTGTACGAGCTGCGCTCGACGCTCGCGGCCATGAACTCCGGCGATACCACAGCGCCCGCCAGCACGGATCAACCCCTCCTTGGCGTCAAGGTGTTGGTCGCCGAGGACAATGATTTCAGTAGCCTGTTATTGAAGACGTTGTTGACCCGGCTCGGCTGTCACTGCCAGTTCGCGGTCACCGGCAGCGAGGCGATCGAGCTATCACAGCGCACCCAGTTTGACGTTCTGCTGATCGATATCCACATGCCCGAGGTCAACGGGATCGAGGCGATCCGGACCATCAAGCAAGCTGACAACCCCAACGCCGCAACGCCGGTCATCGTGATGACCGCCGATGTGCTCCAGCACGAGGAAGAGACCGCGCTGGCGCTGGGGGCGGCAAAAATCATCCTCAAACCCTTCGCCGAGCCCGAGCTGATGGCAACCTTGCTGGCGTTTACCGGGCGCCGCGATCAGCCGGCGGTGGACACATCGGACGCGCGCGGCCGTATTCCCCGCGAGCTGTTCTTCAATGAGATCGAAGCCCTGGTCAGCGCCGCCGAACGCGCCCATGGCGATGGCGATCAGCTGCGCGAGCACATCCATCAATTGCTCGGCATCGCCGGGGTGTTTCAGCTGGGATCCCTGGAGACGCGGGCGCGGGCGCTGCACACCCTGGTCAAAGCCGGCGACTACGCCGGGGTGGCAACCGCGCTAATTGCGATTCGCGAACAGGTCTGCACGCTCAGACAGGAGCGCGCGGTGGGCGGCAGCTGAGCCGTGGCACTCGCGCCGCGCTCACAGCAGGCGCACGCGGATGACGCCCTCGACCGCGCCGATGGCGGCGATGATGGCGGGCGAGGGCGCGTCCTCGACATCGACGATGTTGTAGGCAATCTGATCGCGGCTCTTGTTGACCAGATCGAGCACGTTGTTGTTGCTGTCGGCGAGAATGCCCAGCACATTGCCGAGCACCTTGGGCACATTGGCGTTGCTGAAGGTGACGCGGTGGCCGCCATTGCGCGCCATCGCGGTGGGCGGGAAATTGACCGAATGGGCAATGGTGCCCTGCTCCAGGAACTCGATAAGCTGGTCGGCCGCCATCACCGCGCAGTTCTCCTCGGCCTCCGCGGTACTGGCGCCGATGTGCGGCAGCAACAGCACATCCTGGCGACCGAGCAGTGCCGGCGCCGGAAAATCGGCGACATAGCAATCCAGCTTGCCGTTGTCCAGCGCGACCAGCAGTGCCTCGGTATCGACCAGCTCCTGACGGGCAAAATTGATCAGTTTGGCGTTGGGCTTGCAGCTGCGCAGGGTCTCGGCATTGATCAGGTCGCGGGTCTCCGCTGTCGCAGGTACATGCAGGCTGATGTAGTCGGCGCGGGCGAACAGGCTTTGCAGATTTTCCATCTTGCCGACCCGGCGCGACAACCGCCAGGCCGCTTCTACCGAGATCGCTGGATCGTAGCCAATCACGGTCATGCCGAGCTCGACCGCCATATTCGCCACCAACGCCCCGATGGCGCCGAGGCCGACCACGCCTAGCGTCTTGCCGTAGAGCTCGCTGCCGGCGAAGCGGCTTTTCTCCTTTTCCAGTAGATTCGACATCGCCGTAGCATCGGTGACCGCGGTCAGACTCTGCACATAGTTCATGCCGCCGAAGATATCGCGGGACGCCAGCAGCAGCGCCGCCACCACCAGTTCCTTGACCGCGTTGGCGTTGGCGCCGGGCGTGTTGAAGACCACCACACCCTTGGCGGTGTAGTCCGCCACCGGGATGTTGTTCACCCCCGCGCCAGCGCGACCGACCGCCAGCACTGTATCCGCCATCGGCTCGCCGTGCAGTTTGTGGCTGCGCAGCAGAATGGCATCGGGCTGCGAGAATTCACTGGCGATCTCGTAGCGATCGCGGGGAAAGCGGTCGAGGCCCTTGCTGGCAATCTGGTTGTAGGTGCGAATCTTGAACATGGCACTTCCTGTTGGGAAAGAGTCTGTTGGGAGAGAGTCTGTCGGACCGCGGCGGCGCGCGGGACTCAGGCGGTGCGAACTTCTTGGTAGGCCCAGTCGAGCCAGGGCATCAGGGCCACGAGATCGGCCTGCTCCACCGTCGCCCCGCACCAGATGCGCAACCCGGCGGGAGCATCGCGGTAGGCGCCGATATCGTAGGCAACCGCTTCGCGCTCCAGCAGCTTGGCCATCGTCTTGACCTGCGCCTCGGCGAGATCCAGCACCAGACAGACGCTGGTGTTGGAGCGGGTGCGCGGATCGCGGGCGAGGAAGTCGATCCAGGGCCGCGCCGCGACAAAGTCTTCGAGCACCGCCAGATTGGCCTGCGAGCGGGCGATGGTGGCGGCCTCGCCGCCGATGCTTTTGACCCAGTCCAGCGCATCCAGATAATCGGCGACGCACAGCATGGACGGCGTATTGATGGTGGCGCCGGTGAAGATGTCCTCCATCAGCTTGCCCTTCTTGGTCATGCGGAAGATCTTCGGCAGTGGCCACGGCGGCGTATAGCT
>JBPPNE010000360.1:0-2248 GCA_051306415.1 Porticoccaceae bacterium
ACGACGCGGATCGCACTCGTCGTGATACCCAGATGATCAACCAGCGCTTGCAGCCGCAACTGTGCCTGCGCTTCCAACCGTGCGCGCAAATCCGAATCCACCACCACCGCACCCATGCCCGGGTACACCAACGCTGGATCCGGTACCACCGTCATGGTGATCAGCGGTACCTCGTGCGCCTTGGCAAACGCCAGCGCCTGGTCGAGCACTCTCGCCGACAGCAATCGCTGTGGTTCGCGATCATCAAGGTCCACTGCCGCGATCACCCGCTCAATCGGATGCTGCCTGTGAGCCAGCATCAGCACCGGACAGGGGGCATCGCGCAACAGATGCCAGTCATCGGCAATGCGGGTAATGGCCGCCAACGGCGACGACTGTCCCGGCATCATCACGATCATGCCGGCGCTATAGCGCTCCGCCTGCTCAATCACGCCGCGGTGGACGCGGTCACACCATTGCACCTCCACCGACTCGACTCTACCTTTGGCAAAGCCGTCTAGCCGCGCCCGCTCCCCGGCCATGACGTCATCGCGCAGATCATTAAAATTGTCTGGTTCGATGTATTCTTCGAGCCCACCCAACTGCCCATGTACCGGTCGGTAAACTCTAATGCCGGTGTTCATCGCCGCGGCGAGGAATTGCGCACGCTGCATCACCACATCGGCGCAATTCCAGCGGGTAATCACTGCCAGGATACTGTTCATCGTCTGCGTCTCAATGGCCGATACAATGGGCGACGTATTACACCGACGAAAACTGGAGAAATACGCCATCAATTGCAGTATAGCCCGAGAAAAAGCGCCTCCGCTGATTAATATCAATTGCTCGCTCGACCGTGACATGCTGGCCTTGCGACAGATTGGTATTGGTTTCAGGTGTTATCCGCGGGCGCGATTTTCCGCACCGTGCTCCAACCTGCCCAGCGGGTAGCCTAGCGAAAACATCTTTTTTGTAACGCCGTCTTTCGCGGTGATACCGCTCTTGTCGAAACCCTATTGGCGGATATAATCAGCGCAACAACCCCAGACTATCGAATCATGACCACGACCTGCCCGCACAAGCCCGAAGTGAATTGCAGCGCATGCCGCATGAATACCCTGTGCCTACCCATCGCACTGCAAATAGACGAGGTCGATCAGCTCAACGCGATTGTCCAGCGCGGACGGCCCATTCAGAAGGAGGAGCATATCTACCGCGCCGCGGATCCGTTCAAATCCGTGTACGTGGTACGCAGCGGCTCCGTTAAAACCTATGCCATCAACGACAATGGCATTGAGCAAGTCACCGGGTTCTATTTCCCAGGCGAAATTTTTGGCATGGATGGCATCGCCCATTCGCACCACATCAGCTCCGCGCTCGCGATGGAAACATCGGCCATTTGCGAAATTCCCTTTGCCCGTCTCGAAGAACTGAGCATCACCCTGCCATCGCTGCAGCGGCATTTCCTGCGCGTCATGAGTCGCGAAATCGCCAGCGATCAGCAACTGATCGCGCTACTGGGCAAGAACAGCGCCGAAGAGCGACTGGCCACACTCCTGCTCAGCATCTCCGCCCGCAACGCCCGCCGCAATCTATCGGAGACACGCTTCCGCCTGCCGATGTCGAGAGCGGACATCGGCAACTATCTCGGCCTCACCGTCGAAACCGTCAGCCGGGTATTCAGCCGCTTTCAGAAACAGCGCTTTCTCAACGTCGACAAAAAAGAGGTTCAGCTTCTCGACATCCCGAATCTGCAAGCCCTCGCGAATGTCTGACCCACCGACCCGCCTCGCATAGCGCCATGGTCTTGCGCCCTTAGTCCTCACCAAGCCCCACCAAACCAGCCCGCCGGATAACAAACCCCACGCAAGGCGGCTGTACAGACCCACCACCCCGCTCACCCCCAAGGACGGTTCGTCCCCACCTGCGCGAGGAACGACGACATCAGATCTGTTTAGTGCGTGCTTAATCATGCCCGTGGTCAACCAATATCTCGCCAAACCCTTGCAGTGGCCCAAGCGGGTTACGCACCTGATCGCGCTCGCTGATGCGCGGCTGGCCACCAGTAAGGGTATAAACGACCAGATCATCGACGAATACGACCAGCGCATTGAAGCTCCACCCAGCAGAATCCGTGATGCGAACAAAATTGAAGGTATCAAGCCAGAAGTTTCCGACACGCTTGCGTTTCACATTGCGCACCGTGATCGAATAGGCCGTGCAGCGTTTGCCGGCGGCGAAGCATTCCCGCAGCCCTTGATCAAACCCT
>JBPPNE010000361.1:0-3008 GCA_051306415.1 Porticoccaceae bacterium
CACAGCGAGCCCGAATACCACCACAGCAGCAGGGCGGTGACGATCAGCGTGATGCCGAAAAATCCAATCACCCCGCGGGCGCCATCAGCGATATCGCCGGTGGACTTGGCGAAGCCGATGATGCGGACATCAATGTTGCCGGACTCAAACTTGGCGCGGATGTTGTTCTCCAGATCGCGCGCTACCTTCTGATAGTCCAGCGGTAGCCGCGTGGTCGGATCGCGGTCGATCAACTCGGCGCGAATCATCGCCCCGGAGAAGTCATTGGCCACCAGGTTGCCGAGCCGTCCCGACTTGATGATGTTGTTACGCACCACCGGCATCCACTCCTCGGTGGGTCGAAATTCCGCGGGTACCACATTGCCGCCGGAAAAGCCGTCCTCGACCACTTCGATAAACCGAACGTTCGGCGTCATGATGGAAGTAACCGTGGAGCGGGCAACGCCGGGCAGAAAGAACACTTCGTCATTGGCGAGCTTCATCGCCTTGAAAAATTCCGGGTTGAAGATAGTGCCTTCCTTCTGAATCAGCGCGACGACAATCTGGTTGCCGGTGCCGAAATCATTCTGATATTTAAGCAGGGTCTGGATGTAGTCGTGTTTCAGGGGTAGCAATTTCTCGAAACCGGCATCGACCCTCAGCTTGAGGGCATTAATGCCCATGAATACCGCCAGCCCGGCAAAAACCAGCAGGATCAGCATCCGATTGCCGAACATTACTCGTACTATCCCATCCATCATGCGTCCCCTCGTCCTGGCAACTTGCTCATAATTGCTCTCATTGGGTTCGTGTTACTTCAAAGAAAAAATTTGCGCGCCAGTGCCGCCAAAAAGCATGAGCTGGTCATTGCCCGCATCCTGGACAGAACTGAACCCCGCGAAGCCGGGGTATGAAATTTTTTCGGTCACGGTTGCATCCTTTGGCAAGCGCAAAATGCTGCCTTCGGCACCGACCAGGATTACCTCACCCTCGCCCTTCTCCAGAGCGTCATTGACATTGGTAATGGCACCGGTGTTGATCTGCGACCAAGTTAGACCCTGATCGGCAGAGCGATAAACGTGGCCGCGCAACCCATAGGCCAGCATCTGTCCCGAGCGAAGCTCCTTGATTCCAAAAAACGAGCCGGCGTAAGGCGATTTGACGATGTGCCACATCTCTTCATCGGATTCGGCTGTGGGATTGTAGCGCAGCACCGTACCCAACTCGCCGACCACCACATAACCGTCGTGCTGACTGAGCTTACTGATCGCGTTGAAATTCGGCTCCGGCTCCAGTTCCTGCGCCTCCAACCGGTCGTAGAGCCCCCCGGTATCGACTGCAGTCCAGGTCTTGCCGCCATCGGTGGTCGATAGCATCAGCGAAAAACCACCCACCGCAATGCCGTGAAGCTTGTCGGTGAATAGGATATCCAGAACGGGTTTTGGCAGATCTCCCCCCGGGACGGGATCCTCGTGCTGAATTTCCCAGTTCTCACCAGCGTCGGTGGTATGAAGAATCAGCGAGTCGTGGCCGCCGGCCCAGCCTTCGCGGTCGTCAACAAAGGTTACCGTGGTCAGCAGCCGCTGGGTGGGGACGCTCGCCTGCCGCCACTCCACGCCTTTGCCATCCTGCGCGGGAACCGAGTAGACGATATTGCCGTAAGCACCCACCGCGACTACCCGATCACCTGCCCTGGCCGAATCGGTTAGCAGCGCCTTGCTCGCCAGCGCGGATTTCATCGCCGGGATCTGCAGAGACTCCGCAGAGCATACTGACGCCAGCGCGAAAAGTTCTGCAACCCCCACCAGCAGGGCTTTACCAAGAAAAGTGTTCCTCGCCGCGTTGCGGGCTTTGATGACCCTGTTACTGGTGTTGGCCGCTACGTTGCTAACAGCGACCTTCGCCACAACGCCGTGCCGCAGGAACCGGAATGCTGCCAATATTCGGCACTGTTTGGATTCCATAACTTACCCCCAGAATCGGTCGAATGACAAATCAGCTTTGACTACAGCCTGAGACCAAGCCGCTGATTCTTTGCCTTTTATTTATCTTTCAATCTTTATTCTATCGTCGTGCCGGAAAGGCGCGCGCAACTGAAACTCGCTATTTAAATAGATATTGCATGAATATTAGCCGCACTAAACGAGCATGGCTGGAAAATTCCAGCCATGCTCCAGCGCGAGCAAGTACCCCGCCCCTTAACGCACACCGCCTCGACGAATCGAACCGGGCGTGAAATAGGAGGGCTCCGCACGCCAAGTGAAATCCGGCGCACCGTCCTCGTTATCCAAGCCGAGGATAACCATACGGCCAGCGTTCATATCGTATTGGTTCTCGATGGTCGCCGCCATGAATCCAGTATCGGTGTAGGTCACCGGATGCAACTCATAGTACCGCCACAGCTCGTTACGGCGATCATAGCCGTCCATTATCGACAACCACCAGCTATCTTCGTCCAGGTAGAACACACGCTTGCCGTAGTCATGACTGGTACCTTCACGCAAAGTGCCCACCAGCTTCCAGACCCGATGCAGTTCATAGCGGGCGAGATCCTGGTTCAGCCGGCCCTCCTTAGTGATGATGTCCTTGACCTTGATATCCGCGGTATGGAGCTTGTAGGCGTTGTAGGGGATATACATCTCCTGCCTCCCTTCGAGCTTCCACTCGAAGCGGTCGTTGGGGCCATTGAAGCCATACTTCTGATCGGTCGTGGCCAGGCCATCGCTCGAAGTCAACGGATTGTCGTACACAATCTGAGGCGCTCGCTTGACCCGCCGCTGGCCGGGACTGTAAGTCCAGGCCTGGCGGAACTGATCGACAAAAATGATCGGATCCTTGGCGAGAACCACCTGACCGGCCTGCTTGGCTGGGGCCGTGATTAGCTGGTAATAGCTGAAGCCGGCGCCGGGCTCACTGGGATTGTAAGTCTCTATTTTGTTGTTAGGGTCACTCCAGGCCCAGTGGATCTGCACCGACAGCTTGTTGACTTCATAGGCGCCATTGCTGGTGATCGCGGCGATGTTGTCCCA
>JBPPNE010000362.1:0-3150 GCA_051306415.1 Porticoccaceae bacterium
ACAGAACCATTTTTCCAAAATTTCCTAGATCCGAAAACGGTGTCGGAGAGAATCGAGTGCGCTCCCAAGATGCGTGTAGCATGCCTATTCAGTGAATCGAGTAAAAAGTATAAATATTACACACCAGCCAATGCCGAATACTTCCGCTCACGCACCGAAGCCAAGGCCATTATCGAAATCTGGAGACAGCACTATAACGCCGTCAGACCCCACTCCAGCCTTTACTACTTGACCCCGAATGAATTCACCGTGAAGCTGAAAACCACCAACCACCCAAGAGTCAAAGTCCAGTCATCATTGGCCCGAAAAAACCGGGCAGGTCATCTCCATCGGTTGGTTCATCGTTTGGCAACAACAAATAAGCCCGATACGCCGTTTTTTTAAACGCTAAAACACCAGATTCGGTTATAACTCACCCTTCCAAGGAGAACCCAAAATGAACACTAGTGCATCCAGAGAAGCGTTTGATCCCGTTGCTTTAAGACAAAAATATGATGAGGAAAGAGTGAAACGTCTACGCCCTGACGGCAATGAGCAATATCAGGAGATGACAGGGGATTTTTCGTATTTCCTTGAAGATCCATACGTGGAAGAACCCATCAACCGAGAGCCCTTAGAAGACGAAGTGGAAGTGGCTATTATCGGTGGCGGCATTGGCGGTCTGTTGGCAGGTGCGCGCCTGCGTGAAGCGGGAATAGAAGATATTCGGATGATTGAGAAGGCATCGGATTTCGGCGGCACCTGGTACTGGAACCGCTACCCCGGCGCTGCCTGTGATATCGAGGCTTATACTTACTTACCTTTATTAGAAGAATTAAATTATATACCCCCTCGCAAGTACTGTGATGCGCCAGCAATTTTGAAGCACTGTAGAAATATTGCCGAAAAGTACCGGCTTTATGACAATGCCTGTTTGCAAACAGAAGTTAAAAAGATGGTTTGGGATGAAGCGACCAGGCGCTGGACCATTCATACCAACCGGGATGACAAAATAAAAGCGCGCTTTGTCCTTATGGTCAACGGGCCTTTGAATCGCCCAAAACTCCCCGGCATAAAAGGCATCAATGATTTTAAAGGCCACACTTTTCATACCAGTCGATGGGACTATAACTATACCGGTGGTGATGCTCACGGCAATCTCACGGGCCTGAAAGACAAAAGAGTCGGCATTATTGGCACCGGCGCAACTGCCGTCCAGTGTGTGTCGTATTTGGGCGAAAGTGCCAAGCAATTGTACGTGTTTCAGCGTACCCCGTCGGGCGTTGATCCCAGGAATGACCATCCTACAGATATGAAGTGGGCTGCCGGCTTGAAGCCAGGATGGCAAGTACAGCGGCAAAAAGATTTCACCGCCATATTAACCGGCCGCGGAGGACGCCGCGGGGAGATTGACCAACTCGATGAATTTGATGACGCCTGGGTCGAGATGGGAAAAATTTATCGCCGACGCATGCGTGAAGCTGGAAAAGAAGTACCAAAAAGCGAAGTCGCTAGAATCTATGAGCTGGCCAATTTCGAAAAAATGGAAAACATCCGCAAGCGGGTCGATGACATCGTCAAGGATAAAGCAACCGCTGAAGCGCTTAAGCCCTACTACGCTTTTATGTGCAAGCGGCCCTGCCTGGACGATCGATACCTGCCCACCTTCAATCGTGAAAATGTAAAGCTGGTTGATACCAAAGGGAAAGGTGTCGATTCCATTACGGAAAAGGGTGTCGTCGTTGACGGCACAGAATACGAGCTGGACTGCCTCATTTTTGCGACTGGCTTTGAGGTGGGCACTGATTACACCCGTCGAGCCGGCTACGATTTAATGGGGGCAGGCGGCGTTAGCCTTGAAGAAAAGTGGGCCAACGGGATGATCTCGTACTATGGAATACATAGCCATGGCTTCCCCAATTGTTTTCTGATAGGTAATGGACAAGCATCTTTTACCGCCAACTATCCCGATGGTCTGGACGAAGGTGCCAAGCATATTGGCTATTTGGTGAAGTACTTTATCGACAACAATATCACTCGGGTAGACACCACCGAAACCGCAGAAAAAGAATGGACCGCTGAAGTAGTCGGCACCACGGCCCGTGGACCAATGGGCGGATCGTCCTGTACGCCGGGTTATTACAATCTGGAAGGACAGCACGACCCCAGGGCCAGAAATAACCAACCCTACGGCGGCATGATGGGCGCCAATAATTATTTCGCTAAATTAGAGGCTTTCCGGGAAGGCGATAAGATGCCGGGCCTGGTGATTTCCTAGGCTGTAGTCGCTCAGACTTGATCTGACAGTTATCCGTTGTTATCCATTTTTTAACACTGTGTCTGTCAGATCAAATTCAGGATAAAGTCGGCGCGGTTGCTGTCGGGTAGTGGGGAAGACCTGATGTACGTCGAATCGACGCAAGGTCAGACAACTATCCTGACCTGACGCACGGGGATCAGGCCTCGCATCACATCATTCCAAGCAGGAGCTGCATGATTGCTGGCAAGGATTACGCCAAAGAGCGCGAGCAGAACCGCATCCCGGTTGAGATTGCCCCCGGCAAGAAAATCACCCTCAGCCCCGGTGAGCATAGCGAATTGATCACTGCTGTTATCCAGGAATTCGCGCCGCGCTTTGCGCCGGGCAGCGTTCTCGTCTATATCGGCGACACCGGCGACACCGGCGACAAGTGGGGCTACTTCGACGCGCTGCTGCTGGCCAAGCCGGGTGTCGATGTGGATTCGCACGGCAAGATGCCAGAGGTGGTGCTCCACGACACCAAGCGAAACTGGCTGCTGCTGGTTGAGTCTGTCACCAGCCACGGCCCGGTCGATGGCAAGCGCCACACCGAGTTGATGCAGCTATTCGCTGGTTCCACGGCCGGGCTCGTCTACATAACCGCCTTTCCCAACCGTCCGACTATGGGCCGCTATCTGAGCGAGATCGCGTGGAAAACCGAGGTCTGGGTTGCCGGTGCGCCTTCAGACTTGATCCATTTCAATGGCGAGCGGTTTCTAGGCCGTACTGAGTGACCGGCAAATGGGGGCTTGCCTTCCATCCGAGCGTCAGGCTGATGGTCGGGTTCGACAATGCCTCGCCTGCACCGGAGCAGCAGAAGCAGGCGGCGGATGGATCACAGCGCTTACGCTTATGACCGCGGCGCGAACCAA
>JBPPNE010000363.1:0-26983 GCA_051306415.1 Porticoccaceae bacterium
CCCGCCGGGCCGGCAGATGATCACCCGGCGCTTCGCCACCGTCGAGCCGGTGTTTGGCAACCTGCGCGGTAACCAGCGGCTGGACCGCTTCACCCGGCGCGGACGCAACAAGGTGGACGGCCGGTGGAAGCGGTATTGCCGGGTGCACAACATCGAGCAACTGGCCCATCACGACTATGCGCACTGAGGGCGACGGCACGGCCCCGGCAAGGCGGAGCGCTGACTTTGTCCGAGGGCCCCGCTACAGGACGCCCAGGGTCCGGTAGCAGTGTATGGGCGGGTGATTCCTCGACCCGTCGCCCCGCGAAAAATTCCCCTTCGGGCACCTTGGCCGCTCAGCAACGGGTTTTTCTACAGCTTCGTTAGATAGATCTAGCGGCCAGTGGTGTTGTCGTGTCGTGCCATGACCTTTCCGCTTATATCGCGCACTGGCGCATCAGTTGGAACATTCGCCGGAAGGCGCCGTAGTAGGCCAAAAAGGTCTCCGAGTTGCCGGCCCACTCGAATTCATTGCGCATGATCGCAGCGAACATATCATGCAGAAACGGGCGTGGAATCGGTTTCAGAAACTCGCGCCAGTTGGCGAGTGAGCTTTTGATGGTGACGCCGACGGAATCGAATTTTTGGCCTGGCGTGATGGTCGCGAGCTTGCCGTCGCGGAATTTGAACAGCAGCGAATCATTTTCAAAATAGAGCTTCAACGCGCCATCGAGAAAGCGTGCCGAGATCTGGAACTCGCCATCTGCGTTGACCGCGTCGATGACGCTTCGTTTGGTTGAATAGGTGCATAGTCGTTTCTTCTCGGGCATTTCTCGGCTGCCGACGGTCATATGGTTTCCCGCGCCTTAACACCAAGGGGCACAGCCGGTCGTGTTGATTGCATGGGGCATGGGGAATTGGTTGTTCGGTTGAACAAACCCGTCTGCTGCGCCCGACAGGACGACAACCGAGAGGCTGCTATCAAAACGTCTATGTTGTCGAGGTGAAAGAAGACCTTCACGATCGCCACTGGACCCTCGATACAAGCGGTGATACTGACCACCCATCAAGGCGATATCGATGCCGAAAGAAAAGATACGTTTCAGACGCTGCGCCCACGCCATCGATGCCCAGTGTTCGGCGGGCGTTCAGTCTTGCCGCCGCACCCGCATGCAACGAAAACCCGTGCACCTTGGCCACTGGCTCATCGAGCGGCTCATCACACTATAGGCGGGCCTTTTTTCCATTCCGGTTAGAGTTGTTCCGGTCAGCGCAAAAGAGACCGGGGGCTTTCGCTCAGGCTTCCTTCAGCACGGCGACGATGGCCTCGGCGACATAGTCGATATTGTCCAGGCTCACGCCGGCAATGTTGATGCGGCTCGAATCCACCATGTAGATCCCGTATTTATCCCGCAACCGGGCGACCTGCTGCTGGGAAATGCCGAGAAAGGAAAACATGCCGCGCTGCTCGCGGATAAAGGCGAAATCGCGCGGCGCACCTTTTTCAGCCAGCCGCGCCACCAGCAGGGAGCGCAGGCCGTTGATGCGATCCCGCATGCTCGCCAGCTCCCGTTCCCAGCTCTGCCGCAAAGGCTGATCGTACAGGATCACGCCAACGATGGCGCCACCGTGCGACGGCGGCATCGAGTAGTTACCACGCACGACATTGTTGATGTGGGTAAGCGCCGCATCGGCTACCGCGGCATTTGCGCCCACCACTGACAAACTACCGACGCGCTCGCGATAGAGGCCGAAATTCTTTGAGCAGGAACTTGCCACCAGCACTTCGGGTACCGACTCTGCCATAAGGCGCACGCCGTAGGCGTCTTCATCGAGGCCCTGGCCGAAGCCCTGGTAGGCAAGATCGATATAGGGCAGGAAGCCATTGCGTTGCGCCAGCGCGGCGACCTCCCGCCACTGCGTCGGGCTCAGATCCGCGCCGCAGGGATTGTGGCAGCAGCCGTGGAGGAGCACCACATCACCGCTGCCAACCTTGGCCAGGGTCGCCATCATGGCATCGAACTTCAGGGAGCTCGTCGCCTGATCGTAGTAGGGATATTGCGCCAGCTTCAAACCGGCGTTGCCCAGTAACGGCATGTGATTGGCCCAGGTGGGATCGCTAACCCAGATGGTGGTGTCGGGAGCACAACGCTTGAGCAATTCGGCGCCCACCCGCAGCGCGCCGCAACCGCCCGGCGTGAGCACGGTGCGCACCCGGTTGTCGGTGAGCGCGGCATGGTCGCCACCGAACATCAGGTCGCGGATGCCGTCATTGAACTCCGGCACGCCGGCCGGGCCGATGTAGGACTTGGTATCCTCGCTGCGCTGGAAGCGGGCCTCGGCTTCCTTGACCGCCATCATGATCGGCGTCGCGCCCTTGTCATCCTTGTAAACACCCACTCCCAAGTCCACTTTGTGGTCTCTTGGGTCTCCGCGAAATGCGGCCAGCAAGCCGAGAATAGGGTCCGCCGGCAGTGGCTTCAGGGATGCAAACATGAGTTCCTCGCGAAAGCTGGGAGTGGTCGGGATGGTCGCACGGGCGGCCGACCAAGGGCGGCGTATTGTATAACTATTGCCCCGGTTATTTCCCCGGTGATTGCCCCGTTCAGGCGGAGATCGGCGCAGCCAAATAACCTGTCGATCAGCGCTCGCCGGCCCCGAGCAAAAAACCATCGAGGGCTTGCAGCCGGTCCAGTGTCCCCACGTCGCACCAGTGCCCCGCATACACCTCACCGCTAACGCGACCGTCGCGGACAGCGTCGTCCAGCACAGCGCGCAACGGGAATTTCTCCTCTGTGGCTAGGTAACGATTGAACAGCGCCGGCCGCATCACGCTGATGCCGCTGAAGGTCGCGGTCGCCACGCCAGCGTCGGCATAGCCAGCCCGCCCCTGCGCGTCGAGACTGAAATCACCGCGCGGATGATGTTGCGGATTAGCCACCAACACCAGATGCGCGTCCAAACCTTGCGGCCAGTCGCGGGTAATCAGATCCGCGAACGGATAATCGGTCCACACATCGCCGTTGACCACGAGAAAAGGATCCGCGCCGAGCAGCGGCAACGCGCGGCGAATGCCACCGCCGGTTTCCAGCGGCGAGCCCTCCCGCGACCAGGCGATACGAACGCCAAAGGCAGCGCCGTCGCCGAGAAAGGCTTCGACCTGTTCACCGAGCCACGCGGTGTTGATGACCAGCTCGCAAATACCCGCCGCGGCCAGGCGCTCGACGTGATATTGAATCAGCGGTTTACCGCCGGCAATCAGTAGCGGTTTCGGCGTTTCTTCGGTGAGTGGGCGCAGCCGCTCGCCAAAGCCGGCGGCGAGGATCATCGCTTTCAAGCCCGGTCTCCGGCGGTCGGCCAGTCGCGATACCAAGGTTGACTCGGCAACTGCGGTAATACGCGCGTCTCCAACCACTGATACAGCGGCCGCATTTGCGGATAATCGCGAGCCGCTTCGAGGACATAGCGCAGCACCAGCGGCAGGTCATCCAGGTAGCGGCGCTTGCCGTCGCGCAGCCACAGGCGCGCGAAGATGCCGAGCACCTTGAGGTGCCGCTGCAATCCCATCAGATCGAACCAAGCTATGAAACTGGCGTCATCCACGGCAGCGAGTAAACCGGCGCCACCGGCGCGCTCGCGATAGGCCAGCGCGCGCTGACGCACCAAGTCCCGCGGCCAGCGGACGTAACAATCCTTGAGCAGGGACACCAGGTCGTAGGTCAGTGGACCGATCACCGCGTCCTGATAATCCACCACGCCAACGGAGTTGCCCGCGGATCCGGACAACACCAGCAGGTTGCGGGCGTGATAATCCCGATGCACCACCACTTGCGGCTGCGCAAGCGCGTTTGCCACCAGGGCATCAACTACCCCGGCGAGTAGTTTCCGCTCCTCAACACTGAGCTCAAGCCCCAGCAAACGGCCGACAAACCAGTCGGGGAAGAGCGCAAGTTCAGCACGCAGCAGCGCATCACTGTAGCGGGGAAACAGCGCTTCATCGGGGTCCGTGACCTGGATATCCAGCAGTGTTGTTTCCGCCGCCGAGTACAGCGCATCGACCGTCGCGGGGTTCAACTCATCAAGGTACAACCGCTGACCGAGAGATTCCTGCAACATGTAACCGTGCTGATAATCGACGGCGTAAACGCGCGGCACGTGAACACCGGCAGCGGCCAGGGCAAGGCCCTTGGCAACGAAGGCGGGAGTATCTTCGTATTCCGGTGGCGCCCAGACTGCGATCAGCTCGGGTCGTGTATTCACCCGAAAATAGCTGCGAAAACCGGCATCACCGGTGAGCGGCGCAAATTGCAGCTCCTCCACGGCAACCGTGTCGGGCAAAAACTCGGCGGCCCACACACGCATTTGTTTTTCCTGCATCCGTTCTTCCACACCGGCTTCAATTGCCCGATATTCTAGTCCAATCCCCAGCCAACACGCACAGTCCGGGAAAGATCGGGTAGAATGCCGCCTCGGGTATCCAAGCCCTGGTGGCGCTGTCACCGGCTCTGATCTGGACAACAAGAATGCCGCCATCCGCATCCCGCACCGCTGCAAAGCTCTCCACCGCGATTCGTCTTTTTGTTGTTCTCTCTCTCGGGTCTATCACGCTTCAGAGTACCGCTGCGGACGAAGCGGCCAACACTCACAGCGAATGGGTCTGCCAAGCCGGCAATGATGGCGGTTGGGCCTGCGCCCAGCAGAGCATTCCCGGACCTGCTCCGCAACGCCCTGTGCGCGCCACGCCGGCACGGCAGTTAGCGGCCACGCCACCGCCGCCTAAAGATGAGCCTCAAGTCAGCGCTGCTCGCGGCCTCGACTGGGTGGATCAAGCTGCCCTCACGCCGCAACAGCGGGAAACCCTGGAACCCGGCTGCTGTGGCGCCTATGTAGAGCCCGCCCGGAACTATCCCGATGCCGCCCTGAACCCAAACCAGGCGCCCATGAGGGCGAGTGCCACCACCACCGAGGCCGAGGGGAATGTCGCTACGCTGACCGGCGACGTCCAGGTATCACAGGGCTACCGCCAAGTGCGTGGCGACAAAGCCGTGGTCGACCAGAACGCCCACACCGCCAAGCTTCAAGGCAACGTACAGTTTCGCGAGCCGGGGTTACTGCTCCTCGGCGACAACGCGATCGCCAACATCGAAACCAAGGATGTCGAAGTCAACGACGCCACCTACGTGTTCCATCAGTCGCGAGTGCGCGGCACGGCCAAACAGGTGCGGCGGGCAAACGACGACATTATTTACATCGACAACGCGACCTACACCACCTGCGAGCCGGGAAACAACACCTGGCGGCTGGCGGCGTCCAGCGTCAAGATTGATCCCGCTACCGGCATGGCGACCGCGCGCAACGTACGCGTCGCGGTGAAGGGCGTCCCGATTCTCTACACGCCCTGGTTGCGGTTTCCGGTCGACAATCGACGCGCCACTGGCCTGCTGTTCCCCGAAATCCGGGTCGGTAGCGGCAATGGCGTCGACTACGCCCAACCGATCTATCTCAATCTGGCGCCCAACTACGACGCCACCATCACGCCGCGCTATATCCAGGAACGTGGCGCCATGCTGGCGGTGGAAGCGCGCCATCTGTCCCGTCAGACCGAAACTACCGTGGCAGGCGCCTATCTCGCCAGTGATAACGGTGGCGACAACACCAACGATACCCTCGATCCTGTCACCGGCTTGCGGCCCCGCGAGGGCGATAACCGCTGGCTGGCAGCCGTCGATCATAAAGGCGTCTTTGACTACATCTGGTCAACTCGGGTGGACTACACCAAAGTTAGCGATGTCGACTATTTCCGCGACCTGGGCAATAGTTCTCTGGAGGTCACCAGTCGGACCTATTTACCGCAGATGGCGGGTATCAGCTACGGCGGACTGCCCAACTGGCAGCTCTACCTTAGGAGCCAGGAATACCAGACGCTGCTGGACGGGGCGATCGACCAGTACCAGCAATTGCCGCGCCTGGATGCCAACGGTCTCTACCGTTTTGACAACCTCGACCTGATCCTCACCCTGCGCAACCATTACACCCGCTTTGATCACCGGGATCCGACGGCGGTCAACGGCGTGATCGGCGACCGTCTGCGTACTGACTGGGGCCTGACTTGGGACAAACAGTGGCAATGGGGCTACTTCCGACCCACGCTGAAAGCCAAACACCTCAGCTACTCCCTCGACAACCCGGTGACACCGGGCGGCGATGACGGCCCCTCGGCAACCGTGCCCGTGGCAATCATCGATACCGGCCTGTATTTTGAGCGGAATACCTCCTGGCTGAAAGGCTTCAGCCAAACCCTCGAGCCTCGCCTTTATTACCTGAATTCGGATTTCAAAGAGCAATCCGAATTCCCGGTGTTTGATACCTCCGAGCTCACCTTCAGTTACCAGCAGCTGTTTCGCGACGACCGCTTTGCCGGCGGCGACCGCATTGGCGACGGCGACCAGGTCACCATCGGCCTCACCTCGCGGCTCCTCGACGACGACGGTGTCGAAAGGTTGCGTGGGAGCATCGGTCAGATCCGCTATCTCGATGACCGCTTTGTTTCGGTCGACCCAACGCTCACCAAGAACTTTCTGGAGAACCTCACCGATCCGGGCCTGATAACCAACCAGCTCACCCGAATCAGGGCAGAAGAATTGCTCAGGAATCAATCCAGCGTCGCCGCGGAGCTGGCCATGCGCCTGTCCGATCTCTGGCGCTTCCAGTCTGACGTGCTTTTCGACGACGCCGAATCTCGCCTCGACAAGAGTAACCTGAGCCTCCACTACCAGCATCCTGACCGCACGCGATTCAACGTCTCCTATCGCTATACGCGCAATTCGCCGCTGTTTTTCACCAATGCACCACTGAGCCAGGATCTTAAGCAGGGCGACATTTCGGCGTTCTACCCGCTATCAGCCACTTGGAGCCTGGTGGGTCGGTGGAATCACGACTTTACCAACGGCAGGGAACTCGAGGTCTTCGGTGGTTTCGAATACGAGAGCTGCTGCTGGCGCACCACCCTGCTCGCCCGGCGCTGGCTCGATCGCCAGAACAATCTGCTGTTGCCGCAGGACAGCAACTACAACACGGGCGTTTTTCTTCAGATTCAGCTCAAAGGTCTCGGCGGCATCGGCAACCAGGTCAGCGGTATCCTCCACGACGGCATCTATGGCTACGAGCCTAGGGAGCGATGAATTGAACGCCCCAATGGGATTGAACGTTGCAAAGAGGTTTCGGCCACACCAACTCGCCCGCCTTTCGCTGGCTTTCTTTGTCGGCTTTGCTGCCTGTTGTGGTGCGGCCGAGGAGACGCCGACGGTGGCGCCCACGACGACAACCGAATCTCTCGACCGAGTCGTCGCGGTGGTCAACGACGATGTGGTCATGGCCAGTGAGCTGGAGGAGCAGGTTAACTCCGTCCTCCAGCGCCTGTCCGGCTCGGATACCCCGGCACCTTCGCGCGAGGAGTTGGTGCCCCAGGTACTCGACAAGCTGATCCTTGATCGCTTGCAGCTCAACATGGGCCTGCGTGCCGGCGTCAAGGTGAGCGATGAAGAGCTCAACGAGGCACTCGCACGGATCGCCCGGCAGCAGGGTTACACGGTCGAACAATTTGTACAGATCGCCCAGCGCGACGGCCTCTCCCGCGACAAACTGCGCGCGCGAATCACTGATGAAATGATTGTTTCGCGCGTGCAGCAGGGCCAAGTCCAGCGCCGCATCCATGTCAGCGAACCCGAAGTCCTCAATTTCCTGAAGACCGAGGAAGGCAAGAGCGTGTCCTCACCGGACGTCAACCTCGGTCACATCCTGTTAGCGCTGGCACCATCCGCACCCCAGCAGGAGGCTGATGAGGTGTTGCACAAAGCCGAGACCATCCGCCAGCAGGCCGAACAGGGCAGCGATTTCCGTCAGCTCGCCATCACCCACTCCTCCGGGCCCAACGCGTTGGGCGGGGGTGACCTCGGCTGGCGCAAAATGGCCCAGCTGCCGCCGCTGTTTACCGCCGAACTGGCGAAGATGTCGCCCGGGCAGATCACACCGCCGATGCGCAGCGACGCCGGCTATCACCTGCTCAAGCTGTACGATCGCCGCAACAGTGGCGGCGAAAGCCTGATTGAACAGAGCAACGTTCGCCATATCCTGATCAAGCCCAGTGAGATCCGCAATGAAGGGGAATCCCGCCAGTTCATCGAGGCGCTGCGCAGCCGCATCATGAACGGCGAGGACTTCGGCCAACTGGCGCGGCAGTATTCCGAAGACCCCGGCTCCGCACTCAAGAACGGCGAGGTCGGCTGGTCGGTACCGGGACAGTTTGTCCCCGAGTTCGAGGAAGCTATCAACAACGCCGCGCTCAATGTCGTCACCGCTCCGGTGCGCACCCAGTTCGGCTGGCATATCATCCAGGTCACCGAGCGCCGCAAGCAGGATTTCAGCGAAGAGATCAAACGCAACCAGGCCGCCAATTTCATCCGCCAGCGGAAGTTCGAGGAAGAGCTGCAAATCTGGCTCCAGCAAATTCGCGACGAAGCATTTGTCGACATCAAGCCATGACTTTGCGTCTCGCGGTCACTCCGGGAGAGCCCGCCGGCATCGGCCCTGATCTGCTGATCCAACTGATTCAACAGGGCTATCCCCACGAGCTTCTGGCCTACAGCGACCCCGCCCTGTTGCGTAAGCGCGCGGCCGTGTTGGGCCTGCCGCTGCGGCTGCGCGAGCCATCCGCTTCCGCTGCTCCGCTTGCCCCGGGCGAACTTGCGGTCGTCGCGATGCCCTTGGTCGGGAACTGCACCGCCGGCACCCTCAATGTCGCCAACGCAAACTTCGTGCTCGCCTGCCTCGAACGGGCGATTGCCGACTGCCAGACCGGCTATTGCGCGGCCTTGGTGACCGGGCCGATCCACAAGGGCATCATCAACGACGCCGGCATCCGGTTCAGCGGCCACACCGAATTTCTCGCGGAAAGAACCGGCGCCCCGCGCGCGGTGATGATGCTGGCCACCGAGGGGTTGCGGGTGGTGCTCGCCACCACGCATCTGCCACTCGCCCAGGTACCGGTAAGCATAACGCCGCAATTGCTGATGGAAGTGATCGAAATCCTCAACGCCGATTTGCAGGCCAAGTTTGCCATCGCCGCACCGCGCATCCTGGTCTGCGGATTGAACCCGCACGCCGGCGAAGGCGGTCATCTCGGCCACGAAGAGCGCGACATCATTGAGCCAACGCTAATGCGGTTGCGCGCACAGGGCATCGACGTCGTCGGCCCGCTCTCCGCCGACACCCTGTTCACGCCAAAATATCTGGCACAGGCGGATGCCGTCCTCGCCATGTATCACGATCAAGGTCTGCCCGTACTCAAATACCGGGGCTTTGGCCAGGCGGTAAACATCACGCTGGGATTATCCATTATCCGCACCTCTGTCGATCACGGCACTGCGCTTGATCTCGCTGGCACCGGCCTCGCGGATACCGGCAGCTTTGCCGCCGCCCTCGATCAGGCCGTCCGGATGGGACTGGCGCGGGCCTAATCGACGTGGCCGAGCCCCCCCACCGGGCGCGCAAGCGCTTTGGGCAGAATTTCCTGATCGACCAGCGCGTGATCGCGAGGATCGCGGCGGCTATCAATCCAGGCGCCGACGACAATCTGGTTGAAATCGGCCCCGGTCAGGGCGCCCTCACTGAACATCTGCTGCCATTGGCGCCGCGACTCCAGGCGATCGAGCTGGATCGGGACCTGGTGGCGGTACTGCAGGCAAAATTTGCCGATTATCCCGGCTTTCGCCTACGCCAAGGCGATGCACTTAAAACCCCTTTCGACCAGTTTGCCGACCGGCCCCACGATCTGCGCATCGTCGGCAACCTACCCTACAACATCTCAACCCCGCTGCTTTTCCATCTGCTCAACTTCCGCGCTAAAATCGCCGACATGCACTTCCTGCTGCAGAAAGAGGTGGTGGATCGCATCGCGGCCGCACCCGGCAACAAGAACTATGGTCGTCTCAGCGTCATGATCCAGTACCATTGCCGTGTCGAGACGCTGATGGAGGTTGCCCCCGGGGCATTCCGCCCGATCCCAAAGGTAAACTCGGCGCTAATTCGCCTGCTTCCCCACCGCCAGATGGCGGTAAGCGCGAGTGACGAAGCGATGTTCAGTCAGATCGTCAACACCTGCTTTCAACAACGCCGCAAGACCCTGCGCAACAGCCTCAAGGCCTTCGGCGACCCCGCGCGCCTGGCCGATCTCGCTATCGATCTTGGCGCCCGGCCAGAAACCCTGGGCGTTGCCCAGTTCATCGCCATTGCCAATCAACTGAGCGCGCCACCATGAGCCACTGCCCAATCCAAGTCGTTGTCGTCAGCGAATATCTACCCGCGCAATCCGCCCCAGATCGCCAAAAATTCGCCTTTGCCTACCATGTCACCATCGAAAACAACGGTACCGAGAGCGCCCAGCTGATCAGCCGCCACTGGATCATCACCGACAGTAACGGCAAGCGGCAGGAAGTTCGGGGCCTGGGCGTCATCGGCCTGCAGCCGATGATTCAGCCCGGCCAGGCTCATCGCTATACCAGTGGCAGCGTGCTCGATACCGAGGTGGGTACGATGGAGGGCAGTTACCACATGATCACGCCCTCGGGGCTCGCTTTCGACGCCCCGATTCCGGTATTTCTCCTCGCCGTGCCCGGCGCGGTGCACTGAGAGGGCGGGTGATGTCGATCTATGCCGTGGGCGATATTCAGGGCTGCCTTGACCCGCTGCGTGAGCTGCTCAATCAGGTCGGGTTTGATCCCCGACGGGATCAGCTCTGGTCGGTCGGTGATACGGTCAACCGCGGACCCCAATCGCTGGCAACTCTGCGTTTTCTGAAAAACCTTGGCGCGGCGTTCAGGATGGTGCTCGGCAACCACGATCTGCATCTACTCGCGGTGGCCCGGGGACTGCGCAAGCGCAATCCAAAGGACACGCTGGATGAGATTCTCATGGCTCCCGATCGCGACGAACTGCTGGCTTGGCTACAGCGCCAACCATTGCTGATCCAGCAGGGGGATATGGTTCTGGTGCATGCCGGCATTCCGCCCCAGTGGTCACTGGCGCAGGCGAGGGCGTATGCGGCGGAAGTCGAGGCGGTACTTGGCGATGACCGCGCCGAGTCCTTTCTCGCCAGTATGTACGGCAATCAGCCGGACTGCTGGTTGGAAAATTTGACCGGCATTGAGCGCTGGCGTGTCATTACCAACTATTTCACCCGGATGCGGTTTTGCGACGCCAACGGCCGCCTGGAGCTATCCACCAAGCTGGGGCCGGAACGCCCACCAGTAGGCTTTGCACCCTGGTTCTCTCACCCGGCCCGCAAAACTGCTGATATCGACATTGTCTTCGGCCATTGGGCGACGCTACTGGGCCGCGACTGCGGCCCGCGACTGTTTCCGCTCGATACCGGTTGCGTCTGGGGGCAACGCTTGCGCTTGCTGTCAGTGGAGCAGAAAACCTATCGCCACAGCGTTTGTGGCGGCACCTCCGCCAAGTAATGATGGGCGAGCGCCATCTCGGGCGCGCCGGTCAGTCGCGAAAACCATCGGGATTGTTACGTTGCCAACGCCAGGTATCGGCCATCATGTCAGCGAGTGAGCGCGCTGCCCGCCAACCGAGCTCTTTTTCTGCCCTGGCGGGATCCGCCCAGCACGCGGCAATATCCCCCGGGCGTCGAGGCGCGATACGGTAGGGCACGGCTTTACCACTCGCCGCTGCAAAGGCGGCCACCATTTCCAATACCGTGTAACCGGCTCCAGTGCCCAGATTCCAGGTTTGACAGGCGGTGGTGCCGTCTTTAGCCAACAGCTTTTCCAGTGCTTTGATGTGGCCATCCACCAGATCCATCACGTGAATGTAGTCTCGCACCCCGGTGCCATCCCGCGTTGCATAGTCATCGCCGAAGATGGAAAGTTCTTCCAGTTTGCCAACCGCGACGCGCGCAATGTAGGGCAGTAGATTGTTGGGGATACCTCGCGGATCCTCGCCCAGAGTACCGCTCACATGAGCGCCGACCGGGTTGAAGTAGCGCAGCAGGGCGACGTTCCAGAATGGCGTTCCCGCCGTGTGATCGGCAGCAACCAGATCGCGCAGAATCTGTTCCGTCATCAGCTTGGTGCGCCCGTACGGATTGGTCGCCTGGAGCGGGAAATCTTCCGTCACCGGCACGGTTGCGGGATCGCCATAAACCGTTGCCGAGGAACTGAAAATCAGCGTGCCGACGCCGCGTTTACGCATCGCCGCACAGAGCGCCAGGGTGCCGCCGATGTTGTTGCGGTAGTACGTCAACGGGAGCATCACCGACTCGCCGACCGCCTTGAGGCCAGCGAAATGCATCACGGCGCGTATCGGGTGCGCCGCGAACAGGCTATCCAGCGCGCCTTCATCGCCGACATCGGCGATCACGAGCGGGAAGGTTTTCCCGGTGATCCGAGCCACTCGCTCCGGAGCGACACGGGAGCTGTTGATCAGACTGTCGATGACGACAATGTCGTACCCGGCATCCAACAGGGCCACGCAGGCATGGCTGCCGATATAACCCGCACCGCCCGTTACCAGAATGGTCATGGCTGCTCCTTGGCAGAAAAAAGCGATTATCCCACAGGCCAACCAATCGCCAAACGTCTACGCCAAAGCAAGAATGATCGCATAACTGCCAAGGAACAAAGTTAGAGGCGCCTTGCATAACTTGATGCTCGCCATTGTTCGACGAGTTGACCGCGAGCAGAATACGGGTTACCGCCCGCCTCGTCCTCAGCCGGCCCTAAGCATGGCGGAGGATTGAGGGACTTACTCCGACTATCGCTGGGATTCCATCTCCCCTCGGTTAATCCCACAACCACAAAAAAGCCGGGAACAGGCCCGGCTTCTGATACAGCAGTCGCGATCACTCAAGCGTCCTTCACGACTTTGCCCTCCACCGCAACTCGGTCAACGAGCTCGACATAGGCCATCGGTGCTTTGTCGCCGGTGCGGAAACCGCATTTGAGGATGCGAATGTAACCACCTGGACGGGCTTCATAACGCGGCCCGAGTTCGACAAACAACTTCCCGACCGCCGCCTTGCAGCGCAGTCGATCAAATGCCAATCGCCGGTTGGCCACACTATCCTTCTTGGCCAGCGTGATCAATGGTTCGGCAAACCCCCGCAGCTCTTTCGCTTTTGGCAAAGTAGTGCGGATCAGCTCGTGCTCTACCAGGGATGCGGTCATGTTGCGAAACATGGCTCTGCGGTGGGGACTGGTACGATTTAATTTGCGTCCGCTTTTCAGATGGCGCATAGCTCTGGTTTCCTTTGCATGTTGCCGTCACGGCGAAGCTTGGTGGGCGAGGCCAAGCCGCTGGGCCTATACTTTTACTTTCAGGGTTTGCGGAGACTCGCGGGCGGCCAGTTCTCCAGGCGCATTCCCAGCGAGAGGCCGCGAGAGGCCAGCACATCCTTGATCTCGGTAAGGGACTTCTTGCCCAAATTGGGCGTTTTCAGCAGTTCGACTTCAGTGCGCTGAACGAGATCACCGATATAGTAAATACTCTCGGCCTTGAGGCAATTTGCCGAGCGCACAGTCAATTCGAGATCGTCCACCGGTCGCAGCAGGATCGGATCAATGCGCTCCTCTTTCCGCTCCGGCTCGGACCGTCTCTCACTCTCAAGGTCGACAAATACTGCCAGCTGCTGCTGCAGGATAGTCGCCGCTCGGCGAATCGCCTCCTCGGGGTGAATCGTACCGTTGGTTTCGAGATCGAGAACCAACTTATCCAGGTTCGTCCGCTGCTCTACCCGGGCGTTCTCCACCGTAAAGGAAACCCGCCGGATCGGGCTGAACGAAGCATCGAGTTGCAGCCGACCAATAGTCCGAGTTTCCTCTTCATCGCCACCGCGGGAATCCGCCGGCTGATAACCGCGCCCCCGAGCTACACGCAGGCGCATGACCAATTCTGCCTTGCTGCTGGAAATATGTGCAATCACATGCTCGGGGTTGACGATCTCGATATTGCTATCGGTCTGGATATCACCCGCCGTGACGGCACCCATCCCCTTTTTCTTCAAAATAAGCTCGGCCTCGTCCTTGCCGTGCATCAGGATAGCGACACCTTTCAGATTCAGCAGAATTTCGATCACGTCCTCCTGAATGCCTTCGATGACGCTGTATTCGTGTTCGACACCCTCGATGCTCACTTCCAAAATGGCGCAACCGGGCATGGACGACAGCAATATCCGCCGCAGGGCATTGCCGAGGGTATGACCAAAACCGCGCTCTAACGGCTCCAACACCACCTTGGCATGATTGCCGCCGTATTCGGTAACATCAATCGTCCGCGGCGTGAGAAGTTCAGTTGCTGAAGTTTGCATATCCGTACCTGTGTGGTGTCAGCGGGGCTTACTTCGAATAAAGCTCAACAATAAGGTTTTCGTTGATTTCTCCGGACAAGTCACCGCGATCGGGCGCTCGCTTGAACGTTCCTTCCATTTTGCCAGCATCAACGTCAACCCATTCGATCTCGCCTCGCTGCGAGGCGAGCTGCAACGACGACTGGATACGAAGCTGCTTCTTGGCCCTCTCGCTGATACTGATCACGTCGCCATCGGCAACCACGTAGGATGGAATGTTAGTCTTGGCGCCATTGACCAAAACGCAATTGTGCGCGACTAGCTGGCGAGATTCAGCACGGGTTGACCCAAAACCCATCCGATACACCGCGTTGTCGAGACGGCGCTCCAGCAGTTGCAACAGGTTTTCACCGGTTGCGCCCTGCCGCCGGGCGGCCTCTTTGTAGTAGTTGCGAAACTGCTTCTCCAGAACGCCATAAATGCGGCGGACCTTTTGTTTTTCCCGCAACTGGACGCCGTAATCGGACAAGCGGCTACGTCGCTGCCCGTGCTGCCCGGGAATACTGTCCGCATGGCACTTCGACTCCAGCGGCCTGATGCCACTTTTGAGGAACAGGTCGGTTCCTTCACGCCGGGACAGTTTGCAGGTCGGGCCAAGATATCTTGCCATCGGTTGTATTCCTCTTTCTTACACGCGACGCTTTTTCGGGGGGCGGCAGCCGTTGTGAGGGATCGGCGTGACATCGGTAATGTTGGTGATTTTCAACCCGGCGTTGTTAAGCGCCCGCACTGCCGACTCACGTCCGGGACCCGGGCCCTTGACCTGAACATCCAGGCTCTGCAACCCATACTCCTGAGCTGCCACGGCTGCCCGCTCGGCGGCCACCTGGGCAGCAAAGGGCGTACTCTTGCGGGATCCACGGAAGCCCGATCCGCCGGACGTGGCCCAACTCAGGGTGTTGCCCTGGCGATCAGTGATCGTGACGATGGTGTTGTTGAACGATGCATGTACGTGCGCCACACCGTCGATCACCGTGCGTTTGATCTTCTTGCGCACCGGTTTGCTTGGAGTCTTAGCCATCTGGAATGAGTCCTGATTTCTCTCAAAAATGCTGTGCTAAATTAATGCGTTTGTTGGACGTGTGATCAGCGCTTGATCGGTCGCCGCGGCCCTTTACGGGTGCGGGCATTGGTCTTGGTACGTTGTCCGCGGACTGGCAGCCCACGGCGATGGCGGATACCGCGGTAACAGCCCAGATCCATCAGCCGCTTGATACTCATGTTAACTTCCCGGCGCAAGTCACCCTCTACAGTGTGGCCGCCAACGGCGTTGCGCACGGCATCCAATTGCTCTTCCGAAAGATCGCTGACCTTCGCGGTTTCCGCAATACCAGCACCTTTGCAGATTTGCCGGGCAGTGGCGCGGCCGATGCCGAACACATAAGTGAGGGAAATCACCGTATGCTTGTTATCTGGTATGTTGACGCCGGCAATACGGGCCATGCACTTTGCTCCTGAATTACTTAAATAACGCGCCGAGCCGACTCGGACGATAAACGAACGTTGGACTCGTCAGCCCTAAAAAGGGCGCGAAGAATAGCCGTCGCAGCCCCAAAAATCAACTGACCGGGATCTTTCAATCAGCCCTGACGTTGCTTGTGGCGTGGTTCGACGGCACAAATCACCCGAATCACGCCTTTGCGCTTAACCATCTTGCAGTTGCGGCAGATCTTTTTTACCGATGCACGTACTTTCATGTCAGCTACCCAATTTCCGACTAACGAATTCCACCACCATAACCTTTCATGTTGGCCTTTTTCATCACCGACTCGTACTGGTGAGACATCAGGTAGGACTGCACCTGAGCCATAAAATCCATGGTCACCACCACGGCGATCAGCAGCGAAGTGCCGCCGAGATAAAACGGCACATTGAAATACACATTGAGAAACTGCGGTAGCAGGCACACACCGGTGATGTAAAGAGCGCCGACCATGGTCAGGCGGGTAACCACGCCATCAATGTACTTGGCGGTCTGGTCACCCGGTCGAAAACCGGTCAGATAGGCCCCACCCCGCTTGAGATTCTCTGCCACTTCCTTCGGATTGAACGTCAGTGCCGTATAGAAGAAGCAGAAGAAAATTATCAAGCCTGCAAACAGCAACACGTGAAGCGGCTGCCCTGGCCCGAGGAAGAGCGCGACATCCTGCAACCAATCGGGAGCGCCGGCGCCCTGCCCAAACATTGCTGCCAGAGTCGACGGAAACAACAACATGCTACTCGCGAATATCGCCGGAATAACGCCCGCCATATTGACCTTCAGTGGCAGATGACTGGTCTGCGCACCATAGGTATTCCTGCCCTGCTGACGCTGGGCGTAATTCACCGTGATGCGACGTTGACCGCGTTCGATGAAAACCACAAAGTAAACTACTGCAACGGCAAGCACGCCTACGACCAACAATACCAGGATATTCAGGTCACCTTGTCGCGCGGATTCAAACGCCTGCCCCAAAGCGCTGGGTAAACCCGCAACGATGCCCGCGAAAATCAGCATCGAAATGCCGTTACCCACCCCTCGCTCGGTGATCTGCTCTCCGAGCCACATCATAAACACCGCACCAGTCACCAGGGACGTGATGGAAATCAGGAAAAATGTGGGCCCCACGTAATAGGCCAGCCCTTGTCCGGCGAGCCCATAAGCCATTCCCGCACCCTGGATGAACGCCAACAGCACAGTGCCATAGCGGGTGTATTGGGTAATTTTCCGACGCCCCGCATCGCCTTCCTTCTTCAACTGTTCCAACACAGGCATCACCGTACTCATCAGCTGCATGATGATGGATGCCGAAATGTAGGGCATTATGCCGAGCGCAAGAATGCTCATGCGCTCCAATGCGCCGCCGGAAAACATATTGAACATGCCAAGAATTGTGCCCTGGCTCTGATTGAACAGACTGGCGACTTTATCCGGATTGATTCCGGGCACCGGGATATGAGTACCAATCCGATAGATGACAATCGCGAGCAGCAAAAAGCGAAGGCGAGCCCAGAGCTCGCCCAAACCTTTTTGACCGCTCAGTGGCGGAATCGCTGCCCTTGCCATCAGTCTGCTTATGCTTCCACTTTCCCGCCGGCCGCTTCAACTGCGGCCCGCGCACCTTTGGTGATCGCCAGCCCCTTGATGGTGACTGCTCTATCCAGCTCCCCGGAGAGGAAGATTTTGGCGCGACTGATGGTCGCATTGATCAGCCCTGCCTGACGCAGAGCGGCAAGGTCGATCACATCGACACCTATCACCTTCGCCAATTCGCCAAGGCGAATTTCCGCGGAGACGCGGGCAATCCGCGAGGTAAAGCCATACTTCGGCAACCGCCGCTGCAAGGGCATCTGACCGCCCTCGAATCCCGGCTTGACGCTGCCACCGGAGCGAGCCTTCTGGCCCTTGTGGCCACGGCCAGCAGTCTTGCCAAGGCCACTGCCAATACCACGCCCCACCCGCTTCGCAGAGGTCACGCGACCCGGAGCGGGCCGCAATGTATTCAGCCGCATTACTCGCCCTCCACCTTGACCATGTAGTAGACCTTGTTGATCATACCCCTCACGGCCGGGGTATCCTCCAGCTCGACCGTGTGGCCGATGCGGCGGAGGCCGAGGCCGAGGAGACAGGCAATATGGCCTGGCAGACGCCCTATCTTGCTGCGCACCTGGGTAACTTTAACCTTGCTTGCATTCGCCATTATCAAACTACCTGTATCACCGGGCCGCTACACCGGAATCGAGCATGTGTTTCAACCGAGGATGTCAGCCACCGACTTGCCGCGCTTGGCGGCAATGGACTCGGGCGCGTGCATCGATTGCAGGCCCCGAAAGGTCGCACGCACCACATTGACTGGGTTCGTCGAGCCATAGCATTTGGCCAACACGTTCTGTACACCAGCCAGTTCCAGTACCGCCCGCATCGCGCCACCGGCGATAATCCCAGTTCCGTCAGACGCTGGCTGCATATAAATTTTCGATGCCCCGTGACTGGCCTTGATGGGATACTGCAACGTGCGCCCATGGAGGTCGACCTGGATCATATTGCGGCGGGCCGACTCCATCGCCTTCTGAATAGCCAGCGGTACTTCCCGAGCCTTGCCACGACCAAAGCCGACACGGCCGTTGCCATCGCCCACTACGGTCAGCGCGGTAAAGGCAAAAATACGGCCGCCCTTGACAGTTTTCGCCACCCGATTCACTTGTACCAGTTTCTCCATCAACCCTTCGTTGGGATCGACCTCTCGCGGGTTATTCTTAGCCATGATTCAACCCTTAGAATTCCAATCCGGCCGCGCGCGCTGCATCTGCCAACGCTTTGACCCGACCGTGATACTTGAAGCCACTACGGTCGAATGCGACCCGGGTGACACCTACTTGTTTGGCGCGCTCTGCAATCAAGGTTCCCACTGACCCGGCGGTATCAACATTGCCACGGTTGCCGGCGGCACGCAGGCTACTGTCCAGCGTCGATGCACTGGCCACAACGCTATCCCCACAATCGTTGACGGCAATCACTTGCGCATAGATATGCCGAGGGGTGCGGTAAACACACAACCGCGTCGTACCCAGTTCGCGAATTTTTGCTCGTGTCCGGCGGGCACGGCGCAAACGGACTTGTTTCTTGTCGCTCATAATGGTGACCTGTTACTTCTTCTTGGCTTCTTTGCGATGCACCTGCTCATTCGCATAGCGAACCCCCTTGCCCTTGTAGGGTTCAGGCGGACGGAACGCGCGAATCTCGGCCGCGACCTGTCCCAACAGCTGCTTATCTGCCGCCTTCAGTACCACTTCGGTCTGGCTCGGCGTCTCGGCACTGACGCCCTCTGGCAAGTCGTACTCCAGCGGGTGAGAAAATCCTAATGTCAGATTGACCTTCTTGCCCTGAGCTTGGGCGCGGTAGCCAACACCCACCAGCTGAAGCCGTTTTTCAAAACCTTCGCTGACTCCAATGATCATGTTGTTGACCAGTGACCGTGTAGTGCCGGCGAGCGCGCTTGACGTTTTATCGCTATTCCGTGGCTCGAACCGCAACAAACCATCGTCAACCCCCTGGCTCACCGTCACTGATGGGTGCACCGCCATCGCCAGCTGCCCTTTGCTCCCTTTAACAGAGATAGTGCCGGGCGCAAGCGTAATCTGAACACCTTTAGGAACCGCGACTGGATTTTTAGCTACTCTAGACATCTCAACTGTCCCGTTAAAAAACTGTGCAGAGCACCTCTCCGCCTAACCCTGCTGCTCTCGCAGCCCTGTCCGTCATCACGCCTTTACTCGTCGACACCACAGCAATGCCGAGGCCACCGCGAATCTTGGGCAGCTGAGTAACGCCAGCATAGCGACGCAGCCCCGGACGGCTGATCCGATCGATTTCGCCGATGACCGGCTTACCCTCAAAATACTTCAGGTTGATCGACAGCTCCGCCTTGATGCCGTCGCTAACGCTGTAACCCAGAATGTAGCCTTCGTCTTTCAGGACTTGAGCCACCGCAACCTTCAGCTTCGCAGACGGCATGGTCACTACGGGCTTGCCGCGAGCGTGGGCGTTACGGATACGGGTCAGCATATCGGCCAGTGGATCCTGCATGCTCATTGCCTTCTCCTACTCACTAAACTGCTCAATTGATTACCAATGACTACCAGCTCGCCTTGACCAGACCGGGGACATCACCACGCATTGCCGCTTCTCGCAGCTTGTGGCGGCACAAGCCAAACTTGCGATAGACGCCTCTGGGTCGCCCGGTGATCCGGCAGCGATTACGCTGGCGCACCGGACTGGCGTCACGCGGCAACTTTTGCAGCTTCTGCTGGGCGTCCCAACGATCCTCGTCACCGGTGTTGACATCCATGACAAGGGCTTTCAGACGAGCACGTTTCTGCGCATATTTGGCCACGGTTTCGGTGCGCTTCTTCTCGCGTTCGATCATGGATGTCTTGGCCATGGTGCCATCAACCTCTCAGGGGGAAACTGAATGCGCGCAATAGCGCACGACCTTCATCGTCATTGCGCGCGGTAGTCGTAATGGTGATATCCAAACCCCGCAACATATCGACCTTGTCATAATCGATTTCCGGGAAAATAATCTGCTCACTGACACCCATCGCAAAATTGCCACGGCCGTCAAACGATTTCGGACTGATGCCGCGAAAATCCCGGATACGAGGAATCGCAATACTGATCAGCCGCTCAAGGAACTCATACATGCGCTCACTGCGCAACGTCACCTTGCAACCAATCGGCCAGCCTTCGCGAACTTTAAAGCCGGCAATGGATTTGCGCGCCAACGTGATCACCGGCTTCTGGCCGGCAATGGCCTGGAGATCATTGACGGCATTTTCCAGCACCTTCTTGTCAGCTATCGCTTCCCCGACACCCATGTTCAGAGTGATCTTGGTGATCCGTGGTACTTCCATCACATTGGCCAATCCCAATTCGTCTTTCAACTTTGGGACCAACTCATTGCGGTAAATGTCTCTCAGCTTTGCCATGTCAGTGCATCCCGTTAGACGTCGACGGCTTCGCCGTTGGACTTGAATACGCGAATCTTCTTGCCGTCCTCAAGAGTCTTACATCCAATCCGATCCGGCCTCCTCGTCGCCGTATTAAAAACAGCGACGTTGGAGGACTGGATGGGTGACTCCTTCTCGATGATGCCACCGGGGATACCCATCTGCGGATTGGGTTTCTGGTGTTTCTTGATCATTTGTACGCCAGACACCATCAGCCGCCCGTCGCCGAGCACTCGCAGCACCTTGCCACGCTTGCCCTTGTCGCGACCCGCGATGACGATAACCTCGTCATTACGCTTAATTTTGCTCATTGCCATTGTATAAACCCCACCCGCCTAAAGTACTTCAGGCGCTAGTGAAATGATTTTCATGAACCGTTCGCCCCGCAGCTCCCGAGTCACCGGCCCAAAGATACGGGTACCGATGGGCGCCAGCTGGTTATTCAGCAGAACCGCCGCGTTATCATCGAACTTAATCAAGCTCCCATCCTGCCGGCGAACGCCCTTCTTGGTACGCACCACGACGGCATTCATCACCTGCCCTTTTTTGACCTTGCCGCGAGGAATCGCTTCCTTCACGCTCACCTTGATGATGTCGCCCACCCCGGCATAACGGCGGTGAGAACCCCCCAAAACCTTGATGCACATGACGCGACGCGCGCCACTGTTATCCGCGACTTCCAGATAAGTTTGTGTCTGTATCATCGCTGCTCTCCAAAGAAACTGTTACTACACATGGAGCTCAGGCCTCGACCGCGCGCTCAAGGATATTGACGAGTTTCCACGATTTCGTCTTTGACAGCGGCCGGGTTTCCGAGATCATCACCAGATCACCGATGCGGCACTGATTGTCTTCATCGTGCGCCTTCATCTTGGTAGAGCGGGTAATAATCTTGCCGTAAACCGGGTGTTTGACCCGGCGCTCGATCAATACCGTAATGGTTTTGTTCATTTTATCGCTGACCACTCGTCCGGACAGTGCGCGCGCGGTGTTCTCCGTCATCTTAATTACCTGACTTCTGCTGCAGTACTGTTCGAATCCGCGCTATGGTTCGCCGCGTCTTTTTCATTTCATGTGACTGGTTCAATTGCCCAATTGATTTTTTCATCCGCAACCTGAACTGATTTTCAAGCTGCGCGAGCAATTCGGTGTTCAGCTCGCCAACGGTCTTGGCGCGTAGCTCGCTCGCTTTCATTTACATCACCGTCCGCGTTACAAAAGTGGTTTGCATCGGCAGTTTGGCCGCCGCCAGCGCGAAAGCTTCACGGGCCATCTGCTCAGTTACGCCTTCCATTTCGTAGAGAACCTTACCGGGCCGCACCTGGGCGACCCAATACTCGACGTTACCCTTACCTTTACCCATGCGGACTTCGAGGGGCTTCTCTGTCACCGGCTTGTCGGGGAACACCCGGATCCAGATCTTTCCACCCCGCTTGACGTGGCGAGTCATCGCGCGTCGCGCCGCTTCAATTTGGCGGGCAGTCAGGCGGCCGCGACCAACAGCCTTGAGTCCGTACTCGCCAAAGCTGACCTTGCTACCGCGCTGGGCAAGGCCGCGGTTGCGACCTTTCTGTTGCTTGCGGTATTTGGTACGTTTCGGTTGCAGCATATCCCTCGACCCCTAATCTCTAATCACTTGCGGACGGCGGCCTGCTCCGGCTCTTCACCACCGAGCACCTCGCCCTTGAATATCCAAACTTTGACGCCAATGACGCCAAAGGTCGTATTCGCTTGCGCCGTGGAATAGTCGATATCGGCCCGGAAGGTATGCAAGGGCACTCTGCCCTCTCGATACCATTCCGTGCGGGCAATTTCAGCGCCGCCCAAACGACCGCCTACCTGAATCTTGACGCCCTTGGCGCCCTGACGCATCGCATTCTGTACCGCACGTTTCATCGCCCGCCGAAACATCACCCGCCGCTCCAGCTGCTGCGCGACATTTTGGGCCACCAGCGCCGCGTCAAGATCCGGTTTACGGATCTCTTCGATATTGATATGCACAGGAACGCCCATCAGGGCCGCCACGCCGGCACGAAGCTTGTCGACATCCTCGCCCTTTTTCCCGATCACGATACCGGGTCGAGCACTGTGAATGGTGATCTTGGCGGATGCCGACGGCCGCTCAATATCAATCCGGCTGACCGAGGCATGGGACAATTTGTCCTGGATATACGCTCGGACACTGAGGTCGGCATTGAGCCGATCTGCGTAATTGCGCTTGTCGGCATACCAGATCGAGGTATGCTTCTTGACGATCCCCAGGCGAATACCCGTTGGATTTACCTTCTGCCCCATGTCAGCTCCTAAACCTTTGTCCTGCTACCCGGCGACTTTGACGGTGATATGGCTGGTACGCCGGGAAATCCGGTCAGCACGACCCTTGGCGCGCGGCATAACCCGCTTCAGTGTGATGCCTTCGTCCACGTAAATAGCGGATACTTTCAACTCGTCGACGTCGGCGCCTTCATTGTGCTCGGCATTGGCTATCGCCGATTCCAACACCTTCTTGACAATGGCGGCGCTCTTCAAATTACTAAAGGCAAGGATATCCAGCGCTTTCTCTACCGGCTTGCCCCGTATTTGATCCGCCAACAGGCGCGCCTTCTGGGCCGAAACCTTGGCGCCGCGCAATATCGCTGCTACTTCCACCGTCGTATCACCTCTTCAATCGCTTGCTGTGCGTCAACGCTTGGCTTTCTTGTCGGCCACGTGCCCGCGGAAGGTTCGCGTCGGCGCAAACTCCCCGAGCTTGTGGCCAACCATCTCTTCATTCACCAGCACAGGGACATGCTGCCGACCATTGTGAACCGCGAGGGTTAAACCCACCATGGATGGCGTTATCATCGAACGTCGCGACCAGGTTTTAATCGGCCTGCGATCATTTTTCTCCACCGCCGTTTCGACCTTTTTACTCAGATGCAGGTCGACAAAAGGGCCTTTCTTAAGAGAGCGCGGCACTATTAACTCCTCTTAATCAGTCGTGCGCTATTTGGTGCGACGACGGATGATCATATCCGCTGTGCGCTTGTTTTTTCGTGTCTTGTAGCCCTTGGTAGGCACACCCCAAGGCGTTACCGGGTGACGCCCACCGGAAGTGCGCCCCTCCCCACCGCCGTGCGGGTGATCGACTGGGTTCATCGCTACCCCGCGAACGGTGGGCCGCACTCCTCGCCACCGCGATGCGCCGGCCTTACCTAAGGATCTCAGATTGTGTTCACTGTTGGAAACCTCACCAATCGTTGCTCGGCAATCCGTGGACACCTTCCGCATCTCACCACTGCGCAACCGCAACGTGGCGTACTGCCCCTCACGGGCAACCACTTGCACTGCAGTTCCAGCACTGCGGGCCAACTGAGCCCCCTTGCCTGGCTTCATCTCAACACAATGAACCACACTGCCCACCGGGATATTGCGCAACGGCAGCGTATTGCCGATTTTGATCGGCGCATTCTGCCCAGACAGGATCTGATCCCCCGATTTCAGCCCCTTGGGCGCGATAATGTACCGACGCTCGCCATCGCTATAGCAAACCAGCGCTATATTCGCCGTGCGGTTGGGGTCGTACTCAAGACGCTCCACATTGGCCGGAATACTGTCTTTACTGCGCTTGAAATCAATCAGTCGATAATGCTGCTTGTGACCGCCACCGACATGCCGCGTTGTAATCCTGCCGGCACTATTGCGCCCACCGGTCTTGTTCTTTTTCTCCAGCAAAGGAGCATAGGGGTCGCCACGGTGAAGTTCCGGATTGACCACACTGACGACAAACCGTCGTCCCGGGGATGTTGGCTTTCGCTTGATGACACTCATAAATCCCCCTAGCCCGCTATCCCAAAGTCAATACCTTGCCCTTCGGACAGGCTGACATAGGCTTTTTTCCAGTCGCTCCGATGCCCGATACCGTGCTTGGTGCGCTTGGTCTTGCCCTTGATGTTGACGACACGGACACCGATCACTTTCACCTCAAACAACTGCTCAACGGCCGCTTTAATCTCACGCTTGGTGGCGTCGGTGGCGACTTTCAAGACCACCTGGTTGTTCGCTTCAGCGAGGACCGTCGATTTCTCGGAGACATGCGGCCCCAACAGCACTTTGAAGATGCGCTCGCGATTCATATCAGCATCTCCTCAATCTTCTTGAGAGCGGGAATCGTCACCAGCACCTTCTCGAAATGGATCAGGCTAACCGGATCCACTTCCTGCGGATCACGCACATCCACCGCATGCAAATTGCGTGAGGAAAGATACAAATTCTCGCTGACATCGTCGGTAATGATCAACGCATCGCGCAACCCATAGTCCGCTAGCTGCTTGACCAGCACCTTGGTCTTGGGGCTGTCAACCGGGAATGACTCGACAATCACCAAACGCTCTTGACGAGCCAGCTCTGACAAGATAGAGCGCATGGCCGCGCGGTACATTTTGCGATTGAGCTTTTGTGAGTGATCCTGCGGACGTGCGGCAAAGGTGACACCACCTGATCGCCACAGCGGGCTGCGGGTCGTTCCGGCCCGTGCTCGTCCGGTGCCCTTTTGACGCCAGGGCTTCTTGCCGCCCCCGGAAACATCAGAGCGGGTCTTCTGCGCTCGGGTGCCCTGACGCGCGCCCGCCATATAAGCGACGACCGCCTGATGCACCAGGTCCTCGTTAAACTCCCTGCCGAAGGTCGCCTCTGACACGACTATCGTGCCGTTGCTGCCACCGGGGGTCGCGATATTCAATTCCATCAGTTGTCCTCTCAGGCCTTGACGGCTGGACGCACAACGACGTCCGCGCCCGGCGCACCGGGGATGGCCCCTTTGACCAGCAGCAGGTTGCGCTCGGCATCAACGCGGATCACTTCCAGGCCCTGCACCGTGACCTGCGCGGCACCCATGTGCCCAGCCATTTTTTTACCCTTGAAGACGCGTCCGGGAGACTGGTTCTGACCGATGGATCCCGCGGACCGGTGGGAGCGGGAGTTACCGTGGGTCGCATCCTGCATGCTGAAATTCCAACGCTTGATCGCACCAGCGAAACCCTTGCCCTTCGAGGTACCACAGACATCAACTTTTTGACCAGGCTGAAAACGGTCAACGGAGATGGCATCGCCAACGGCAAAGCTTTCTTCGACGCCATCCAGGCGAAACTCCCACAGTCCACGCCCGGCTTCGGAGCCAGCTTTGGCGTAGTGGCCGGCGAGGGCTTTGGATACTCGGGATACGCGACGGGAGCCGATGGCAACCTGAACGGCCGCATAGCCATCAGTCTCCTGAGTTTTGATCTGAGTAACGCGATTGGGCTCGACTTCGATCACGGTGACCGGAATGGAGACACCGTCGTCGGTGAACACACGACTCATGCCGCATTTGCGACCGACTATACCAACACTCATTTTTTAACCTCTTGTGTACGGGGCTGTCACCCGCTATGGCCGCCCGTTGCAGAGCGTTACACTGAGCCGACTGCCGTCGGCTAATGGCTTCGCGTTCTAGCTAACCCAGTTTTATCTGAACCTCTACGCCTGCCGCTAAATCGAGCTTCATCAACGCATCGACTGTCCGCTCGGTGGGCTCCAGGATATCCAGTAGCCGTTTATGGGTGCGGATTTCGTATTGATCCCGGGCATCCTTGTTGGCGTGCGGGGAAATCAAAATCGTGTAGCGCTCTTTTCGCGTCGGCAGCGGGATCGGGCCACGAAGCTGCGCACCGGTGCGCTTGACCGTCTCAACGATTTCCTGAGTCGAGGTGTCAATCAGCTTGTGATCAAATGCCTTGAGGCGAATTCTGATACGTTGACCCTGCATGGATCTAACACTCCAACTCGATTTGCTTCCGCGTAAGTTCGCGAAAGACCTTGAAAAAAGGAGGCGGAATCTTAATTAGACCACCGGACCCTGTCAAGCAAAAACTCTACAAATAACGCTTCTTGGCAGCTGCGCTCGCTCCCCACAGCGACCGACACTGGGCTCAACCCCCCGCCTGCGGGAGGCCCCGCGCTCATTCGATGATTTTTGCCACCACACCCGCACCCACCGTCCGACCGCCTTCCCGAATCGCGAACCGCAAACCCTCTTCCATCGCAATCGGCGCGATCAGCGTCACCGTGATCTGGATATTGTCTCCCGGC
>JBPPNE010000364.1:0-6732 GCA_051306415.1 Porticoccaceae bacterium
GTCACGATCGTTCCCTCTGGAAGAGAGAGACCGTCCACGACGACCTTGCCGCCAACTATGGTTCCTGAAGCGATTTGCATTTTATGATACTACGCCACTGCTAATGGAAGGTGCAACCTGACGCCGAACGCCCAGCATCAGCTGCGGCGCCTAGCACCGTCAGCTGCATGCTTGTTGTTAGAACGTATACCCGTTGAGTCTTCTGGCGAGGTGCAGCACCACTCATTCAAGTCTCACGCCGGCCTACCAGTCCCGCCAGTCTCCGGACTGTTCAAGAGCGTGCGCAGCGCGGTAGATCGTCACCTCTTCCCATTGACGACCTACCAGCATCATGCCCACTGGTAGTCCGTCGATCCGACCGCAGGGCACCGACATCGCAGGGTGGTGACTCACGTCGAACGGGCTTGTGTTTCCCAGGTTCGTCCACGCAGCACCGATCAGGACGTCCGCTGGAGCATCCGCGGCCGGAAGCGGCTGCGCTTTCATCGGTGTCGTCGGCAGCAACAGCAGGTCCACGCTCGTGAGGGAGTGATCATAGGCGGCCCGAAGGCGACGAATCATATTCGTCGCCTTCGCATAGAACTGATAGCCGCGCTCGCGGCGAACGAACTCGGCAAGAATCAGTGAATTCTGCAAAGAGACCGGAAGTTCATTGGAGCGCTCACGCCATCGACTCTGTGCCTCCATGAAGCTTGGCACCATGAGATCTTCACGGCCCATTCCGTAACCGTCTGTGGTGAAGACCGCATGCACGATCGACTGCATGCTCCCGAACGTGATTGCTCCACCGAGTGCGTGCATGGGAACCGATATCTCAGTGACTGTGGCGCCGAGCGCGGAGAGCCTTGTCGCTGCTGATCGCACTAGGGCATCGACCGCGGGCTCCGACTCCGGACGACCGAAGCCCTCCGCAAGGACTCCGATTCGCAGCCCTGTAACGCCCTGGCCCAATTCGCTGGTGTAGTTCTCGACCCGCGGGTTGACCTGTCGAGGATCAAGCCCGTCGGGGCCCGCGATGACTTCGAGCAGCAGTGCGTTATCCGCGACGCTGGCTGTGATCGGGCCGGCATGGTCGAGGACTGGGTCTAATCCCAGTATTCCGGTGTAGGGGACCAGCCCGGTCGTGGGCTTCATGCCATACGCACCGCACCACGCCGCGGGAATCCTGACGGCCCCCCCCCTGATCACACCCGATGGCCATGTCCACCGCACCGGAGCCGACAAGCGCTCCGCTTCCCGACGACGAGCCTCCGGACGAGTAGCCGTGTCGGTGCGGATTATGGACCGGACCGGAATGGCTGGTATGACTGCCCCCTGACATACAGTAGGCCTCGCAGACCGACTTGCCGACGATCTCGCCTCCCGCATCGAGGATGCGCGTCACGATCGTTGCATCGACCGGCGGAACATAGCCTTCAAGAATCGAGGTGCCGTTCATCAGCGGGACGCCCGCGATGAACACGTTGTCCTTGATTGCGATCGTGCGCCCATGCAGCTTCCCGGACGGCGCCCGGTCGATTCTGGTCTTGATCCACCACGCGCCCAGTGGATTCTCTTCAGGGCTCGGCTTGGAGCTGTTGCGCCCCGGATATCGAAGTGCAGGGAAATCGTCCGGCATCTCGTCGATGGCGGTAAATCCGGCGAGAAACGCACTCAACCAGCCGAGGTGTCCATCGAGGTCCGCCTGCGACAAGCTGAGGCGGTAGTGATTGGCGATGGACTGAATGGCGGCAACTGTCGGCACTCGCATCTTGATCTCCCAATTCGACTGCATGTAGCCATCCCGAGGGTCATATCCTCAAGGGCAGCGCGTTCTAACGCCAAGGTAAGGGGCGCTGCGCGGCTTTATCGCGTAGCGTCCGGTTGACCGCTCATTTGAGGTCTAGCTCCAGCCTCACACATACGGCGTGCCATCTCTGTGGACGAACTTCCACTTTCCCTCAACGAGCGAGGCTTTGAGGTTGTCATCGGGATAACTTCCTTCGTCTCCTGACGTTCTGTCGCCGACTTCAAGGTACACAATTTCCTCTGCGGTTTCATTGGCCAAGCAGTGTCCATTGCCTGTACCCGCCTTGAAACCTGCGCACATTCCGGGGGAGAGTTGGGTTCGGCCTTCGTCGGTGTGTAGCGTTGGCCGACCTTGGAGGACGTAGATAAACTCGTCTTGCTTGGTGTGAGCATGACGAAGGGCGGAGACTGCGTTGGGAGCCAAGCGCGTGAGGTTTACGCCAAAGTTTGTAAGGCCAAAGAGATCACCAAGGGGGTGCTTCTCTCTGCCTGCCATGCGCGATGCGAACGGCTCAGGATACACAGAAGGTTTAGTTCGTGTCGGCACCTCGGATGCGGTGACAGCGATTGGCTTTGATTTCTCTGACATGCAAACCTCGCGAGACGTGAATATGAGGGCTAACGTTTGAGCTCAGGCCGCGGCCCGTCAGGGCCGTCGCGCCTGCAGCGAATGGTTAGCAACCAGCGCTCATTTGTACTCGTTGAAGAACTCGGGGTCTACTTCGTACACGGTTCTCGGCTTCAAGCCCAACTCTAGGCGCTCGAACATTTTCACGAGTTTTTCTCCATCTACGAGCTCGATTGGATTAGTGCCATCTCTCACGGCTTCCTTTTTTGCGTCCATGGTGAAGTTGCCAGTGGTAAGAAAGATGCCCTTATCTGCTCGGCCGATCATAGCGCCACGAAAATCACGGATCATGCCGGAGCCAACGGAGCCTTGGTAACGCTTGCACTGGAAGATGACCTTGAAGCTTAAGAGTGGGTTGATTTCAAGAATGCCCTCTCCGTCAATTCCACCGTCGCCTGAGCGGCCAGTAACTTTCACGTTTTGAAATCCGTGCTCTCGCAACAACCGCTGACACAGACGCTCAAAGCCTTCCGGACTCAGCGACTTCAGAACTGGTAATAGACGAGTCTCTTCTGACTCAAGAATCTTCTCTTCGATATCAACTGCCGCTTCGGTGGCCGACTTGCTTGAAGTGGCGCTGCCTCCGTCTTCTTTGCGCGACCGCTGCACAGACTTGAACAGCTCAACGGGGTCTAACTTAGATAGGTCTTCTTGCAACCCCTTTTCAGTTAAACGCCAAACTCCACGCGCTGATGAATCAATATGCCCCGAGTAGACGAGATAGAGCCTTGCCCAGGCAATTGCGTTTCTTACGTTTGACCCACCGTTCTTGTTGGTTTTCTCGAGTTCCTTTTCCGGGATTTTTTCCCGCTCGATTACAGCGTCCGTTGCCTCATACGCAGCCGCAGAACCGCCCATCTCACGAAGCGACTCAATGAGAGGAAGTAAGGTGTTGTGTGAACTTTGGGCCCTTGGCCATAACCTTTCCTATGGTTGCTAACGTTTGACATGAGGGGTGCCCAAAAGGCGCAGCCTTTTGGGCATCCCCTCGATGGAAGGGTTAGCCGTCGATGCCGCTGATGCGACGCGCTCTTGTAAGGACGTGGTCATAGGTAAGCACGGTCAGATTGTGGAAGCTCGCGTTCAGGATGCGATAAGACTCCATTTGCTGGGCGTTCCAGTCATCCGATCGGCCGAAGACTAGAACGCATCGCGGCTTCACCGTTTTGACGCCACCGACTCTTTGGAGGAACTTGACACTGTTCGCTTCATGCTCGACTTCGAAGATGTAGCGCGAAGCCTGTGTGACTGCCTTGGTCAAGTCGGTAGATGGGACATGGTTACCGTGGTCCAACGTGGGTGACCAGAATGCCAAGCCGCCCTGCGGCCGCTTGATCTCAACGACATCGAGAAAGCCATCGTAGGCTTCCATCAAGAAGTCGGAGATGTGCTGCGTGTCTATGTGTCGTTCATCCACTACTCGGACGAACTGGCTCCCGAGTACCCAGCTATTTGCTTGAAACCACTTCTGCCACGGCCCCTCGCGCAGATCTTCCGAAAGCATCTTCTGAAACTCTCGCACGGCGCGGGCTCGACGTGCCTGCTGAAGGCCGGCCTGGAGTTCTTCAGGTATGACGTCGTTCTTGAGGATGAACTTTACGAGTTCTCGCTTGTCCGGCAAAGAGAATAGGGCGCGGATTTGCTGTGCATTCGTGGGATCGAATGGTCGATCGAGCGGTATGAACGCCTTTACGCCCTGGCGGAAGGGTTCGTAGTTCAGGCGGAGGAATTCAATCAGCGACAAGAACTCCGCTTGATCAAGCGTGAGTTCGCTCTTGGGGTCCAAGGTCTCGGGGACTTCGTCTTCATCAAAGTCAGCCGGCTTCTTGTAGCGCCCAAGTTTCAGTCGTATGTCTTCCCTATCGGTGTTGTGAGGAATCTTCCAAAAGACTGCACGGGTAATGACCGATGGCTTGTTTCTCAGGACTTTCGCTAGCGGCTCGATTCTGGGCATGTGGTTCCTTTGACGGCTAACGGAGCGCGAGTTGAGCGGCACCCGCGCGGGGCCGGAGGGCACACAGTGCCCGAGGGTCCAAGCGGGCGCAGCCGTGTAGCGGTGTCCGCTCGAACGAGGGGTTCGAGGGCGCTCGCGCCCGAGAAACTCCGTTCACCAACTCGCGCTCCGTTCGCGCGCGCTCGCCACCTTGAACCGACGCGGAGTTATGCACCCGGCGGTCATGGGATCACTTCCCCATGCACCGGCCCCGGGTGCGTAACGTAGCGCAAAGGGGTGCGAGCGCGCGCGAACGTAAAGTTGAGGGGCGCGCCGCTTTTGGCGCGTCCCTCTCGAACGCAATGTTGGGCGCGGGATTATGGCGACAGCACATCGGCAAGCGCGCGCAAAAGCTTCGCCCCGTCGCCCTTCCATGTGCTGCCATGCATGCATGCAAGTGTTGTCGGCTCGGCGGAGGCCAGTCTTTCAAGCATCGCACGCGCGTTCTGCGTGTGTGAGTAATAATCCATCGCATGACGGAACGCCTCGCTGGGCCCCAGAATGTCCGACTCAGTGAGTGCAGGAAGATCGGCGCCGCCTTGCGTGAATAGGTCGCCGCACAGGAGTGTCTTCGTTCGTTCTTCCATCAGGAACCCACATTCCCACGCGTGAGGGAGATGCGGCGTGTCGAACCAGCGCACGGCATGTTTTCCAAGCGTGAGCGTTTCCCCGTCCGCGAGTGCGCGTGCCGGCCGGTCGGCCATATCATCAATTGACACCAGCGCCGCCACCTTGCCGCACAGCGGCGAGGACTGTGGCGCCACGGCGAGCCAATCGTTGAGCGAACCGCACTCATCTGCCTCAACGTGCGACAAGCCAATGTAGCGCAGCCGTTCCACGGGCAACACGCTCGCGACCGCCTCCCGTACCAGCGGGAACATCTTGCGCGGCCCGGTGTGGAAGAGCAATGGCGCATCATCGACAATGAGGAACTGATTGAATGAGAACCCGCCAGGCCCGCCTTCTATAACAACCGACGTATTGATGCGGTAAATCCCATCCGCAACTTCATGAATATTTGTCCCAGACTGTTTGTTCGTTATGTGCATTTTCACTCTCCTTGTAAACGGCGAAAAGTTAAGGGCTACTTGATCGGTGTCGCCTAACGAATAAAGTTGAGCGACGCTCGCGGCTGGATAAACCAGGGGAAATGCGCCGCGCTCCCCCGCGAGTGTTCGCTCGAACGAACGTTGGGCCACGCCCTGGAATCAGGCGCCCACAGGTCAACAGAAAAGATTGCGTTGAAAAGCTCCTCTGCCACGTGCCACGAAGCTTGGCGACGCTGTTCGCATTAACGCGTTATGCGACAGCTCAGCAAAGCTTCGCTCAATACCATTTTTTGCGATAGGTTGCAATTTTTTGCATCGCAGGCCGGGGATTCCAGGGTGGCGGCTCAACGCAAAGGTAAGGGGCGCGCCGCGTGCCGAGGTTGGGCGAAGCCACGGCACATGCCCAACCCACTGGGCTGCAAAGGTGCAACGTCGCGGCGCGTCCCACTTGACCGCGATGTTAGACCAGCACCCGGTTTGAACTGGAATGGCTTGAACCCGCAGATGCAAAGCAGGCCGGTTGCCAGCGGTGCGCCTGGGGCTGGGACGCTGCCAGCGGCTTGCACCCAGTGCGGCGCGCCGACGTTGGTTTTGTGCATGCAATTCGATCCGCGCGGGTGCAAACGCATTGTGCGGGATGGCGCGGGCGGTGATGTTTCACGGACGGTGTTGAACATGCCGAGCCCTCCTGCTTTTACAGCTTTGCACGTGCGTCTAACGCCCAAGCTCAGCCGCCGAAGCGCCGTAAGGCGCGTAGGTCGGATGCAGCGCCTTGTTAGGGCTTAACCGAGCCATGCTATGAGCGCATCTTTGTTTGCAGTGATTGCTGCCACTGCCGCGATAATTGCGGCCCATATAGCCCACCGCGCTTGCAAACGCTCGGAGTCTCGCGCCTCAGAAGCGATGCGGTTGGCTGATTCAGCAATTTCTACTGCGCGCTTGGCTATTGCAAGAGTTGAGGCTTCTCGCGCATCACGTTTTGCGGAGGCCGATGCAGCCTCTTCCTCTAAAAACTCTCTGGCGTACAGCCTGTCATCGCCGTTGATGTGCCCCTCCGCGAGTTTGGCAAGCGTGGCTGGCACGCCATCTCTGGCGCATTCTTTCTTGACGTGGGAGCGACGCTGTTCCCAAGATGTTTCCATAAGCCCTAACGCCAAGGTAAGGGGCGCGCCGCGTGCCGAGGTTGAGCGCAGCCACGATGCGCGCCCAAACCAGCATACTTGAAACGTGCAGCGTCGCGGCGCGTCCCCCTTGACCGCGCTGTTAGACCGGCA
>JBPPNE010000365.1:0-2974 GCA_051306415.1 Porticoccaceae bacterium
GTCACGATCGTTCCCTCTGGAAGAGAGAGACCGTCCACGACGACCTTGCCGCCAACTATGGTTCCTGAAGCGATTTGCATTTTATGATACTACGCCACTGCTAATGGAAGGTGCAACCTGACGCCGAACGCAAAGGTAAGGGGCGCGCCGCGCGCCGGTGTCGAGCGAAGCCACGGCGCGAGCCGAACCCACAGTTCTGCAACGGTGCAGCGTCGCGGCGCGTCCCACTTGACCGCGATGTTAGACCGGCACTCGGTTTGAACTTGAATGGCTTGAACCCGCAGAAACAAACCCGGCCGGTTGCCATCGGTGAGCCTGGGGCTGGTACGGGGCCAGCGGCTTGCACCCAGTGCGGCGCGCCCAAGCGGGTTTGATGCGCCGAAGTTGATCCGCGCGGGTGCAAACGCATTGTGCGGGATGGCGCGGGTGGTGATGTTGCACGGACGGTGTTGACCACGCCGAGCCCTCCTGCTTTTAGCTTTTTACAGCCTTGCACGCACGTCTAACGTACAAGTTGAGAGGCGCGCGGCTTTATGCGCGTCCGGTCGAACGCAGAGTTAGGTTTCGTGGTTATCAGGGCCAGCGTCTTCATAGCGTGGTAGTGAATCTGTAGTCTCGAACCAAGCAACCTTGCTTTGCCTCCAGATGTGATACTGCGGAGCCATTTGCAAAGGGTCATGAAGACTAGCCAGCGTTACGTCCACGGTTTTGGGGGATGCCGACCGACGAAAAGCGATCTGAGTGCCGCAGGCACCACAGAACTCTCTTTGACTATGCGAGCTTGAATGGAAAATTGCTGGACACCCTTTCGTGTAGGAAAAACCACGAACCGACACGGTGAGCCACGCGAGTGTTGGCGCGCCGCTGGATCGCTGGCAAAGGCGACAGTGACAGTAACCGGCGTCAAGCGGCTGGACAGTGATGCGATATTGCACCGCGCCGCAGAGACACTCACCTTCAAGAGTTTGGAACATGGAGCTGCTTCCCAGAAACCTAACTATAATTAGACACCCGAAAAGGCGTCTTGTTTTGCACCTCTTGGGTGCCTAATATTTGACAGAGCCAGATTACACAAGGGTTTTCGGTCATGTCAAACGTTGTAAAGCACCCTAAAACACCTATCGATCACACCTCTGGCGCAGCAGCCAAACCGATGCTGCTGGATCAGGCGCGCGACCAGGTTCGGCTCAAGCATTACAGCATTCGCACCGAGACGCAATATGTGCAGTGGATTCGGCGCTTCATCCTGTTTCACGGCAAACGCCAGCCGCGCAACATGGGCAACTATTCCTTCCTGAAGTTAGCTTCAGGAAGGCCCGCCGCGTTGATTAGCGCCATCTGTTATGAAGTGAAAAGTTTGCCGAAGAGTTCTGCCAGATTATGGCCCTTCACTCTTGTCGGACCAGACTTGCGCATGATTAGCGTCTTTAGCCCGAGTTCTACTGCGAACGCCTCACAAACGATTGCTGGCGCAGCCAAAAACTCGACTTGACGGGGTCCCGGAGTGGTCGCTGCTCCATACAACGTCCAGAAGCAAGGCGGAACGAGCGTGAAGAATTCTTAGCTTGACCTACGTCCATGATCATTCTTTTCAGGCGCACCTAACGCCCCGGTTCAGCCGGGGGCCTTGGCCTCACACAACCTCGACGTACTCAACCTGGCTTTGAGGGCTTGGAATAGGCAGCCCATCTTCTCGAAGCTCCTCCAGATGAAATTCGATGGCTTCTCGAATTTGTTGCTCTGTTTCCTCGATTGTTTGCCCAGTTGCAACGCAGCCAGGAAGATCAGGAACATACGCCGAGTAGTTTGATGTAGCTTTTTCAATGACAATTGCGTAACGCATTTGAGCCCTCACTTCCAACCGGCCTGCTTGTAAATACTGTTCAGTGTACCTGGAGCCAGATCATCGTTTGGCTTTCCGGGAACCGTCACCCGCCCTGGCTTGGTTTTGTACTTGAATTGGCGGTGGCTACCTTTCGTGGCCACGAGTTCCCAGCCGTCATCCTTCAACTTTGATAATACTTCTGAGATTTTCATCCTAAAAGCATAGCTCTTTCGATGCACTTCTTACAGAAAGGTCCAACTATAGACACCCCCAAAAGGCGTCTTGTATTGCACCTCAGGGGGGCCTGATTTTTCGCCTGCAGAAGCGAAACAATAGCTTAAATCTCTATCTGACCAAGGGAGGACACCCGAAAACCGCCATCGATCACGCCTCGGCCTAGCCTGTAACGAACGGCGTCGCTACCCCCGCCTCCTCTGCTGGTTTGGCAAATTATTCTCCGCTTCCATGGGCGCCCGCATTGGCGATCAAATCCCGCGCAATCACCTTCAGCGCCAGCGTTTCCTCGGCGCCCTCGAAAATCGACAGCACGCGCGCATCGACGAAATAGCGGCTGACCGGCACTTCCTCGGCATAGCCCATGCCACCGTGAATCTGCAGCGCTTCCCGCGTCACCCACTCCGCCGCGCGGCAGGAGAACAGCTTCACCAGACTCGCTTCGACCTGGCCACCACCGGCGTCGACCCGGCGGGCGACGGCGTAGCTCAGCTGCCGCGCCGCCAGCAATGTCGTAATCATTCGGCTCAGTTTAACGAGGGTCAATTGATAATCGACTATCGGCTGCCCGAACACCTTGCGCTCGCGAGCGTAGTTGACCGCCTGCTCGCACGCCGCCTGCATGACCCCGCAAGCCCGCGCCGACGTCTGCATGCGCCCACCGGTGAGACCTTGCATGGCGTAGTAAAAACCCTTGCCGAGACCAGCCTCTTCGCCAAGAAGATTCCGGTCTGGAATAAAATAATTTTCGAAAAAGATATCGAATGAGTGCATGCCGCGATAACCGATGGTGGGGATCGCCTTGCCATTCAAGCTGCCGCCAGCGGGCTGCACGACCTGGTAGCTGTGGCCTTGGGTGCGCGGCTTTTCCACCAGGAAAAAGCTCAAGCCCTTGTGACCCTCACTGTCCTGCCC
>JBPPNE010000366.1:0-2496 GCA_051306415.1 Porticoccaceae bacterium
GCTGGCGGACGAATTCTCTGTCCAGGACGTGCATACCGATTATCAAGAGTTGTGCGGGCGCGACGATATCGACGCTGTGACTATCGTGTCTCCTCCGGCCTCCCACGCCGAGCAGGCGATAGCGGCGCTGACGCAAGGTAAGCACGTATTCTGTGAAAAACCGCTTGGTATGACTGTCGCTGAAGTCGATAAATTGGTCGAGGTAGCGCTATCAACCCAGTGCGTCCACCAGGCCGCGTTCACCTTCCGCTACCTCTATGGCGTCAATGAGATGCGCCGTCAACTCAAGGCCGGGGCCATCGGAGAACCTTTTTTTGTGCGTATCCAGTACGACGGCTGGAGTGGTTTGCTACCAAGCTCGGAACCCGGTTGGCGCGGACAATCAGAAATCCATGGCCCGGGTATGTTGTTGGATATCGGCGTTCATCTGTTTGATATTGTCCGCTTTGTCGTAGCCCCGATCACGTCGGTAACAGGCTTTACCCACAGCATTCCCCGCGTTCGGTTTGACCGTCGAACGGGAAAGGAGGTCACGGTGGCAACCGACGATCTGGTATCGACATGGTTTGCCCTGTCGAACGGTGTTCGTGGCCAGTGGTTTGCCAGTCGGATCACTCCTCAATTTACCGAAAACGGCTATCTCGAAGTCGTTGGCACCAAGGGTGCGCTGAAGGCGTCGCTAAGCCGCGGCGGGATAGACGTTTTGATGATTTCCCGCCCGACGAGTCCGGAATGGAAGGAAGTGCCGTTGCCCGCGGTGCCTCAGGACGCTGGCCCCCGATGTTTGGGCGCGATGATGCGCAGCTTTGTCGATGCCTGTCTACGCGGCAAAATCGATGAAGATGTCGATGCTTCCTTCGTTGACGGCCTCGCCGCACAACAGTGCGCGGAGGCGGTGGTGACAGCAAATCGGCCAATGGAGATGGTGGATCCCGGGCGTCGAACAGCTTTCCATTGCCTGTCGTTGCTGGGGATGAATTTGGTGGATTCTCTCCTTTGCCGGACAATTATGCAGATGGGTTGAAAGTCGCTGTGGTTTCCTTCCTTCTTTTATTGATTGCGATTTGCCTTGAATCGCGGCAGGCCGAAGGCCGGGCTTGACACTGAATCGGCCGCTACCTAGAATCCGCAGCCTCCAACAGGTGCTCAATTCAGGCCGTTACGGGGCTATAGCTCAGCTGGGAGAGCGCTACAATGGCATTGTAGAGGTCGGCGGTTCGATCCCGCCTAGCTCCACCATTATCTAAAGAAAAAAGTCAAAGGAAAAAGTCAAAGGAAAAAGGCCAGACTTGTTCTGGCCTTTTTCCTTTGGCTGGCGCGGCCCCTTGATGTCGTGCGCTGGCCCTCACTCTCTCGCCTTTGCTTGCCATGCCTTCAGTGTTTGCCAGTCTTCAGTGTTTGCCAGTGATGTACGGATTGGCACAGTTGAAAGGCAGTTCGCCTCGCCGCACGCGGTTGACGTTTTTCACGACCTCTGCCGCGATACCACGTAGGCTAAGATCAGTTGCGCCACCGATGTGGGGAGTGCCAATCACGTTGAACGCAAAGATTGCGTCATCGGGATCGAAGGGTTCATGCCAGAACACGTCTAGACCAGCGCCAGCAATACGACCCTCGCGCAGTGCGCTGAGCAGGGGTTCGTAGGCGATCACCGGACCGCGGGCAACATTGACGATGAAGGCGTCCGACTTCATGCAGGCGAGTTCAGCGGCGCCGATGAGGCCTTGGGTGTTGTCGTTGAGGGGTGTCGCCAGAATAACGAAGTCCGCCGCCCGCAAGGCGTCGTGCAATCCTCCCTGGTTGTAGTGCGCCGCGACTGGAATGGCGGCCTCCTCAGGCGTGTTTTTGGGGCCGCTGTTCGACACTGCCAGCACGTCCATCTCGAAGCCCTGGAGGCGTCGCGCCAGTTCGCGACCGATGCCGCCGTAACCGACGATGGCTGCGGTGCGACCCTTGAGTGCTCGACCGATGGGGCTGCCGAACGCCCGCTCCCGCAGCTTGGTTTGCGTTCTTGGGAACTGGCGGGCTAGCGCAAGCATCAGCAAGACCGCGTGTTCCCCCACTGATTCGGCGTTACCGGTGCCGGCGGCTGGCACGTTGGCCACATAGACATTGGCTTTGGTGGCGGCGACGAGATCGACGGAATCGAGACCGGCGCCGTATTGCTGCACCAGCTTTAAATTTTTGGCGGATAGTGCGTCCGCACCAATATGTGTAATGGTGGGAATCAGAATATCGGCATCCTGTGCTGCCGATGCCACCTCCTTGGCGGCGCAGACCAGCACCTCGTCATCGGGCAATTGTTCCTGCAGCATCTGTTGAATGATGCGGAGATTGGTGTTGCAGAGGTAGATTTTCATTGTTCCCCCAGCGGTTGTCGCAGACGCTGACCCGCGTCCCTTCGATTGACGCACAGCCTTCGCCAGCGATTTATATCCCAGCGGTTCCAGCGAGACGGCTATGACGTCGTGCGTAGGTAAAGTACAGCAGAAAACC
>JBPPNE010000367.1:0-5952 GCA_051306415.1 Porticoccaceae bacterium
AGCCACTCGAAAGGTTCTGCGTGTAATGGCCCCCTTTACTAAAGACCCAAGGGTAAACCGACCATACTGCCGGTATGTGTCAGCTTTTAAAGCGTTCCATGGATTCATTGATCTCTCCGAGGTCAGGTTACAGACGCCCAACGAGGCTGTAGAAAAACCCCATTCTGAACACCTGTTTCAGCTCTGGGTGGATTTTCTTTAAACAAGACCGTTGTCTTCATTTTCGGCTTCCTGTTTTTCTAAGATATCTTCATTGCAAACCCGCCTGATCTGACAAGTCTATTCGTGCGATACAGAGGCGAGAATGATTTTTTGAGCCTCTTTATCTCGCATACATGATTCGCCAGCTTTTCAATATTATGCATCATGCAGTACAACTTCCACTGAACATCCACCTTGGCTTTTCCTCGTAGCGTAAAGCGGTGCAACCGCTTATTGCCACGCAGATTGCCAAACACCGGCTCCACTGTTGCAAATCGGCGCGTGATCATCTCACGGCCCGTATCAGAATCTATTTTCTTTTTCATCAGATCGACATGATTTTCACTGGCATCGCGTTTGCCCTGCAAGAAAGAAACCTGCCGGGTCTGGGTCTTCTCGGGTGAGCGCAAGCATTCCTGACGCCGCTCGCACGGCACGCAATCCTGTTTTGCACCACTAAATTTCAACGCAACATAACCATTGATTGTGCAATTCGATCCATTACCATAGAGCCGCTTGCCGGCGGGGCAAATACAGTGTGAGCGGTCGTCTGCCAACTGGAAATCGGCAGACTTGAAGCACTTGGGGTTTTTTGCCTGTCCGGCTTTGTTCCACAGCGGATCGGGCTTGGCAGCATGCAGGTATTGATCGGCGTAGCGTTCATCCCGCTTGCGATAGCCGTTGTCGGGCACATAGGCATCGACCTGTTGCCCGGCCAGGGCATTGAGATTGGCTTCTGAAGGATAGCCGGCATCGGCGGTGATCACCGTGTCGGCGTTGCGTAGTGACGCGGTGGCTTTGATCACCGGCAGCAGCAGTTCCTGCTCCGAGCCGGTGCCATGCGCCTGCGCATCAACAATGATTTGTGCTTTCTCATCGACTGCCGCCACACCGGTATAACCTTGAACCACACCTTTGCTGGTGGCCATTTTGGCCGATTCATTATCGGTGCGATTGGATAAGCGGATACTGCCCTTGCGACCCTTGCGATCTTCCGGGTTGTTCTTGAGAAAGTCGCGCAGTTGCTGTGCTTCTATCAGCAGACGCTCCAGTTTCCGTGCTTCGCGTTTGACGATCGCGTCATCGGTCGGAGCGCAGTCAGCACTTTTATGCTTCTCCAGCATCTGCGTGGTGGCCAGCTCCATCCTGTCAAGCTGGCGTTGATAATCGGCGCGTGAACCCGATTTGGCTTTGCTGGCATTGGCGGGAAGTTTGACGCCATCGATGGCAAACATTTCGCGCCCGATCAATCCCTGGCGATCGCAAATGAGCAGGACCTGCGCAAACAGTTTGGCAACCCAATCGCCCATGCCCGAGACAAAGGCGGCGAGTGTCGTGAAGTGCGGCTGGCTGTCGCCCGAGACCGCGATAAACAGCACATTCTCGCGGCAGGCCGCTGCTATTTTTCGGCTGTGGATAATGCCGCGACTGTAGGCCAGCAGGATAATTTTGATGAGCACGGCCGGGTCGAAAGCCGATGCGCCTTCGACGTCATTCCTGTAGCGTGCATGAAAGGCGGAAAGATCGAGCTCGCTATCGACAAGGTGGCATAACGCGTATTCAAAACTGCCCGGAATGACTTGCCGGTCAAAGTCGACCGGCAGCAGTTTTAAGCCTTGGTGTATCGGTTTGAACCGTGCCATGCCGCATCCACCTTGGTGTTATCTTGCATCAAAATTATCGCAGATCGCGGGATGCTTTTGGGGTGTGGATTTGGGTTTTTCTACAGCCTCAACGTTTGAGCTCAGGCCGCGGCCCGTCAGGGCCGTCGCGCCTGCAGCGAATGGTTATGCGACTACGCTCACAGAGATACTGTTACTCGCAAGAAAGTGGCCGGTATAGAAGTACCCCCGTCAGTTTTCTTATTGTGTGCTTTCGCCAGCTCCAATATTTGCCGGTGGAGTTCATCTACCTTTCCGGCCTTTTCTGCTGCCTCGTAGGCATTCATTGTGGGGCCGTAATAGCGTCTAAATAGATCGACGACACTATCCGGACTTCTATCTGGTGAGATGAAGTAGAAAGTGTTTTTTGCCATGGCTATCTTCTCCTTGGGCACCCCAGCCTGGCCAAACCGTTCAATGATGTGGGAATCAACTCCCCAGGTCATCGGGCTGACGAACCCTTCAGGCGGCGGCGGAGTGAACGCCGAACTGATTTTCAAAAGCTCTGACACGAATGAGGTTGAGTCATTTGGAATCCAGTTGCCCATAACAATGCGGCCACCGGGACGCGTAACCCGTACCATTTCCTTAGCAACATCAAAGGGTTTTGGCGCAAACATGGCACCGAATACAGAAAGGGTCAGATCAAACGATTTGTCGCCAACACCCTGCAAGTTGTAGGCATCTCCTTCCTGAAATTTCAGGCGGTCAAGGCCCTTCTCTACCGCCCGTTTGTTTCCTGCCTCGACGAGGTTTTTTGCGATATCGATTCCAACAACGTCGGCTCCCAACATGGCGAGAGGTACTGCTGTAGTGCCTTCACCGCAACCAAGATCCAATACTCGCAACGGCGGCGATATTCCAAGAGACCGAACGACTTCTTCTCCAGAGTGGCGCATTAAGGCGGCAATCGCAGTGAAGTCTCCCTTTTCCCACAACGCTTTATTTGGATTCATAACTCCTCCGATTTCATTGCTTCAGTGAAAAGTTTCTGGAACGCTCAATCAGTCTCGCCCTAGTCGCATAACGCGCCGATGAGCGGCGCTGAAGTGCGCAGCACGAAAGCGTCCGCTCCATTGGCTGGTTAGAGTGCGCCTTGCTGCATTCGAGGAACATGCTCGAAGACCTCTGTGACTTCGTACTTCTGGTTTACGAATATCTTAGTATCGGGATGGCGTTTCTGCGTAATTCTCAGAGCGACTCGCAGGACGTCCCCAGGAGCGATAGTTATTTCGTGCGCAAAGAATCTGTCAAAGAATGTGCTATCAGATACGGGAGCGGCCACTTTTATTCCGCGCCAGAAGAACTCCCATTTTCTAGGTCCGCGGGCGAGAATTGCTCTCGAGATTTCCAAGTTTGCATATTCGACGATTTCGCGAGAATCCTCTAAGAGGTCGCGTGGCGATTCAAATATCGCGAATTGTTCTCGCGGAATATAAATGTCCGGTTTGCCCTTGTCGGGATCAATCTTTAGCCCAATTCCTTCTACGTTCGAGTCGCCACGGGCTCCGGCGACTATAGTTGCGATCGACGATCTAAATCTCTCGCTGCGTTCAAGCCGTTCTTTGGCTTCGAAGATTTCCTTGGGGATTACTACCCTTGTGTTGCCAGACTCAACAACGACTTGGTCTGGCTGGACGATTATGGCTGGCGCAGCGTCTGGCGCCATCGTCTGTTGGTATATGTACGAAGCAATAAGGCCATACACAATATTCCGAACCGGTTCTGAGGCGAAGATATCTCGTGTTTTGTTATATACGGTCCGGACAAGTGCTTGAAAGCTGCCGCCTTCGAATGCCTCTACTACTACTTCGACGGAGTAGCCTGGATTGATGAGGATATTTATCTCACGGACTGCGTCCGAGAGGCCCACCAGTGCGGTGGCCAACGCGACTGCATTGACCTCTCTGCGGGGCGTGTCGAAATAGATCACGAACCGGTCGATTTCGCGTGGAATTTCTATTGTGGGCATACATCGACCTCAGTGGATTCGCGCACTCTAACGCACAAGCTCAGCCGCCGTTTTGCCGTAGCGAAGCGGAGACAAAACGGTCGGCTGGTGCGCCTTGTTATGCGTCCTCACTGCGACTGCCCAAGAACCTGAGCCATAGAAAACCAATGATTCCTGCGGTCAGCGAAGCCAGTAGGATCGCCATTTTCGATGCGTTTACGTTCTCGGCATTTCCAGCGAAGGCCAGATTGGTAATAAAAATGGACATGGTGAACCCGATGCCACCAAGAATCCCTGCGCCAATGATATGCCGCCAGCCCAGATCGGCTGGCAAACGGCATATGCCGCTTGCAACAGCGGCGAAACAGAGAAGCGTCACCCCCAGAGGTTTACCCACAATCAAACCCGCAGTAATGCCGAGACTGTTGGCACTGCTTAGGTCTTGCATCCAATCCGTGCCGACGCGGATCGCAGTATTGGCCAGTGCGAAAATCGGCAAGATGACGAACGCGACCGGCTTGTGCAAAAACTGTTCGAGCCGGTGTGAGGGCGACGCTTCGTCATCGGCCTTGGCGGAGAATGGGATGGCAAAGGCCAGCATCACCCCGGCGGCCGTTGCGTGAACGCCGGACTTGAGCATGAGAAACCACATCAACGCGCCGCCCAGCAGATAAGGGGTCAGCGACATTACGCGGAAGAGACGATTCAAGCCGCAGAGCAAAGCCCAAACGGCCAGAGCCGCCAAAAGATACCCAACGGATAGTTGCGCGGTATAGAACACAGCAATGATGACGATTGCGCTCAAATCATCGATGACCGCGAACGCCACGACAAACACTTTGAGCGAGGCCGGAACTCGGTTTCCGAGTAGGGCCAGAACGCCAAGCGCAAAGGCGATGTCTGTTGCCATCGGAATCCCGATCCCGGCTTGCGTTGGCGTTCCCGCATTGAGTGAGAAATGAATGAGTGCAGGTGCGGCAATTCCCCCTAAGGCTGCGAAAATCGGAAGCAAGGCATTCTGAACGTTGGACAGTTCGCCGCTGTAAAGCTCGCGTTCGAGTTCCAAGCCGATGAGGAGAAAGAAAAGTGCCATCAACGCATCGTTGATCCAATGCTCCAAGCTGAGACCGCCCACCCGCATTTGCCACCCACTGGCATAGTCTGAGCCGAATGAGGAGTTCGCAAGCAGAAGCGAGATTGCGGTGCAGACAATCAGCAGAATACCGCTCGACTTTTCTGATTTAAAGAATTGTTGGAACGTGCTTGATAGAGTTCGCGGATCGAGGGACATGAGCTTCTTTAGATCGAAACTTCAAACACAGGTGACTTTCTGGGTGGACGCATAACGTAAAATTGAGGGGATCGCCCGCTTCTGGGCGAGTCCCGCTCGAATGCCGGGTTGGGGGTTGCGAGTTATGAGTACAGTGTTAGCGATCAATTTCGACCGACCCAGAAACGTCAATGTCTCCGCCGCGCACCCAAACAACAGGCATTCGATTCATAAACCGCTCGATAGCGACCCTCCTTTCTTCGGTGTCTTGAATCTTCCTGATAGCGGCCATATCGCCCCTAGTCGATGGGCCAAAGAAGATCAGCTTGATTGCGATAGCGCAGAGCGCAATAGCAATGATCGAAAGCAGCACCTCTTGTCGGGTCGGCTTCATAACTTCGGCTTTACATCGAGTGCAAGCGCAACCGCACCATCTGGGATAAGGACGGACGAATATGGAAGACCATGAGATGTTGCACTGGCAACAAGAATGCTTAAAAACTGCAACCCATTTTCGGCAGGGATCAGCCAAACGTTTTTATGAAGCTGTTGAGATGCTTTGGCGATCTTTTGTTCATTTTTGGAATGGGATAGTTTGGATGCTATTTCGTTTTCAAACTTGGTCCATTCGTAGGGGTAGCCAGGCGATGACGACATTGCGCTGCTTGGTGGGATTTCAACGACGAACAGAAATTGCGGCATGTGAACCTCCTTTAGATATTGCTACGGGTGAAACCCCCAACGAATAAAGTTGAGCGACGCTCGCGGCTGAATAAACCAAGGGAAATGCGCCGCGCTCCCCCGCGAGCGTTCGCTCGAACGAACGTTGGGCCACGCCCTGGAATCAGGCGCCCACAGGTCAACAGAAA
>JBPPNE010000368.1:0-3000 GCA_051306415.1 Porticoccaceae bacterium
GGCACCGATAAACCCGAGCCCGGCAATTCCGATGACGAGCGCGTAGTGATGACCCTTGGACAATCCGCCGACACCACAGTTTTTAGCCTTCTCTACGGGCAAGCTCTAAGGCAACCGGACGCTATCGCGATTCTCGCTCCAGGCCGCCAAGCACTGACCTATATCGATCTCTGGCGCCAGATTCAGCACATTGTCGACGTTCTACAAGCGCACGGCGTGACGCCGTCAACACGTGTGGCCATCGTCCTGCCTAACGGCCCAGAGATGGCCACGACGTTCCTCGGCGTCGCCGCATGCGCAGTCTGCGCACCGCTGAACCCGGCCTATCAAGCGGCGGAGTTGCGGCTCTACCTGGAGGACACCCGGACTCAATTTGTCATTATTTCCAGGGGTGAGGATGGGCCGGTGCGTGCCGTTGCGCAGGAGTTGGGCCTCAAGGTGCTCGAGGTCACCATCGATGCCTCCCTGCCGGCAGGGGAATTCGGTATCGGCCCGGAACCCTTTGATCCGGTCGAACCGCGCGGTCTGCCGCAAGCCACGACATCGCATTGATCCTGCCTACCTCCGGCACCACCGCGCGGCCCAAGATCGTCCCGCTCAGTCATGCCAATCTCGTTGCATCCGTCCGGAGCATCATTCAACACTTTGGTCTGTCTTCGGCGGATCGCTGTCTCAACGTGCGGCCGTTGTTTCACGGTAATGGACTGATCAGCACCCTGCTGGCGACGATTTCCAGCGGCGGCAGCGTGGTGTGCATGCCGGGCCTTGATGGCGATGCGTTTTTCGACTGGGTCGCGCAATACCAACCGACCTGGTACAGCCTGGTGCCGGCGATGCACCAGTGGGTGATCGCCCACGGCGCGCTCTACCGGCAAAAAGCGCCGAACCACCGGTTCCGTTTCTTGCGTTCGGGAGCAGCTCCACTGGCGCCGACAACGCTGCACAGCCTTGAAGCACTGATGGGCGCACCGGTGATCGAAGCCTACGGGATGACCGAACGCACGCCCATTGCCATCAACCCATTGCCACCGGCCCTGCGCAAGGCCGGTTCGGTCGGCTTGCCCGCCGGAGTCGAGATCAGGCTGCTGGATGCCGCCGGACAACAAATGCCCGCCGGTGCCCTTGGCGAAATCGCGATCCGGGGCCCGGGAGTCACCGCCGGTTACGAGAACAATCCCGATGCCAATGCCAGCGCCTTTACTGACGGCTGGTTCAGAACCGGTGACCAGGGCTGCTTCGACGACGACGGCTACCTGTTCATCACCGGTCGCATCAAGGAGATCGTCAACCGCGGCGGTCAGAAGATCTCGCCGCGCGAAGTCGAAGAGGCGTTGCTCGAACACCCGGATGTGTTGCAAGCGGTTGCGTTCGCCGCGCCACATCCGACGCTCGGCGAAGATCTCATCGCGGCGGTCGTGCCCCGTGGTGAGGCGAAAGCAGACGAAAATGACCTGCGCAATTTTCTGTTTTCTCGCCTGACGGAGTTCAAGGTGCCATCCGCTATCATCTTCGTCGATGCGTTTCCGGTCGGTGCGACCGGCAAGGTTCAACGCATCAGTCTGTTCGAACAGCTCGGCCACCTGCTCAAGAGGGACTTTGTCGCGCCGCGCAGCGACGTTGAACGCTCACTCGCGGTAATTTTCAGCCAAATACTTGGTTGCGATGTCGTCGGCGTTGATGACAATTTCTTTTCCCTCGGTGGCGATTCGCTGAGTGGTGCGCGCGTGATGGCGCGGATCAATGACCAACAGGGCATCGCGCTGCCGGTGCCGACGCTGTTCAGTCATCCGACGATCACAGATCTCGCGGTCAAGGTCGAAGAGGCTAAAGCCAAGGCCAACGATCTCGATAAGGCCCTTGAATGGGAGATTGCACAGATGTCCGACGAGGAAGTCGCCCGCGAACTGGCAAAAGCAGACGACGCGGCGCTGTGACAATCTCATTGACACAGAAATTGATACGGAAGTTGACCGCCCTAATGAAATCACCCGAATTTCCCGCCGACCCACAGAGCCCATCACGCGTGGCCCTGGCCGAGGCTACGGCGGTGGCGACCAGCAACGCGCGGCAACGGCTGCTCGAACTGCGCCAGCGGCAACGCGAAAATGCGCGCACGGGCGGCGCCATCGTGCGCCGGCCGGAATCGATCACGGTGCCGTTGTCTTTCGCTCAGGAAGGTCTGTGGTTCCTGGACCAATTCACCGGTCCGAGCGCGACCTACAACATCGCCCGCGCAAGCCGTTTGCACGGGCGTGTCGACATCGACGCCCTGGAGCTTGCGCTGCGTGGACTGGTGGAGCGTCACGAGAGTTTGCGCACCGGGTTCGAAGCACGCGAGGGTGTGGCGGTACAGGTGGTGCAGTCGGCCGAGGCGGTAACCGCTGGCTTGCGGCTTGAGGTCCAAGGGGTGGCGGGTGATTCCCCGGCCGAACGCGAGCAAGCCCTCAATGACTGGTTACGCGCTGGCGCGGCCGAGCCTTTCGATCTATCCAGGCCACCGTTGTTGCGGGCGCAGTTGCTGCGTCTGAACGACCAGGAACAGGTGCTGCTACTGGTGGTTCACCACATTGTTTCCGATGGCTGGTCGATGGACATCCTTGCCCGCGAGCTCGGCGCCCTGTATACGGCGTTCTGTGCGGGTGAGCCCAACCCGCTGGCCGAGTTACCCATCCAGTTCGCGGACTACACGCTCTGGCAGCGGCAGGGGTTCGGGACCGCTGTTCTGGAGAAGCAGCTGCAGTACTGGAGCAATCAGCTGGACGGGCTGGAGATGCTCGCCCTCCCCACCGACCGGCCTCGCTCCGTGCGGACGGGCCATGGCGGAGCGGTCCAGCACTTTGAGATTGCTCTGTCCGTACTGACCGAGCTCAAGGCGCTGGCGCGGCGCGAGAACGTGACGCTGTACATGCTGCTGCTGGCGGCCTTCCAGGTGCTGCTGATGCGCTATTCGGGCCAGCAGGATGTGGTCGTGGGCACGGCGGTGGCCGGACGCCACCGCCC
>JBPPNE010000369.1:0-2283 GCA_051306415.1 Porticoccaceae bacterium
CGACTGGCCTACCGTCGCCCACCAATCCGACACCAATCCCGAAGCCCTGGCCACCCCGGATCATCTCGCCTATGTGATCTACACCTCCGGTTCCACCGGTACGCCTAAGGGCGTCGCTGTCTCCCAGCGGGGAATCTGCAACCACAATCACTGGCTGATACAGCAACTTCGACTTGGCATCTCGGACCGGGTGCTGCTGAGAACATCGATCAGCTTCGATGCGTCAGTGTGGGAGTTGTTTGCGCCACTGGCCGCTGGTGCGGCACTGGTGCTCGCGGGGGACAACCATCGCGGCGATACAGCCTACATCGCACGTGCGATTCGCGAGCACCATGTCACTGTAATGCAAGCCGTTCCGTCGCTGCTGAGCGTACTACTGGAAGAGCAGTCATTCTCCGAATGCCAGAGCTTGCGTTACGTGATCTGCGGCGGCGAAGCCCTGGATCGGACTCTGGCGCGCCGCTTCGTCGAATGCCTGCCCGCTGCGACGCTGGCGAATTGCTACGGCCCCACGGAGGCGAGCATCGGCACCACTTGCTTCGAAATACACGATATCGCCACGGGAACCGGTACTGTGCCCATTGGCAAGCCCATTGGCAACGCCCGCTGTCACATCCTCGATACCGAGCTTCAGCCGGTGCCGGTCGGCGTTATCGGCGAACTCCATATCGGTGGCGTCGGCCTGGCCCGGGGCTATCTGAATCGACCGGAACTGACCGCCGAGCGCTTCATCGCCGATCCATTTCGCAGCGGGGAGCGGCTGTACCGCACCGGCGATCTCGCCCGCTATCTGCCCGACGGCACTATCGAGTACAGCGGCCGCATCGATCATCAGGTCAAGCTTCGTGGCTTCCGCATCGAGCCCGGCGAAATTGAGTCTGCTCTCTGCGCACATGCCGAGGTCCGCCAATGCGTGGTACTCGCGCGCGAAGACCACCCGGGCACCAAGCGACTGGTGGCGTATGCTGTCGTCGACGATCTCGATATCGACGTCTCCGCGCTGACCGAACATTTAAGACAACGGCTGCCAGAGCACATGATTCCGTCGGTAATCGTACCGTTGACAGATCTGCCGCTCACCAACAGTGGCAAGCTCAATCGCAAGGCCTTGCCAGAGCCCGACATCGGATCGTCAGACGCCGAGTTCGTCGCGCCACGCTCCCCACTCGAACACAACCTCGCGCAGATTTGGCGCGAGCTGTTGGGTGCCGAACGGATCGGTGTGCACGACAACTTCTTTGACCTTGGAGGTCACTCGCTGCTTGCCACGCGAATGATGGCTCGCCTGCGCAGCAACCTCGCTGCCGAAGTCCCGCTGCGGTTACTGTTCGAAGCGCCCACGGTAGCTGAGCTCGCGGCGCGTATCGCTGCGAGTGACCCAGAAGCCCAGGCGAACACCAGTACACCGATTCAGCACTTGGCATACCCTGATTCGATACCGCTCTCATCTGCGCAGGAAGGTCTATGGTTCATTGATCGTCTGGATGGGGCTAGCAGCGTCTATAACATTGAGCAGGCCCTGAAACTCGACGGTTCACTGCGGGTGGACGCCCTGGCGCACGCGCTGCGCGGGTTGATTGCGCGTCACGCGAGCCTGCGCACCGGGTTCGAAGCCCGCGAGGGCGTAGCGGTGCAGGTGGTGCAATCCGCCGCGGAGGCGGGCGCTGGCTTGCGGCTTGAGGTGGAGGAGGTGGCCGGCGATTCCCCGGCCGAACGCGAGCAAGCCCTCAATGACTGGTTACGCGCTGGCGCGGCGGAACCGTTCGATTTGTCCAAGCCGCCGCTGCTGCGGGCGCAGTTGCTGCGTCTGAACGACCAAGAACAGGTGCTGCTACTGGTGGTCCACCACATTGTCTCCGATGGCTGGTCGATGGGCATCCTCGCGCGTGAGCTCGGCGCGCTATATACCGCCTTCTGTGCGGGTCAACCCGATCCGCTGCCGCCGTTGCCAATCCAGTTCGCCGACTATGCGCTCTGGCAACGACAGCGTCTGGCCGGGCCGGCCAACGAGGGCGATCTGGCCTACTGGCGCAAGCAGTTGCAGGCGCTCGAAGCGCTATCGTTGCCCACGGATCGGCCGCGCCCGCCGCGATCCAGTTACCAGGGCGCACAGGTGCGGTTCGCGATTGCGGCGGAGCTGCTGGCCGAGTTGAAGGCGCTGGCGCGGCGCGAGAACGTGACGCTGTACATGCTGCTGCTGGCGGCCTTCCAGGTGCTGCTGATGCGCTATTCGGGCCAGCAGGATGTGGTCGTGGGCACGGCGGTGGCCGGACGCCACCGCCC
>JBPPNE010000370.1:0-7030 GCA_051306415.1 Porticoccaceae bacterium
GAAGGTGTGCGTGCCCCAGGCTTGCATGGGACCGTCCAGCCGCAGGATGAGAAAGTTGGGCATGGCGTCAATCCTCACCGTCTTTGTCGATCCAGTTTTCGAGCTGTATGAGCGAGCTCAACGCGTCTTCGTCACCCAGCTTAACCTCGCTGTCCAACGCAAAAGCGTGGGCAGATTCGTCAAGCCCATAAGCCCTGTGCACCCGCAACCAATAATCCGCCAGCGCCTTGACCGAGGGCTTGAGAAAACCGCCGTTGCGGTCGCGGGTCACAGGCGCCTCAAAGGCATTGGCCAGGGAAATCGGCTGGTCGGAAAAGCTGACCACGGCAAAGTCGGCCAGGTTGTGCGCAGCAAATGACTGCTGTTTGGCCGACGGCACCACGGTCGCCAGCATGTGCAGCACATGGCGGGCAATGCCCAGCGCCTCTTTGCGCGACTCACTCGTCTCGGCACTCTTCATGTCGGACAACAGGCCCAGGTTGAACTGCAACTGCTTGAGATTAAGGCTGGCGTAGCGGTAGAACACGCCGGAGGAGAACTGCTGGGTGTCCAGATGCCCCGCGCCGGTTTCGCCCGCATCCTGAGTGAGGTCGTCCACGGCAGTAAACCAATCCACGTCCTGCGGCTCGACGGCGTGGGTGGTGATGGCATGGGCAATGGCCATAGCGCCATCGACGGAAGTCATCAGACCAGAAGTCGCCATGCGACCCGACAACGCAATATCCGCTGTCTTGCCAATCGCTGCGCGCACCTGATCGATTTTGTCCTTGACGGCCTTGACGCGCTTCTTGGTCAGCGTGTCTTCGATAAACTCATGCTCGGCCTTTTTCTTTTTTCCCTTTTGCTTGGCAGAATTGGCCTTGGCTTTTTCCACTTCCTCGTCAGTCAAAGTTACTTCATTGACGATTCCGCACAGTACCCGAATCTCTTCAATCGACCAGGGTGCAACAGCTAGTTTTTTGTTTGCACCGGCATCACTATCAGCACCTTCTTCCTGATCCTCAGTTTCGGTCGCATCATCATCTGACGCCTTGGCCCGAACGAAAAGCTCCATGGTCTTGGCAATCAAAGCGGGTTCGAACTCGTCCTTGAGCGCTTCGGTAAAAATCGGGATGAGTTTTTCAAGTTGCCTGGTACGAGTCGATGCGGCGCCAAGATGAACTTCATAGTAATCGCTGAAGCGCATGGCTCGCTTCAGCGACTGGCTAGAAATTCTGACCCGGTTGACGCCGCCAAACACAGCGGTTTTCTGCATGTTCATGTCGTCGCGATTGAGGCACGACGGGCTATGCGAAAGCAGCACATGAAAGTTGATGAAATTCTTGGCGGACATCATTTGTCTCCTTTGGCGGGGGTGAATTTGGCTAGGTAGTAGTCTTCGACGATCTGACGCTTGGAAATGTCGTTCCAGTACCAGAGCGTCTTGCCGAACGCTTGCCAGTCGACCGCAGGGTCGAGGTGAATCAAGAGTCTTCTGAGCTGGACGATGTCCAGCGGCGCACGGCTGCGCGCAACCTGCAACACTCGGGCTTCCGCAATCTTGGCCGCTGCCAGTTGCGCGCCAAGGGGCTTGGCATTGGCTGCATGCTTGGCATGAGGGAGTAAAAAAGCCAGGCGCAAGTGACGGTCATCAGGTTTTTGCCCGGGGAACAGCCGATACAGTGCAGGCAGCAGCGCGACATCGTCCGGCTCGACGACCCGTCTCAGCTCCGCCCGTGCGCCATTGGGGAATGCCTCGCTGTCGAAACGTGCTTTCAGCGCAATAAAATCTGGCAGGTCGGCACTCATGCGGTTTCCCCCATCAATTTTTTCAGATCGTTGTTGAGTGCACGCCGCGACCAGGCAATGACCGGGATCAGCTCCGGCTTCATCGCGTAGGGCTGGGTCAGCTCTTCGAAAATATCGCGGCAGTGCTGAGCGATTTGGCGGGCGTAATCGCGTCGCTTCTCACCCCATTCCCGGAAGGTTGCTTCGCTAGAAAATGTCATGTGGATAAGACTTTCGGTGCGCGCATAGAACAGCTTTTCGGCGGTTTCGTGGATGGCTGCGCCAATGCCTTTCAAGCCTTTGTCCTTGTTACCCTGCACCGCGAAATAAAGCTTGCCACGTAATGCTTTTTTGGCATCCTTGCCGATGTCGACCAATTGAGTCAGCCTCTTTTCCCGTCCCCAGCCTTGCGCCAAGCCAATCAATTCGTGGCGACGCTCCAGAACCGAGGCCTGATTGGTGCGGTAGCCGCCAACCAGAATATCCAACCGGCCTTCGCCCAGAGCTTCGGCTTGGGTAATCGGCCCCGCCGGGCTGGAGCCCTCTCCTGTACCTTGTTCCTGCGTGCTGCGCGGTACGGTGAATTCGCTCAACTGGGTCCAGGCTGGTGCGGTGGTGGTGAAGCTGGCGAATTTCTGCTCCAGTACGCCCTTTTTAAGGCTCATGGTCATGGCGCCGTGCGGATGTGGCCACACGCCCTCTACGGTGAAATTGAATTTCTCCTTGCGAAATCCACTGTAGCCCGCCGCCGCTTCACCGCTCAGCACGCCGCACATCTGTGCGTGGTCGGCCTTGACCAGTTCCACATGCGCGGGCTGCCAGAACAGGCCACGCATGAGGCCAATCTGATTCCAGTGAATGGTAGATTTCTCGACGATTGGCGCAACCCAGGTCGGGAGGTCTTGCGTTGGACCGGGTATGGCTATCTGCCGTTCGGTCACGCGCGGTCGTGTCAGCACATTCCGCCAAACCATGCGGCGCAGATCCCGGTCGAACACCAGTGTCGTAATCGGCGCGCCGCCGCGCAAGCTGCCCTTGAAGCCGCCGCCGAAGCTGGGGCAGTTCGACGCTTGATGGAACAACGCAATTGCCACCACCGAGCCGCTCAGATGGCGCACTTCACCCGCCTCATTGAAGAAGGCGGGGCTATTACCCCCGGGCAGACCGATGAGCAGCTTCTGTATAGGCGTGTCCTCGGCGGCTTTCACTCCTCGCGTCTGCATGAAAGGCTGCGTCGGGTGGTCAAGATCGAACCAGTCGCGGCAAGGCGCGATGCCGGCGTCGAATCCTTCTGCAGTGAGCGGCTCGGCCATGCGCTTTCGCAGCGTGGCATCGTCTTCCGGCAGAAACATGACCTGGGTCATGCACACCAGCAGTTGCAGGCAGGCCAGTTCGAGATCGTCACGCGGCAGACTGATTTGCCAGTCGCGCCCCGGCGCGCATAAAAGCTCGCGGTAGGTGAGCAACTGGAACGCGCCTGCTCCTGAATCGGCGCGGACCGGAATCCAGAGGTCTTCAAGCAGATTCATGGCTACGTTTCTCCAGGCCAAAGTCTTGTGAATAGGTCATGCCGTCTTGGCTTTGCCAACGGCCTTCGGACACTGCTGACATGACGAGTTGCCGGTAGCCCGCGAGCGGGCCGTCCGTATCCATAGGGCAGTCGTGCAGAATTTTTTTCCAACTGGCGGGTGCTGGCACGGCACCGAGGTTGAGCGCTTCAGCGAGCTCGTGCTCGGGGATGTCCTTGATGCGCTGCCCGTCGAGCAGACGTCCACCTGATGTGACCGGCAGTACCGTCAGGCTCATTTCACCGTCGCGGGTGAGACCAGTAACGCGGTCATCCTCATCTCGGAAGCTGCTAACGGTCATGGTGGTCAGGCGTTGGGCGTCTTTTCCACGGCTGATTTGCAAGCTGCTGAAGGCATCGTAGTCGACGGCGATTTTTTCCGGCTCGTCGATCCAGTCCTCGCGCTGATAAACCTGCTCGATCCAGTCCCGGTACGCCTCCGGGAAGATCAGGCTGTCGTTATGCATCAGCAAGGATTCGGTGCGCCACAGCACGCGGGCATTGCCGTAAATCAATTTGTGCGTGCCGTAGTCATCGCCCTCCACCGTCAATACCGTGCAGCGTGGCACCTCGTAGCCCCGCGGGCGCTGTTGGCGAGCATGGCGATGCAATCGCCCCAGACGCTGGAACAGCAGATCAACCGGGCAAATCTGCGTCACCATCCAATCGAAATCGAGGTCGAGGCTTTGCTCCACCACCTGGGTGGCGACCAGAATCCGCCCCGCCGTGCGTGTCGCGTCGCGGTCATAGTGCTTGAGTACCGCCGCTTCTTTATTTTGCCGGTCGACGAAGCGGTAGCGGGCGTGGAACACATCCACTTCAATCTGCGTGCGCTCCCGCAACAAGCGGGCAAGGCGCTGGGCGTCATCCACCAGATTGACGACGACGGCAACCAGCGCGCCGCTTTCACCTGCCGCAACGATGCGGTCAATCAGTGCGTCATCGGGGAAAGCGTCGGCGAGCCGCAGGCACTCGATGCCGACTTCGCGGCGCGGCGGTTGGTGCGCGGGCATCACCGTTTTGGGCAAGGTTTCACCGCCGATGGCGTGCCAAAGGGCTGGGTACGGCGCAATATCCGGGCCGTGCGAATCCCAAGCTGCCAGCAGCTTGGCGCGCAACCGCGCGGGCAGTGTGGCTGAGAGTAGGACGGCGCTGCCGCCGCAGGCTTTCTGATTCTTCAGCACCTCGCCAAGCAGGCCGTGCATGTAGGCGTCGTAAGCATGGACTTCGTCCACGATCAGCACAGACTTGGCGAGTCCAAAGCCGCGCACGAACTTGTGTCGCACCGGCAGTACCGACAGCAATACCTGATCGACGGTGCATACGCCGACCTGCCCCAGAAACACACGCTTGCGGCTGCTGGCGAGCCAAGCGGCACATTGCACGGCGGCTTCTTCCCTGCCCTGCGCAGTGAGGCGTTGCCCACGCTCGACAAGCTGCTGAAAACCTTCGTTGAACTGCCGCTTGCCGTGCGCCAGCACAACATTGGATTTGCCGTAAGCCTGGGTGGCGAAGGCTTCGACACGTTCCAACATGGCGTTGGCCGTGGCCTGCGTGGGCAAGGCGAACACGATACTGTCGGCCACGCCCATCGCCAGCAGTCGCCAGGCGTAGGCCAGCGCCGCCTCGGTCTTGCCGCTGCCGGTCGGCGCTTCGATCAGCATCAAGCTGGGGATAGCGGGCAAGCCGTCGATTTCGGTCTGTACGCCGCGAGGACGTTCGTCCTTATTCAGCAACACGGCAAGACCCACGTAGTCATGGGTACGAGCGAGCAGTCCGAACTGCGTGAGAAGGTCTTCCGAGCGGATTTTCTTCAGACGGCGGGTGTAGTAATCACTCAGTCCGGGGTCAAGGGTACTGTATTTGAAAACGTCCGTGTTGGAGCCGACCCAATCGCACACCGCGCAAAAGCCGGCCAGCAGTGCGCGCGCCGGCAGGGAACAGACGGGCGGTAAATCCTGAAGACTCAAGCCTGCCGGGTGAAGAAATAAAGTCTCCAGCGTAACCACGAACGATTGCCGCGCCTCTCGATCATGCCTGATCAGGGCGTCGTCGGCTTCGATGCCATCGAGACCTTCCATGAGGGGCGGACAGTAATCGCCATGGTGTCCGGTCACGGCCGCAAGCCAGGATTCCCAGCGGGACCAACTGGATAAATCGTCGTCTGTGCGTGCCAGCCAAGCCAGGTATTCCTGTCTGGCCCAGGCCATGCCAGCGTGGCCGTGGTCAAAGCGGGTAATTTCCTTCTGCGGTATCTCGTGGTCTGCACCTTTTTCCATCGTTCGCCATGCTGCGGCCAACGCTTCCGGAGCCTTGAGTTGAAACCGCAGATCGAATTTGCCCAGATCATGCAGGGAGACAAAAAACAGTATCCACGCACGCAGTCCCTGCATTTGTTCTGGCGGACAAGCCAAGGCTGCCGAGAACTTTCTCCGCAACGCCGGGCAAGCGTCCCACCACACCGCCGCCACCGCCGCCACATCTAAACAGTGATAAACCAGCGGGTGCCATTTCCGCTCGCCCGCATAAGCGGGGTCGGCTTTACCCCAGTAGTGAAATAACGCGTTCTGCATTCAATGTCATCCTGTCGTGAATTTGGCTGTCTTATCCAGTCTCGGCACCACTTACGCCGCCAGCACCCTGACATAACCCAGTTTCCCGTACGACTGGATTTTGCTGTCGGCGGTCACCAACGTCAGTTCGCTGCTGCGATCAGGAACCGGTCAGCCGGATCACCGTGAGGCGCGCCGGGAAGCCGGGTGCTCTCCAGTGCTGTTTCCGCGTCAAGTGGCAATAACGCCATGCCCGGTCGGGCGATGGCCCGGGTGATCCATTCGCGTACCGGGGCAGACAGGCGAATTTTATCTTTCGCGCACAGCAACCCGATTTCCCAGACGCTGGTGGCCGAGACATAGAGGGAGTGATCGACTCTTGCCTGTTCGATGGCCGCAAGCACCGGTGACCTAACGCGGCCGGTGATGCCTTCCGCAACCCACAGCCAGATATGCGTGTCGAGTAGCAGGCCATTCATTTTTGGGGGCTCAGATCGCTGTAGAGATCGTCTTCATCTCCTGTTTCCGCAGACCATGCCTCGTCCAGGGGCGCGACAATGTCACCGACGATGGTGAGTGTGCCTTTCATGTAACCGAACAGCGGGGTGGGCGCTTCCTCTTCGATGGGCACCAGCTTGGTGACGGGCTTGCCGCGCTTGGTGATGATCAGGGGTTGGTGGGTGGATGCGACCTGGTCAAGCAATTTTAGGCACTTGGCTTTGAACTCGGCGGCGCTGATGTTCATAGCGACTCCTTCGTGATCATATAAAGCGGTCATGTTAGTCCTGCTTTGGGTCGGGAACTATTCAGACGGAGACGGCAACCTTTGTGCTCATGTTGATCCGCTCGGCTAAGGATGCTGAATAATCCGATTCCGTTCATGGTTCGACCCTTCGACAGGCTCAGGACTCACCACGAACGGAATCAGCAACTTACCGTTCGTCCTGAGCCATGAGCTTGTCGAATGGTCGAAGGACTTATTCAGCGATTCCTTAGAGGGTGTTTACAAAATGACGTCGTCAGTCGTCGCAGCAGCATGCGTGCTTCGGTGAGCCATACCCAGGCTTCCGAGACTTGGTGCAGGCGATCATGGTGCATGATCAGACGCCGTGCCCGTTCGTTCCAGGCGTGGGTGCGCTCCACT
>JBPPNE010000371.1:0-10027 GCA_051306415.1 Porticoccaceae bacterium
TGAACGGATTAAAGCACCATGACCCCGTCCATTTCCACCAGGGCGTCGCGCGGTAGCGACTTTACGCCGATGGCGGCGCGCGCCGGGTAGGGTTCGGCGAAGACCGTGGCCATGATCTCGTTGACGGCGGCGAAGTGACCGAGGTCGGTGAGGTAAACGTTCAGTTTGACGATGTCGCCGAGGCCGCCGCCCGCCGCCGCGCACACTGCGGCGAGGTTGGCAAGGACCTGAGTGATCTGGGCGCGGATATCACCCTCGACCAAAGCCATGGTTGCGGGTTCCAGTGGGATCTGCCCCGACAGATAGATGGTATCGTGGACTTTGATCGCCTGCGAGTAGGTGCCGATGGCGCGCGGGGCGCGGTCGGTGTGAACCACGGTACGCTCGGCCATGTGGGTAAAACCCTCAATTCTTGATGCGGTGGACGCCCCGTACAGCTTTCAGGCTGCGAATGCGGCGCATGATATTGGCGAGGTGAAGGCGATCGGCCACGCCGATGACGAGCTTGACCAAGCTGGTGCGGGCGTCGCGCTCATCGACGGCGATTTCCTCGATGGTGGCATCCTGTTCAGTGATACGGCTGGCAAGGGTGGCAATGATGCCGCGCTCGGAGGCGACCTCCACCCTCAACAGCACCGGGAACTCGCCTTTTACCGCAGGCGACCAGCGCAGGGGGACGCATTTCTCGGTGTTGGTGCGGATGTCAGTCAGGTTTTTACAGGTGTCTCGATGAATCACCAGTCCCCGCCCGGCGCTGATGTGGCCGACGATGGGGTCGCCGGGGATGGGGCGGCAGCAGCGGGCGTAGCTGGTAATAAGGCCGTCGGCACCGGTCACCATGATCGGCGAGGCCGGCTCAGTTGACTTGGTGCGCTTGTCTTCCGGCACCAGCAGATTGGCGACGGCGTAAGCGACCCGGTTACCCAGGCCGATCTGGTGCAGTATCGACTGAAAATTAGGTGCGTCGGTTTCCCGTAACAGGTGCTTGATCTGCGACTTGCGGAGCATCTTGTAGCTGGCGCCAAAGTTGGCCAGCGCTCGATCCAGCAGCCGCTTGCCCATTTCCACCGATTCGTCCTGGCGCTGGTGCTTAAGGAAGTGGCGGATCGCGCTGCGAGCCTTGGCGGTCTGCACAAAACCGAGCCAGGAGGGGTTGGGGCGAACCCCGGGCGCGGTGATGATGCGGACACGCTGGCCGCTTTCGAGTGGCTCGGATAGCGGGCTGAGCTGGCCATTCACCTCGCAGCCGACGCAGGTGTTGCCGACCTGGGTATGCACCGCGTAGGCGAAGTCGACGGGTGTTGCGCCGGTGGGCAGTTCGATAATTTGTCCCTTCGGCGTGAACACATAGACCTCGTCCGGAAACAGGTCGGCCTTGACGTGTTCGATGAACTCCAGCGGCGTTCCCGCCTGCTGTTGAATCTCCATCAATCCCTTGATCCAGCGGTTGGCGTGGGAATAGCCACCCTGGGTGCTATCGGTACCCGCCTTGTACAGCCAGTGCGCGGCGATACCGAAATTGGCCATCTGATCCATGTCGCGGGTGCGGATCTGCACTTCCATCGGCGCCCCGTGACTACCGACGAGAACGGTGTGCAGCGATTGATAGCCGTTGGACTTGGGGATCGCGATGTAGTCCTTGAACTCACCGCTCACCGGCTTGAACAGGTTGTGGACCACGCCGAGTGCCCGGTAGCAGTTGTCCACGCTATCGACCACGATGCGAAAGGCAAACACATCCATGATCGACTTGAACGACCGGTGCTTGGCTTTCATCTTCTGGTAGATGCTCCAGAGATGTTTTTCCCGTCCGGTGACGATGGCTGAGATATCCTCCGCGCGCAGGCGGTCTTCTATAGCGCCCTTGATTTCCGCAACCAGCTCGGTGCGATGGCCCCGGCTGGCCTTGAGCGCCTCGCGGATTCTCTGATAGCGGAACGGATACAGCGCCGCGAAGCCGAGGTCTTCAAACTCGATGCGGAGTTCGTTCATGCCCAGGCGCTGGGAGATGGGGGCATAGATGTCGAGGGTTTCGCGGGCGATGCGGCGACGTTTTTCCGGTTTCAGCACACCGAGCGTGCGCATGTTGTGGAGGCGGTCGGCGAGCTTCACCACGACGACGCGAATATCCCTTGCCATCGCCAGGGTCATTTTCTGGAAGTTTTCGGCATCCTGCTCGGCGCGGGAGGAGAATTCGATCTCGGTCAGCTTGCTGACGCCATCGACCAGGGTGGACACGGTTTTGCCGAAGCGGCGGCTGAGCTGGCTTTTAGTGGCGGCGGTGTCCTCGATAACGTCATGGAGCAACGCCGCCATCAGGCTTTCGTGATCCATGTGCATATCCGCGAGGATATGGGCCACTGCCACCGGGTGGCTGATGTAGGGGTCGCCACTCTGCCGCAGCTGGCCGCGATGGCCCTGCTCGGCAAATTCGTAGGCGCGGAGGATTTTCCTGACTTGTGCGGGGCTGAGGTAGGAGGAAAGCTTGTGGTTAAGGCCGTCAATCGCTTGCAATGCTCTCCTCCGCCCTGATGGCTACTCGTCGTCGAAGGTGAGCGTAGAATCCTCGGCCTCTGGGATCGGAGCCAGAATCTCCGGTATGTCGAGGGAAAGCAGGATGTCTCGCTCGGGTTTCTCATCAAGGATGCTGGCGTTGATCAGATTCAAGCCAATTTCCCGGAGCGCGATCACCGTGGGCTTGTCGTTTTCTTCAGGCACCAGGGGCTGCTTGCCGCCAATCGCCAACTGACGGGCACGTTTTGAGCCCACAATTACCAGCTGGAAACGGTTTTCCACGTTCTCGAGACAATCTTCAACGGTTATTCGCGCCATCGTTTGGTTTCCATTTAATACGATACATTTTATACAATAAAAGGTCGGCTCAGCGACAGCCGGTGTGGCTGCCGAGAACCCAACAGTTTACTGAAAAGCCGCTATTCAGGACAACAGTTGTTTCAGCAACTCCAGGTACCGGGATTGCTGGACATCCAGGCGCAGGCGCAGGCTGGTGACAATGGCGACGAGCTCGGCGAGCGCCGTATCGAAATTGTCATTGACGATCAGGTAGTCCGCTTCGACGTAGTGGGAGATCTCGTCGCGAGCTTGTGCAAGGCGTTCGGCGATCACTTGTTCGTCGTCCTGGCCGCGCTTGATGAGTCGCTGGCGCAGCGTTTCCTGAGACGGCGGCAAGATGAAAATACCGACGCAATCCGGTAGCTGGCGGTGAATTTGCGCCGCGCCCTGCCAGTCGATTTCGAGGATCACATCGACACCGCGATCAAGAGTTTCCGCCACCCAGCTTTGGGAGGTGCCGTAGTAGCGATTGAATACCCGTGCGTGCTCCAGAAAGGCGCCGTCGGTGAGCAGGGACATGAATGTCGGTTCATCGACGAAATGGTAATTGACGCCATTTTTCTCACCGGGGCGCATCGGTCGGGTGGTGTGGGAGATCGACACTTCGATATCCGCGCAACGGCCGAGTAAGGCCTCCACCAGACTGGTCTTGCCGGCGCCGGAGGGCGCCGAAATGGTGTACAGGGTTCCGCGGTGGCTCATGGTGACGGACTCATGGGAGTGGGGTGGGTTTATTCCAGATTCTGGATCTGCTCGCGCATCTGCTCGATCAGAATTTTCAGCTCGATGGCGGACTGAGTGGTCGTTGTGGCCGCCGACTTGGCCGCCAGGGTGTTGGCTTCGCGATTGAGTTCTTGCATCAGGAAATCGAGGCGGCGTCCGATCGGCTGGCTGCTCGCGAGCACCCGCGCCACCTCCTCGACATGAGTCACCAGTCTGTCCAGCTCCTCCTCGACGTCGGCGCGCTGCGCCATATACACCAGCTCTTGTTCGAGTCGGTCACCATCGAGACTGGCCGTAAATTCGCTAAGGCGATCGCGGAGCTTTTGCCGCTGGTTGGCGCGCAGCTGCGGGACTGCGGCGCGCACCTTGGGAATTTCGGCGGCGATACTGGCAAGGCGTTGGCTTATCAGCGCCGCCAGCTTGTCGCCTTCGCGCTCGCGGGTGTCCACCAGTTGGTGCAGGGCGCTATCGAACAGGGCGAGTGCCGCCGCCTTGATGATCGCTGGATCCAGGCTGGGTTCGGCGAGGACGCCGGGCCAGCGCAGAATGTCCAGCGGGGTGACGGCAGCGGGGTTGTCCATGAGGCTGCCGACGACATTGGCTGCGTCGATATACTGCCGGGCGAGGTCGAGATTGACGGCGACGCCGGCTGCGTGACTCATTTCAACGCACAAATTAGCGTCGAGTTTGCCGCGCTCCAGGTGCTGGCGGATGGCCTCCCGCAGCGGCATCTCAAGCTCTCGCAGGGTCTCGGGAAGACGGAAGTGGGGCTCCAGGAAGCGGTGGTTGACGGAGCGGAGTTCCCATGTGAGCGTGCCCCAGTCGAAGCGGTCTTGGGCTCGCGCAAACGCGGTCATGCTGCGGGGCATCGGGAAAATCGCCGGCGATTGAAAGTGGCCATGGTAGCAGAGGCCCGCGCGCCAGCGACAGGGCGGCGAGCCGATAGCTGTTCGCGGCAAGCCTAGCCCGCGATGGTAAGTGTTTCCGTGGACCCCGCCTCCTTCGGTACAATGGCCGCCCCTTGGGATTAGCGGGGCTGGCGGGATGCCCGCAGCGCCCGGCCAGCGCCATTGATGCTTTGCCATTTGAGGAGTCACCCCATGTCGTCCCGTCCCAGTAGTCGTCGACCCGAACAGCTCCGCCCCGTCAAATTGAGCCGTCGCTATACCAAGCATGCCGAGGGCTCGGTGTTGGTGGCCTTTGGCGACACCAAAGTCCTCTGCACTGCCAGTATCGAGGCGGGAGTACCAAGGTTTCTGCGCGGCAAGGGCCAAGGCTGGGTAACGGCGGAATACGGCATGCTGCCGCGATCCACCGCGGAGCGCATGGATCGGGAGGCGGCGAGAGGCAAGCAGGGCGGCCGCACGCAGGAGATTCAGCGCCTGATCGGGCGCTCACTACGTGCGGCGGTGGACATGACCAAGCTGGGCGATAACACCATTACTATCGACTGCGATGTTATCCAGGCCGACGGTGGCACCCGCACCGCGGCTATTACCGGCGCCTGTGTTGCGCTCATGGACGCCATCGGTTACCTGCGCGAAAACCGCCGAATCAAGGAAAACCCGCTGCGGTATCTGGTCGCTTCAGTGTCCGTGGGCATCTACCAGGGAGTGCCGGTGTTGGATCTGGATTACGCGGAGGACTCTGTCGCGGCCACCGACATGAACGTGGTGATGAACAGCGCCGGCGGGTTTATTGAGGTGCAAGGCACGGCCGAGGGCGCGCCCTTTTCCGACGACGAGCTCAGTGCGATGCTCACGCTTGCTCGCCGCGGCATCGCCGATCTGGTCAAGGTGCAGCAGATGGCGCTCGCGCAGAATTAAGCGCGAGCCGGGTTGGATTGGGTTGCCGGGGGGCGCCGGATCCTGGCGCGCCTCAGAGATCGGGCAGGTCGTAATCGACAATAACCGGTCTGTGGCTTGAAAACGCTTGTGCCTTGTACATGACGGCGTATTCCACCGAGCGGACAAGGTCTTTTGAGATAATCTGGGTGTCCGTCCGCCAGCCGTCACCCTCGCCGATGACCCCCGATGGCCACCAGCTGAACTCGTCGCTGTCATCGTTGCCGGCGCGAAAAGCATCGGCGTAGCCGATATCCCGGTACATCTGAGTGAACCACTGGCGCTCTTCCGGGAGAAACCCGGATTCACCGGTGTATTGAGCGGCATTTTGCACGTCGCCAAGGGCTTGGGCGGTCTGCCAGTTGCCGCACAGGATGTAGCGCCGGCGTTTGCGGGTGACTTTATGCAGGTGGTTTTGCAGGCCGAGAAAGAACCTATTTTTCACCTCCTGCAAGTGGGGATCTCCGCTGCCGGGTGGGGCGAGCACCGAGACGATGCTGAGTTGTTCGTAATCAGCCTGCAGGTAGCGGCCATCCATATCCTCCCCCGACGGCAGGCCAAAGCCGAACATGATGGCCTTGGGGGGGGTGCGCACATAGATGGCCACGCCATTGCTGTGCGGATTGGGCGAGTCGAACAGATAGCTGAAAAACCCCGGCAGCTGAAACTCGGGGCGATCTTCGATTTCAAAGGCGCGGGCGCGCAGATCTTGCAGGCAAATCACTTCCGCATCCTGGGCTGCTAGCCAGCCAAACAGGCCGCGATGCCCAGCCTGGTGAATGCCGTCAACGGAAGCACTAATGATGCGCATGATCGCCCCTTGGTTGCTCGGGGAGTATGATACCTTACGGCTGGAAAGTTTAAAAAATTCTGCGGGTTATGGGCGGTATGCCAGCCGCCGCCAGTTGCCGCCAGAATCGTCAGTGCCTATTCCCGCAAACAGAAATTCTTATTCCAGAATTACCCATGAGTAAATCGGCTGCACAGGAACGGGAGATGATCGCCCCCCATCAACGCCAGTTCATCCAGCTAGCGATCGCCCAGAATGCGCTTCGGTTTGGTGAATTTACGCTCAAATCGGGCCGTGTTAGCCCCTATTTTTTTAATGCGGGTGAGTTTCATGGCGGCGCGGCTCTCGCCGCCCTCGGGCACTGTTATGCCGAGACCATCATGCGCGCTGGCATCCCGTTTGATCTGCTGTTCGGGCCGGCCTACAAAGGCATTCCCTTGGTTGTCGCCACCGCGGTGGCATTGGCTGAGCATTATGGCTGCGACGTGCCGTTCTGCTTCAATCGCAAGGAAGCCAAGAACCACGGTGAAGGCGGCATGCTGGTGGGGGCTCCGCTGCGCGGTCGGGTGCTGATTATCGATGATGTCATCACTGCCGGCACGGCGATTCGAGAAGTGATGGGGATTCTCGCCGCTGAGGGCGCGGAGCCTGCCGGCGTGGTGGTGGGGTTGGATCGCCAGGAGCGGGGCCCGCGGCAGTGCTCCGCAGTCGACGAGGTCGCAAACGCCTACAATATCCCGGTGCTCAGCATAGTCGGCCTAGATCAGGTCATGGCTTACTTGGCCGAATCGCCGGATCGAACCGATGTGGTGGCAGCGATCGCGGGTTATCGTAAAAAATTCGGGACTTGAATGAAGAGGTAGGGATGATGGTTGCACACAAGTTGGCTCGAATGGTTGTCGCTGGCGCAGTGTTGACGGCGCTTGCCATCGGTGGTGAGGCATTTGCAGAAGATAAGAGCAAAAATGAGAAGGCAAACTACCTCTACCGCTACCGCAATCACGAGGGTGTGCTGGTGATGGAGGATCGGGTGCCGCCCGAGTTTGCGGGTAGTGGCTACGAGGTGTTGAGCCCCAGTGGGCGGGTGATTGAGACTGTGCTTCCAGCGGCGCCCGCGGCGTCAGCTGCGGAACCGGGTGCCGCCGTCGACACCGCGGGTTCCGAGCGGGAAGACAAATTTCTGCTGGCGAGCTACAGCACGGTGGCCGATATCGATGCCGCGAAGAAACGCAAGCTGGCCCAGTTCGCGCGCGAAATCGAAATTGCGAAGACCAATCTCAATCGCACCCGGCAGCGCCGTACGGACTTACAGGCGCAGGCGGACAAGGCCCAGGCCGGTGGCCGCAAAGCACCCGCGGCGGTGATCGACTCACTGCGTGGGTTGGATGAGGAGGAAAAAACCGGCGAAGCGATGGTTGTGCGGCGGGAGCAGGAGTACCGCGATACCGCGCGGCAATACGATGGCTATGCCGCCCGGTTCAAGGTGCTGAAGGCGTCGCCGCCGTCACCGCCCGCGGCGGCGGGTCCTGCTACCGGCGATGGCGACGCGGCGGAAACCCCGCCTCAGTAGCTGTTGGGCTAGCGAAACAGACTAGCCGCCAGTATCGCCCATTGCTCCTGCCAGTGTGTGCTGGGCAGGCGGTTGAAACCGCTGCGCACGAACTGACGAATTTTGCCCTCGGCGATGGCGAGCAACATCTCCGCAGCGGCGGATGTGGTGAGCGTGGTGCGCAGGTTTTCCCGCGCCTCCCCCTCCCGCAAAATCTGTTTGAGTTGAGTTTCCACGCGATCCAGGAGCTGGCCGACCCGCGTGCGCAGGCGCTCGGTTTCGCCGGTGAGGGCGTCGCCGGCGAGAATGCGCGTGATCCCGGGATTGCGCTCGGCAAACGTGAGCAGCAGGGCCAGGATCTTCTGACAGCGTCCGATAGCGCCGGGATCTTCGGTGAGGATTGCCCGTATGCGCCCGAACAGCGTCTCCTCGATGAAATCGATGAGGCCCTCGTACATCCGCGCCTTGCTGGGAAAATGTCGGTACAGGGCCGCTTCCGACACCCCCACCGCCGCCGCCAGCGCGGCCGTGGTAATGCGTTCGCCCGGCGAGGATTCGAGCATCTGCGCCAGCGCCTCGAGAATCTGCTGGCGCCGCGGCGAGCCTTCTTTGTTGTTGTGTCTCATGGTGGCTGGGACGCCCTTTTCAACGTGCTGATTTGACCGCAAAACTCACTCTTCGGCCTGGATCAGCGTGCCGACACCCTCGTCGGTGAATATTTCCAGCAGCACGGCGTGGTTGACGCGGCCATCGATGATGTGGGCGCGTTTGACACCGCCCTTGACCGCATCCAGCGCACAGCGAATCTTGGGCAGCATGCCGCCATGGATGGTGCCGTCGGCGATCAGCGCGTCGACCTGCGCCGTGGTGAGCCCGGTGAGGACATTGCCGTCGTGGTCGAGGAGGCCCGCCACGTTGGTCAGCAGCAGGAGCTTCTCTGCCGCCAGCACAGCGGCGATTTTGCCCGCGACCAGATCGGCGTTGATGTTGTAGGAGAGGCCGTCATCGTCGACGCCGATCGGCGCGATGACGGGGATGAAATCGCTCGCGGTGAGCATGTCGATGACCTCGGTGTTGATGCCGACCACCTCGCCGACGCGCCCGATGTCGATGATCTCCGGCGCGTCCATCTCCGGGGTCTGGTGGGTCACCTTCAGCTTGCGCGCCTTGATCAACTGGCCGTCCTTGCCGGTCACGCCGATGGCCTTGCCGCCGGCGTGGCTGATCAGGTTGACGATCTCCTTGTTGACGGCACCGCCCAGCACCATTTCGACGACGTCCATGGTGCGGCTGTCGGTCACCCGCAGGCCGTCGACGAAGCGCGACTCGATGCCGAGTTCTTTGAGCAGCGTGCCAATCTGGGGGCCGCCGCCGTGGACCACCACGGGGTTGATGCCGACGAGCTTCATCATCACGATATCGCGGGCGAAACTGCGCTTGAGCTCGTCATCCGTCATGGCGTTGCCGCCGAACTTGATTACCAGGGTCTTGCCGGTAAATTTCTGGATGTAGGGTAGTGCGCGAGTGAGTACCCGCGCGGTGTTGATGGCGTTTTCGCGGGACAGTGACATGGGCTTCAGATCATCCTGTTGGGGCGAATGTCGGTTGTATCGGGCGTCAGGCGGGCCGCTTTTGCAGTAGCCCCTGGCGACGGTGGTTTTCAGTCCAGAGATCTCTTGGCCATCCGCAGCGCCTGCCGCCGAGGCTGGCGAGCATTGGAGATGTTGAGCAAGTCCCAGCCGTCGATGCAATTCATTCACGGTCCGTTGAGCGGGGAGAGTTTACCACCTTCAAAACCGCGGTTCCGCTGCAACCGCACAACGGCGGCAAATTTGTCGCCCGTGCCATTATTGGCTCGATGTTCAGCGCCTCCAGTTAAAATTTCGGGGGCTGTCGAGACAAGAATCCAGCGATGCTCGGAACTTGTCCCTGCCCTGTTACAGAGCGGCCATCAATCAGACCCGGCTGGCGGGCGAACTTTCGTGGGGTGCTTTCCATTTCGGGACTCCTATAGATCAGCTTCTTGTTTCGCGGGAGCGAATCCATATATGCAGAGTTAGAGTCAGGCCAGAATTCAGACAAAGGGTAGAGCCCCCTTTTCGTTCGCAAAAATAATTGAGCCAGGCTCTGACCTATCCCCACAAACACCTGATTGATTTTAGTGAGCTAACGAAGCTGTAGAAAAACCCGTTGCTGAGCGGCCAATGTGCCCGAAGGCGAATTTTTCGCGGGGCGACGGGTCGAGGAATCACCCGCCCATACACTGCT
>JBPPNE010000372.1:0-3032 GCA_051306415.1 Porticoccaceae bacterium
CAGCCCACTATTTCTCCACCATCCTTTCACCAGCGCATCCAACCCCAGTTCCAGTATCGCCGCATCGCGTGTTAGCAACGTCAACCACTAATCCTGCGCCGCACAGGCAAACAAACGCGATAGCAAAGGCCGCAGCGCCCGTTCGCTATCCGCCACCTGAAACAGTTGCAGTGCCGGCTCTTGCAGCCCGCAGTTGGGCGAAGTATCGGGAATCTTGCGCCATACCGTTTGCAGCAAGGGCTGAAGCTCATCGAGCCGGGTGGTTCGATCCACCAACAGCAGGACGCGGGTAACCGGCACTTCACCCAGCAGCATGGCGAGTTCGAACTCGCAGCCGCGATTGCCCTTGCCGAAGCCGCGCAAATCCATCAGCACGACGGCGCTGCGTTGCGCCAGGGCTTTTACCGTAGCTTGCCAAGTGTTGTCGTGGCAGAAGAATTCGTTGATGCAGTAGCGGGTGTCGGGGTCGCGGCGGACATCCAGGGTTTGCAGGCGGGCGTTCAAATCGGCCTCATTGGCGACAAAGTTCTGGCGCAGTTTCCCACTCCAGAATTGCATTAGCTCATCGGGTTCGATCAACGCGGTGGCGAGATCAGCGCCGCCGATCATGTTGATGGGACCGCTGCAACGCCAATACTGGCCAACCTGATCGGTCAACCGGCGCGTGCGCGCGCTGTAGCCAAACACACGCAACATCAACATGGCTTTCGGCGCATCTACGGTTTGCTGCGTCGTGTGCGTTGAGCCCAGCCTGCGCAAACCGGCCCGCATAACTGCTTTGTAAGCGATGAAAGCGAGCAGATAGCTGAAGCTCAATGCGCCCGATGTCCCGAGTTGAAAGAGTATTTCAAGCAGCGTAACCAGTAGCCACCAGCTATCGATAACCAGCATTTGATCGCTGTAATGCTTGGCGCGGTAACGCCGCACCAGCCTGCGCAACCACCACCATGCCAAGGCAAAAAACAGCACGACCAGCGCCGCCAGCAGATAAAATATGCCGTGCAGCAAGCTGGCGTTGCGGGTGCTGAGCGCCAGGCAACCGAGCCCCTGGAACCCCAACAGATAACTGCCGGACAGCACCAGGCCGAGAAACAGCGCGATCAATCCAACCGAACGCCAGGCGCGATTGCTGAGCAGCGCCATGACCAGCGTGGGCAATCCCATGATGATCGCCCACAGCAAAAACAGTTCTCCCAACCTTGGTTGGTAGCGTAGTTTGAAGATTTCCGCCGCCACATCCATCAGCAACAGGACGATGAAGTAGCCGACAATCAGTGAATATTTTTGCCTGCGCGTGGTGGTTGCCGTCAGTGTCAACGTGAGGACGATCGGCCACGCGTATGGCAGCCACACCATAAAGGTGCGCACCGGTTTGAACTCGATATCGTTCAGGCCAAAGTAGAGCAGCACCACCGCCGACGACTGAGCCAGTCCGGCGAGCACATAGACTCGGCTCAAATTGCGCATCGCAGATCGGCTTTGCCGCAGCTGCGGCGTGATCTAGTCCTTGGCGTTGGCGTCGACTGTTATTTTAAGCGGCTTGGCGGTTATCTTTTCGTCTGGTTCGAGGCTCGCGGCTACTATCTCGCCCGCTGAAAAGCGCATCGCCCTTTCCACGCTTTTGCGGTATAGAAATATCGTCAGCGTGGTAGCCAGGATCGCTAGCGGAATGGCAAATACAACAATCGATAGGGCGGCGCCATCCCAGGCGAACGTACATTCCGGGGCCAGCTTCATGCAAGCCCCTTGCTCAAGGCGTTATTTCGCCTTGCCGCTGGATACGCCATTCCGCAACGGCGCATCACTTGCGCACCCGTCGCGCCACGAATTCAACCGGCGGATGGACGGAATAACCGCCGGTGGTTTCCAGGGTGAACTCGATTTTCCCGAGCGTGACTTTGCCGGTGTAGTGGTGGCTGGCTTCTTTCCACGGACTGTCGCCGAGCATCTCTTGACTGCGGGTGGTGAAGCGCAGCCAGTCGCCTTCCAGGCTGGCGTGCTCGATCGTCAGGCGACCGGTCAGATAACTGGCGGTGCCGTGCAGCGTGTTGCCCAGATTCTTGAATTCAAAAATCTCGTCGTGCTGATCGCCCCAGTCATATTTCACCTGTGCGGTCCAGCGCCCGCTGATGTCTGAGAGTTGGCTGTCGGCGGACTGAGCAACAACGGGGGTCGGCGGACGCGGAGATTCAGTGCCGAAATGGAACGCGGCGGATGCGCCAAGCAGCACAGCGACGGCTGTCCCGGCCAGTATCCAGCGGCGCGCGCGTGGCTTTTCGCTGGGTTTGGGCAACAAGATTCGCAGACTCGCCACCAGCCGCTCGACATCGCCGCGCCAATTGCTGTCGGACAACACCACCGCCTGCCGCCGCGCCAGACCGGCCAGCGCTGGCGGTAGGTCAGTTGCATCGGGCATCCTGGCAGCGCCCACCAGTAGCGGAATGACGGGCTTGTCCGATGCCAGTGCGGCCTCGATCTCCATGCGCACAAAGTCGTCGGCGGTATCGAGACGTCGCCGGCCATCGGCGCCGCCCGCGAGCCAGTGCGGGCCAATCATCACCAGCACCGCGTCGACGCTCTTCAACTGGACGTTGATGGCACGGGTGAAATCCTCTCCGGGGCGAATGTCATCGACGTCGCGGAATACGCTACCGGCACCAAACGCAGCCTCCAGCGCGTCGGCGAGACGGCCAGCAAAGCCCGCGCTGTCGTCGCGGCGGTAGGACAGGAAGAGTGCGCTCACCGGATACGCTGCAACACCACCGGACCGTTCTCGCCGGTGACTGCGCTGCCGTAGCGGCCTCTGAGCCAGTTGCCGTCGGCGCTGATTTCGAGTTCGGCACCATACCGGACACCATTGAAGGTGTAGTCCAGCGTCAGGATATTGTTGGCGATCCAACCGATGCCCATCTGGCCGTAAGGTTTGAGTCCCTCGAATCTGAAACCGCCGCCCCCCTGTTCGGTCAGACGATAGCGACCCCCTTGGGCGTCCTGCCAGTCGCCATTGAGACTGGGTAGGGATGCGGGCGGGG
>JBPPNE010000373.1:0-13246 GCA_051306415.1 Porticoccaceae bacterium
GCGGAAATCACGTGATAGGTCATCCGCAGCGACGCCTCGATATTCGATTCCAGAGCCGCTTCGGCAACACCGGGCGGCTGAAAATAGCGGATGTACCAGAACTTGCCGTCCAATCCGGGCGGATTGACGAGCGCGTCGGGACTTTGCGCGCGGCCCCAGTAGGGTATGACAGCCCCATCACCGCGCGCACCCGGTCGGGATAGAGCAGCGCCGTATTCCAGGCGACGATACAGCCCCAGTCCTGGCCGATCAGGGTGAAGTCGTCGTAACCGAGGGCATCGGCAATGCCGACCACATCGGCGGCAAGATGAAGAATGTCGTAGTCCTCCACCGCCGCCGGCGCGTCGCTGCCGGCATAGCCGCGCTGGTCGGGCGCCGCGACCTTGTAGCCGGCGGCCACGATGGGATCGATCTGGTGGCGCCACAGATGCCAGAACTCGGGAAAGCCGTGCAGCAGAATCACCAGCGGGCCTTCGCCTTTCACCAGCGTGCGCAGGGTGACGCCGTTGGTTTGAATACCTTTGGTTTGAATGTATCGAAAAATGGGTTCGGTGATCATGATCGGGTTCGCCCTGTGCAGGTGGAGCGCGCTGCGCTCTGGATGGCGTGTTTCGGCTCAGTATAGCCCTGCCGGCCCGGTTGCACGCTCGAGTGTTCGCCGCAACTATCCGGCGCGCGCGGCGATGGGTTATAGTTCGGCGACTCAAAAACCAGGATAGCCAAGGCCTGTCCAGAGTAACGCCGAGCAGACCTGTGGTGTTCATCCAATTTATTCATCAATCAGGGGAAATCAGCATGAAAGACGTAGCAGGCAAAGTGGCCTTCATCACCGGTGGCGCGAGCGGCATGGGCCTGGGTATGGCGCGCGCCTTTTCCGCCGCCGGCATGAAGGTGATGATCGGCGATATCGAACAGACAGCGCTCGACAAGGCCGTCGCCGAACTCAAGGCCAAGGGCCGCGATGTCGCCGGCGTGGTCACCGATGTCACCAAGCGCGATTCGGTGTTCGCCGCCGCGCAAAAAACCATCGACACCTTTGGCAAGGTGCACGTGGTGGTCAACAACGCCGGCATCGGCGCCAGCGGTCGCGCCGAAACCACCAGCGAGAAGAACTGGCGCTGGACCATCGATGTCAACCTGTGGGGTGTGGTCTGGGGCCTGCAGGCGTTCGTGCCGCTGATTGAATCCCACGGCGAGGGCGGCCATATCGTCAACACGGCATCGATGGCCGGCATGTATGCCTGGGGCGAACTCAGCGCCTACAACGCCTCTAAATACGCGGCGGTCGCGATCTCGGAGACCGCGATGGCCGAGCATCTCAACGATAACATCGGCGTCTCGGTTCTGTGCCCCGGCGTCGTCAACACCAATCTCGGCACCTCGGCGCGCAACCGTCCGGCGGAATACGGCGGCGCCACCGAGTCCCGTTCCGAGCAAATGGTCGAAATGCTGAAGAAAGGCCTTAGCCCGGATGTGGTGGGCGAGCAGGTACTGGAAGCGATCCGCGCCGACCAGCCCTACATATTTACCGACCCTGGCCTGCGCAAATACGTGCAGGCGCGCTTCGATCGCATTTTGAAGGGCTACGACTGGGCGGCGCAGTGCGACGCCCTGAAGAAAGCCGACCAGCAGACCGACATCAATCTGTAGTCCGATCAACGTGTCACGGCGGGGTGGCGAACCGGCTGCTCCGCCCTCCGTTGCTGACCGCACCATCCCGCATTACCGCTCGAACTGCCCTTGCCGCCGACGACAAATCGCTGGCTTCACCGCGATCACGGCGGGGTTGCAATATCGAAAAAATGGATGCTTAATATCCCGGCGTTAACCACTGGTAACACCAGCTTCCCCAGCGGTAACTCAGGTCGTTAAGCCGACACCTAAATTAGGCAACTTAAGGATGCGCTGAACAAGTCCTTCGACAAGCTCACCACGAACGGAATCAGATTATTCAGAACATCCTTAAATTAGGTACTTTAGCGCCCACGCCCAATGACGCTGGCCAGGCGTGGCAGAAGCAACGGCCGACGACCCCAAATTCCATCCCCCAAGACAACGGAGTACGATCTTATGAGCAGCCTAGGTTTCGGATGTATTTCCGCCGATTCGCATATCGTTGAACCCGCGAATTGCTACAGCGACTACATTATTTCCAAGTATAAGGATTCCGCGCCAACCATTAAACGCGACGCCACAGGTAATGACGTCTATGTGATTCCCGGCATGACCTCGACAATCCCTCTGGGCCTGGTCGCCGCTGCCGGCCTCACCCCGGAAGAACTCGCTGAACGCCGTCAGGGCTGCACCTTCGATCAGTTGCACAAGAGCGGGTCTGACGCCACTTATCGCGTCGCGGACCAGGATCGCGATGGCGTAGTCGCCGAAATCCTCTACCCGTCCGTCGGCATGGCGCTGTGCAATCACCCCGACTTTGCCTACAAGACGGCCTGCTTCCACGCCTACAACGAATGGCTCGCGAGCTACCTCAGCGATGCGCCCGCCGGCCGGCTGTTCGGCCTCGGCCAGACCTCCTGCGAGAGTGTCGAGCAGACCATCAAGGATCTGGAAGACTGCAAGAAGAAGGGCTTCGTTGGCATCATGATGCCCGGCAACCCGAAAGAAGCGGATTATGACCACCCCATGTACGCGCCGTTGTGGGAGTGCGCGAGCGAGCTCAACCTGCCGCTGTCGTTCCACATCCTGACCTCCAAAAGCTCGAGCGTCGACAATATCCTCGAAGCGCGCGGCAGCAAGGTCAACGGCTTCCTGGGCATCATCCGCGGCGTGCAGGACGTCCTTGGCGTGTTTGTCCTGGGCGGTGTATTTGACCGTCATCCCAAACTCAAATTGATCGCGGCGGAAGCCGATGCCGGTTGGTTGCCCCATTACGCCTACCGCATGGATCACGCCTACAATCGCCATGGCCTCTGGCTGGGCGGCAGCAAGAACCTCAAACGGAAACCCAGCGAGTACCTCAGCGACCACGTCTGGCTGACCTTCCAGGACGACTGGACCGCGTTTAACGTCACCCACCTGATGAACCCGCGCAAGCTGGTCTGGGCCAATGACTTCCCGCACAGCGACGCCACCTGGCCTTGGTCGCAGGAAATGTTGGAAAAACACACCAGCCATCTGACTGCCCAGGAAAAACGCTGGATCATGCGTGAGAACATTATCGACTGCTACGATCTGCCGGTAGACAAAATCCCGGCTTGAGTAGCGGAAGCGGCAAACCCGGTGTTCACGGCACCGGGTTTTTTCCTTTTTAAGCTACCTTCAAAAAGGTAATCGTCATGACCAGCTACGATATTAAAATTACTGGCGGCACCATCATCGACGGCGACAAAACACCTCGCTATCGCGGCGATGTCGGCATCAAGGACGGCAAGATCGTCGCGCTGGGCAACGCCCCCGGCGATGCCGACCAAGTGATCGACGCGACTGGCCGGATTGTTTGCCCCGGATTTGTTGACTGTCACACCCACTACGACGCCCAGATCATCTGGGATCGCATGATGACCATCTCGCCCTGGCACGGTGTCACCACGGTGGTGCTCGGCAACTGTGGTTTCGGCGTTGCGCCGGTGCGGCCGAAAGATCGCGACACCATCATTCGCACCCTGGAAAATGTCGAGGGCATGGACGCCAACGCCCTGCGCGCCGGTCTCGGCAGTGAATGGCCCTTTGAGACCTTTCCCCAGTACATGAACACGCTGGAAGCCCGTGGTGCCGGCATCAATGTTGGCGTCTTGATCGGCCACACACCCTTGCGTATCTACGTGATGGGCGAGGACGCCACCGAGCGCAAGGCGACGCCAGATGAAGTCATTCAGATGCGTGAAATCGTCCGTGAGGCATTGCGGGCCGGAGCTCTGGGCTTTGCCTCCTCGAAGGCACCCACTCATATCGGCGCTGGCGGCAAGCCGGTACCGAGCCGTCTCGCCGACTACCGCACTGAAATTCTCGAAATCGCCAAAGTGCTCGGCGAGGAAAAAACCGGCATGATCCAATCCACCATCGGCGGCGACGTACTCCACGATCAGTTCGCCGAGATGTCCAAGGCCGCCGACTGCAATGTGACCTGGACCGCGCTGTTGCAAGGGATTTCCCTCGGCGGTGGCGACCACCACGCCCAACTGAAAAAATCGGCCGAACTCGTCGCCGCTGGCGCCAAGGTCTACCCCCAGGTAAGCCCGCGCGCGCTCAATTTCGAAATGACCATGAAGGCGCCATTCATTTTCGAGAGCATGCCCGTGTTCAAGCCGGTATCGGCTGCCGATATTGAGGGGCGCAAAGCGATTTACCGCGATCCGCAGTTCCGCGCCGACTTCAAGGCGGCGCTCGACAAGGGCGGCGCCCTGGCCATGGGTGGCTGGCCCAAGACACAGATTTCCCAGTTTGAGAAGAATCCATCGCTGGAAGAGCGCCTGCTGTTTGAGGTCGCCAAGGAGAGTGGCGCGCATCCGGTCGATATGCTGCTCGATCTCGCGCTCGAAAGCGATTTGACGATGCGCATCCGCCTGCCGATCGCCAACCACGACGAGAACGAAGTGGAAATTCTGCTCAAGGATCCCAATGTGGTGGTCGGTCTGTCCGACGGCGGCGCCCACGCCAGCCAACTCTGCGATGCCTGCTTTTCGACCTACATGCTCGGCCACTGGGTACGCGAGCGCAAGTCCCTCGATCTCGAATACGCGATCTGGCTGCTGACCGCCCGCTCGGCGGACGTCTGCAATATCGACGACCGCGGCCGCTTGAAAGTCGGGCTCGCCGCCGATGTCGTCGTATTCGATGCCGACACCGTCGGCGCCGGTGCGCTGCAACGGGTCTACGATTTCCCCGGCGGCGCCGACCGGCTGATTTCGGAGGCGAGCGGCATCGACGCGGTAGTGGTTAACGGTGTGCTGTTGCGGCAGCACAACCAGGATCAGCTGGATAGCAAGGGCAAACTTCCGGGGCGCATCCTGCGCAACGGTCGCGCGTCCACCGCCTTGTAAACGGGGCGGCCGCCCTATCGGCAGAGGCTCGTTACCCTAGGGGTGGCGAGCCTTTTTTAATGTCGGGTGAAATGTCTGCTTTAATGCGAGTAGCGGCGGAACGGGCGTGCCCCGTCCGTCCCATCGAATGCAAAAACAAGGGGAAAGTATCATGCGCTACAGAACTCTCGGCAACAGCGGGGCAAAGGTGTCAGCCATCGGTTTGGGCTGCATGGGCATGTCGGATTTTTATGGCCCGGCGGACGAAGCCGAATCCATTGCCACCCTGCACCACAGCCTCGCCATCGGGCTCAATTTTCTCGATACCGCGGATGTCTACGGCAAGGGCCACAATGAGACGCTGATTGGCCGCGCCATCGCCGACCGTCGCAACAGCGCCTTCATCGCCACCAAGTTCGGCATCGCCGGCGCCAAGTTGAAACCGGCGGGCGGTCTCGAAATACAGGTCAATGGCCACCCGGACTACGTCCGCCAGGCCTGCGATGCCAGTCTGGCGCGACTCGGTATCGACTGCATCGACCTCTACTACCAGCACCGGGTCGATCCCAAGGTGCCCATCGAGGACACCGTCGGCGCCATGGCGGGCCTGGTCAAGGCCGGCAAGGTGCGCTTTCTGGGTCTGTCCGAGGCCTCCGCTGACCCGGCGCTGATTCGCCGCGCCAGCGCGGTACACCCGATCGCCGCCTTGCAAAGCGAATACTCGCTGTGGACGCGCGATCCGGAGACCGAAGTGCTGCCGGTGTGCACCGAGCTCAATATCGCCTTTGTGCCCTACAGCCCGCTGGGCAGAGGCTTTCTGACCGGCACCATCACCAGTACCCAGGGCATGGGCGACAAGGATTTCCGCAAATCCAACCCCCGCTTTCAGCCCGGCAATATCGAGCGGAACCTGAAACTCGCGGAGCTGATCAAGACCGTCGCAACGCGCAAGGGCTGCGCACCTGCGCAGATTGCCCTCGCCTGGCTGCTGGCACAGGGTGAGCAGATCATCCCGATCCCCGGCACCCGCCACATCCGCAACCTCGATAGTAACGCCGGGGCAACGGACATCGCGCTGACCACCGCCGAACTGGCCGAGATCGAGGCGGCGTTCCCGATCAATGCCGCAGCCGGCAGTCGCTACGCCTAGGGATGCTCTGAATATATCCTTCGATCCTTCGTCAGGCTCAGGACCGACGGAGCTCAGGACGAACGGTAAGTTTCTGATTCCGTTCGTGGTGAGCCCTGAGCCTGTCGAAGGGTCGAACCATAAACGGAATCGGGTTATTCAGGGCATCTCTAGGCAGCTGGCGCGCCGTAGAAACTCCATCCGTCAATTACCAGCCTTTAGGAACCACCATGCAATTACCAGACGGCGCCTACATGAAGCTCAGCCCCGCGGATGAATACCCGCACGCGGCGGGAACCGCCGGGAATTTCAACGAGAGCATGTATTTCAATATCTATGACCCCGGCGCCCAAGTCGGTGGCTGGTTTCGCATCGGCAACCGGGTCAACGAAGGCTATGCCGAGATGACCAACTGCCTGTATCTGCCGGACGGCTCGGTGGCCTTCATGTTCATGCGACCGACCATCACCAGCAACAACGCCTTTGCCGCTGGCGGCATGCGCTTTACGGTGAACGAGCCCTACCAGCACCTCACCGTCACCTACGCCGGCGAGGTGCTGGTGCTGAAAAGTCCCGGCGAGATGATTGATCCCGGCCGGGCGTTCAAAAACAATCCCAAACTGCCCTGCAAGGTCGAGATAAATTATCGTGGAATATCCCCGATGTATGGCGGCGAGCCGGTCAACGCCGACGGCTCGCCGCTGGAAAACAACCCCAATACCGGGCTCTACGTCGGCCACTATGAACAGCATATTGCGGGCACCGGGATCATCACGGTGGGGGATCGCAACTGGCGGATCAACGGCCTCGGCCTGCGCGATCACAGCTGGGGACCGCGCTACTGGCAAAACGTCCGCTTCTACCGCTGGCTGCCGATGAATTTCAGCGAGAGCTTCGCCATCATGTGCCTGAATAAAACCACCGCCGATGGCACCCAGTTGGTGGGCGGCATGGTTCTCACCGACGGCCGCTACGATCTGATCCGCGATGCCCGCATCGAATCCGAGTGGGACGCCAACTTCTACCAGACACGGCTGACGGCCTGGGCGAAAACCGACCATCGGGAATACCACATCGAGGGCCGGGTGATGTCGCTGATTCCGTTGCGCAATCGCCGCAAATTGGCCGATGACAGCGAATTGATGACGCGCATTACCGAGGGCATGACCGAGTATCGTTGCGACGGCCAAGTGGGCTACGGCCTGTCGGAATACCTCGACCAGATTGTCGATGGCAAACCCGTTGGCATTGCTTGCTGAGCCAAACTCCTCGACAAGCAGCCCCGTTTCAACAGTCATTGTGCGGATAGACCATGAGTAAAATCAGCGCCTCAGACCAAGCCAAAGCAGATTCCACCCACGCCTCAACGCTCGATGACAGCCAGATCGCGACGCTGCTCGGCGATGAAATCCAGACTCATCTGGGCATGACGGCAAAAGCGCCACTGACGATCACCGCGATCAGCAAGATGTCCGGTGGCGCCTCCCGCGAGACCTGGTCACTTGACGTGGAATCCACGGATACCGGTTTCGGCCAGAGCGGCCGGCTCGGGCTGATTCTGCGCCGCGATCCCGGCAACTCTTCCGGTACAGCGGGTGGCCCGGGCGATGACTGGCGCAGTGGCAAAACCACTTACTCGCTGACCCGCGACACCGAGGCTGCATTGCAGCGGGTCGTGCATGGCGCCGGCGCACCGGTCGCCCGAGTACACTTTGCGCTGCCGTCCGAGCACCCCCTCGGCGCCTGTTACGTGATGGGTCGTATCGAGGGCGAGGCGCTGGCACCGCGTATCCTGAAGGAAGCCCAATACGCCGACGCGCGCAAAATGATGGCGCGCCAGTGCGGCGAAATTCTCGCTCGCTTACATGCCATCAAGGTAAGCAGTCTGCCCGCGGGCCTCGTACACATGCCGGTGCGCGCGCTGATCGCCTACTATCGCGAGTTGATGGACGGCATCAGCGACTACTACCGCAGCGAAACCCGAGTTGGCCGCGCCGAGTACCACCCGGCGTTCGAACTCGCCTTCCGCTGGCTCGAACAGCACTGCCCGGCCGATGCCCGCACCCAGCTCGTGCACGGCGATTTTCGCAACGGCAACTTCATCGTCGGGCCGGAGGGCATTCGCGCCGTCCTCGACTGGGAGCTCGGCCACATCGGCGACGGCATGGAAGACCTGGGCTGGCTGTGCGTGCGCTCCTGGCGCTTTGGCACCAACGCCAATCCGGTGGGCGGCTTCGGCAGCCGCGAGGATCTCTTCGCCGGCTACGAGGCGGCCGGCGGCGGGCCGGTGGACCCCCAGGTCGTGCATTTCTGGGAAGTCATGGGCACGCTCAAATGGGGTGTGGTGTGCGCGTTCCAGGCCTACAAGCATATTTCGGGACTCGTCGATTCCTTTGAGCACGCGGCCATCGGCCGGCGCGCCTGCGAAACCGAAATCGACCTGCTGCAACTGATAGAGGAGGGCTGACATGCCTCAAGATCGCGGTACCGCGGGAGAACTGCTCGCCGGTGTGGAAGCTTTTCTGCGCATCGAGGTGCTGCCGCAACTGAGCGGCGGCAGCATCTACAAATGCCGGGTGGCCGCCAACATTCTCGGCATCCTGCAGCGCGAAGTCGCTCTCGGTGAGCCGGCCGACGCGGCCGAACTGGGTCGGCTCGAAGCCCTGCTGGGTCGGAAAAGCCCCGCCGCGCACGTCGCCTCAGCGCTCGATGATCTCAATGCCGGGCTATGCGCCGGCATCCGCTCCGGCGCCCTCGACAGCCAGCGCGCGGCGATCTTCACCCACGTCAAACACACCGTGCAGGACAAACTGCGGATCGCCAATCCGCGCTATCCGGGGTTAATGGAAAGCCTTGGCGAGTGAATCTGCGGCGAGCTGAGCCGACAGGCCTCTGAACTGACACCAGTGGCACCGCCAAGCCGGTCGCGCCGTCTATGTTCGAGGGCCACTGCCCACCGACGCGCATCACTGTAAGCGTCAGTCAGTTGCGCCGGACATGTGCGGCAGTGTTTGCGACAGCAACCGGGATTTCACTATACTCGCCGCAGAAAAGCACTCGCCACGGAAAAGCCGCCATGAACATCCGGAGTAGGACTACATGAGGGATCTGCTGACGCAACTGCCGCGACCATGGAAACAGGCACTGCTGTTCAGTTTTGACCTCTGCGCGCTCTGGCTCAGCATCGCCCTCGCCTATTTGGGGCGGCTGGGCGGGTTTGACGCCTTCGCCGACAAGTTTGATTCGTTCGCCCTCGTCTTCGCGCTGGTTCCGCTGACGACGGTGCCCTATTTCATCCGCAGTGGCCTCTACAGCGCCGTCACCCGCCACGCCGGCCTGGAGATGATTGGCACCATCGTCCGTGCCGTCACTCTGGGCATGGTCACCTTTCTGCTGATCGACTTCCTGCTACCCCACAAGCCCCTGATCCCGCGCTCAATGCCAGTGTCCTCTTGGGCGTCGAGTATTCTGATCATGACCGGCGGCCGCTACTGGGCGGGGATCTGGCTCCACGGCCACTCGATCAAGACGATCCTGTTGCAACTGGTTGGCTTCCGCCGCCGCCGCCGCAATAGCCACAGCGCGCCAGTCGCGATTTATGGCGCGGGCGACGCCGGCCGCCAATTGATCGCCGCGCTCGGCAAGAGCCGTAGTTATGATCCCGTCGCCTTTATCGACGACAGCCCCGAATTACAGAACACCGTGATCGCTGGACTGCGGGTCTATCCGCCGAGCGAAGTGAAAAAGATGATGGACGCGACCGGAGCACGGGAATTGCTGCTCGCCATTCCGTCCGCGAGCCGCTCGCGGCGACGCCATATCATCGAGATGTTCGAGCCCTATCAGCTGCATATCCGCACCATGCCCAGTTTTGAAGAGCTTGCCCAGGGCCGGGTCAAAGTCGAGGGCATTCGCGACGTCGAGGTTGCCGATATCCTCGGGCGCGATCCGATACCGCCGATACCCGAGCTGTTCGCTCCCTGTATCCAGGGCAAATCCGTGCTGGTCACCGGCGCTGGCGGTTCCATCGGCGCGGAGCTGTGTCGCCAGATCATCACCGCGGCACCGGCCCGCATCGTGCTGTTGGAAAACTCCGAATACAGTCTCTACCAGATAGCGGAAGAACTGGAGCGGCTGTCGGCACAGAGCACCGCCCCGGTCGAGGTGATCCCGGTGCTTGATTCGGTCACCCAGCCCTGGCGACTGCTCGCGGTGATGAAGCGCTTTCACATTCACACCCTGTATCACGCTGCCGCCTACAAACATGTGCCCATCGTCGAGCACAACAGCCATCACGGCTTTCGCAACAATACGCTCGGCACGCTGTACGCAGCGCAGGCGGCGATCCTGACCCAGGTCGAGAACTTCGTATTGATTTCGACGGACAAGGCGGTGCGTCCGACTAATATGATGGGGGTCACCAAGCGCATCGCCGAACTGGTGCTGCAGGCCTTCAGCCAGGAGCCGGCAGTCTGCTTCTTCGATGCCGAGCAATTCGGCGTGAATGCCGGCACCAAGGTCGTCAACCGCACCCGCTTCACCATGGTTCGCTTCGGCAATGTCCTCGACTCCTCCGGCTCCGTGGTGCCCAAGTTTCGCCAACAGATCCGCGATGGCGGCCCGCTGACGGTCACTCACCCACAGGTCACCCGCTATTTCATGACCATACCGGAAGCCGCTCAGTTGGTGATTCAGGCCGGCTCACTGGGCAAGGGTGGCGATGTCTTCGTGCTCGACATGGGCGAGCCCGTAAAAGTCGACAAGCTCGCGCGGCAACTAATTCGTCTATCGGGGCTATCGGTACGGGATGCGGATCGCCCCGACGGCGACATTGCGATCAACTACACCGGCCTGCGTGCGGGAGAAAAACTGCACGAAGAACTCCTCATCGGCAGCGACATCCACGTTACCCAGCACCCGAAAATCCTCCGCGCCAACGAGCTGGTGATCCCTTGGTCGGCGCTGGAGCCCTTTCTGCGCCGGATCATCCAGCTCTTCGACGCCAAGGATTACCCGTCCCTGCGCACGCGTCTGCAAGCCGAACCCGCCATTGGCTATAGCCCCAATAGCGAGATCAGCGACTGGCTATTCCAGCCGGCGCCAACGGAGCCCGCCCAGCCTTCGGACACGGGATCCAAAATTATCAGGATTCGCCCCGATTGAGTTCGCTGGATCTAAGCCAGGTCATCAGGATCAACAACGGCGCGTAGGCGATAACCACCGCTATCACACCTTCCAGCCGATCCAGCGCCACCAGCGCGGCGAGCGGCAATAGCCAGCAGCCGTCGATCACCGCCACGGCCACCGTTACCCGCCGATGTCCCCAGCGGCGCGCGGCCACCTGATAACCGTGACTGCGGTGCGCCTGGAAAATTTTTTCGCCAGCCAGCAGGCGGCGGATCAGCGCCCAGGTCGCATCGACGACAAACACGCCGAGCAGTATCAGCCAGGCCCACAGTAGGTGCGGCGCGATCGTCGCTGCATGCAGCGACAAAATGCCGAACACCAGACCGATAAAACCGCTGCCAACATCACCCATGAAAATTCGCGCCGGCGGGAAATTCCAATACAGAAAGCCGAGCGCCGCCATCGCCAGCGACGCCGGCACCAGCGCTTCGCCTGCAGCCGCGGGCACCCACAGAGACAGCAGCGCCGCGCTCAGCCCAACCGCGACCGCCTCAACCCCGGCGATACCATCGATGCCATCCATGAAGTTGTACAGGTTCAACAGCCAAACCAGGTAGACCGCGGCGAGCACATGCCCCAGCCACCCGAGATCGACGGTCGCGCCAGCCGCCACCAACGGCGGCAAGCCCCCGAGCCAACCCAGCGCCCACAGCGCAGCGGCAACCTGGACCGCGAGCCGCCAGCGCACCGGCACAGGGTCATGATCGTCGAGGAAACCGATAGCGGCCACGACGCTGGCGCCCAGCAGCGCCCACCACAGGCGCCAGTCAACGGCGCCCTGCAATGCAAGCGTCAGCACAGCCCCGAAGAATGTCACCACGATGGCCAAGCCACCGCCCCGGGGCATCGGCCGGCTATGGGAGCTGCGGGCGTTGGGGATATCAATGAGCCCGCGGGCGGCGGCGAAGTGCCGCAACAGGCCGGTGAGGGCTAACGACAGGCAGGCCACCAGGGCCAACAACCACCCAATTTTCATCGGCGGGCGCCTACGGCTAAAATCCGGCGCGGATCAGGAACCATCGACAACGGCCGCTCAGGCCGGGGCTTGCACGGAATCACCCCGGCCGATGGCGTAATAGCGCAGCCCCGCGGCGTGCACCAGTGCCGGGTCGTAGAGATTGCGGCCATCGACGACGACCGGCGCCTTCAATTGCTGCTTCAGCCAACGAAAATCAAGAGTGCGAAACTGCTTCCACTCGGTGCAGATCACCAGCGCATCGGCACCGGCCACCGCCGCGTCGCGGCTGTTCACCAGCTCCAGCGCAGAGTGTTGGGGATAAATCCGTGCCGCCTCACCCATCGCCTGCGGATCAAAGGCACGCACCCGCGCGCCCACCGCCCACAGCGCTTCCATCAGCACGCGGCTCGGCGCCTCGCGCATATCGTCAGTGTCCGGTTTGAATGACAGGCCCCAGAGGGCAATGGTTTTGTCGCGGAAATCGCCACTCAGAGCCTGATTGAGCTTGTCGAAGAGAACGCTCTTCTGCCGCTGGTTGACCGCGGTCACCGCGTTCAATAATTCCGCCTGATAGCCGACGGCTACCGCCGCCACGGACAGCGCACGGACATCCTTGGGAAAGCAGGAGCCGCCGTAACCACAACCCGGATAGATAAAGTGAGAGCCGATACGGGGGTCGGAACCGATACCGAGGCGGACCTGTTCGATATCCGCACCGAGGCGCTCGGCCAGATTGGCCATTTCGTTCATGAAGGTGATCTTGGTCGCCAGCATCGCGTTCGCCGCGTACTTGGTCAGCTCCGCCGAGCGGACGTCCATGAACATCAGTTTGTCGCGGTTGCGACTGTAGGGCGCATAACATTCGCGCAACAGCGCACGCACCCGTTCCGAATCAGTGCCGACAATAATCCGCGCCGCGCGGGTGAAATCCTCGATGGCCGCGCCTTCCTTCAGAAATTCCGGGTTGGAGCAGACATCGAACGGCTGCTCCATACC
>JBPPNE010000374.1:0-4614 GCA_051306415.1 Porticoccaceae bacterium
CTGCAACTGGTCGAAGAAGCGGTGCGCGCCATCCGCGCTGCCGGTGGCGAACCGGCGAGTGCGGCGGATATTCGCACAGCACTCGCGGCAATTCCTCCGCCCGCACGACGTTAGCGCGCATCGCCGGCACTGACCCCGGACCTTCCTCCAATTGCTCGCTAGTCGGGAACCACTTATGCAACGCGATATTTTTGCGGAAGACCACGAAATTTTCCGCGCCGCCTACCGCAAGTTTCTGCTCGCCGAGGTCGCGCCGCACCGCGAAGCCTGGCGCGCAGCCGGCATTGTGCCAAGGCAGATGTTTCGCACCATGGGCGCGCAAGGCTACCTCTGTACCTGGGCCGACGAACAGTACGGCGGCCTCGGCATCAGCGACTTCCGCTACCAGCAAGTCATGATGGAAGAGGACGCCGTCCATGGCGAGGCAGGATTTTTCCACACCCTCCACAGCCGCTTGGTGGGCCCGTATCTGAAACACTTCGGCAGCGACGAACAGCGCGCAAAGTTTCTCCCAGGCTGCATCTCCGGGAACTGCATCCTGGCGGTGGCCATGACCGAGCCGGACGCCGGCAGCGACCTCGCCGGCATCCGCACCCGCGCCGAGGATCGCGGCAACCACTGGCTGCTGAACGGCGCCAAGACTTATATTTCCAACGGTATCAATGCCGATCTGGTGGTGGTCGCCGCCAAGACCGATCCGCACAATCCGCGCCAGATTGGCCTGTTTCTGGTCGAGCGCGACATGCTTGGCTTCACCCGCGGCCGCAACCTGGCCAAGATGGGGCTGCATGCCCAAGACACCGCCGAGCTGTTTTTCACCGACGTCACCGTACCGACGGCAAACGTTCTTGGCGACCCCCGCAAGGGCTTCCACTATCTGATGCAAGGCCTCGCCGAGGAGCGCCTGATCGGCGCGGTGGGCTATCTCGCCTGCGCCCAGCGCGCCTTCGATGTGACCCGCGACTTCGTCATCGGGCGCAAGGCCTTCGGCCAGCGCATCGCCGATTTCCAGAACACCCGGTTCAAACTCGCGGCCCTGCGCACCGAACTGGACATGGCCCAAGTGTTTATCGATCGCTGCGTCACCTTGCACAACCAGGGTCAGTTGACCGCAACGCTGGCGGCGCAGGCGAAGCTCTACACCAGCGAGCTGGAAGGCCGCATGGTCGACGAAGGCGTGCAGCTACATGGCGGCGCCGGCTACATGGAGGAGTACGAAATCTGCCGTCTGTACACCAACGCGCGCATTTCGCGCATCTACGCCGGCAGCTCGGAGATCATGAAGGAGATTATCGCGCGCCCACTGCTGGATCCCGATCGGGGTTGATGAACCTCAGCTGCTAGGCGAGGCTGCCCCGAAATTAGTGTGAGCTGATCCGCTCCAGAACCGCTGACCCCGTTGCAACCTGGGCTGATAGCACTTCTTCGGCTGGGCCTGCCTCTTCGCGGCAGCGTTAACCGCTGTGGATGAATGGCACTGCGACCAGTTGCCCCCTGAACATAGTCAACCGTGGAGTAATTCCGTGTCCGAGCCCACCGATACCACCCAACTTCAAGCCATGGCCGCGCAGCTTGCCGGCCCCAGCGGCGAGGCTGGCACCGCCATCGCCGCCAACATGAATGTCGCCAACGCCCGGCTCGCGGAGCGCGCCATCGCAGCGCTGGATGCCCGCCCAGGTCAATCTGTGGTTGAGATTGGCCCTGGCAACGGGCTGCTATCCGCTGACCTGGTGCGGCTGCTGGGGGAGAGCGGTAGTTACACCGCAATCGAGCTGTCACCCGATATGGCGCGGGAATGCGCCGCCAATCTGACTGGTCTCTCCGCCTGCGCCGTGGAAGTCCTTAACGCCGATTGTCGTACCGCGGAGCTGCCCGCCGGCAGCGTCGATGCCCTCTTCGGCACCAATTTCGTGTACTTTCTCGACGATCTGGCGCCCTTCCTTGCGCGCGCTAATGGCTGGCTCAAACCCGGTGGACGGCTGGTGATCGGCATTCGCTCCAAGACGGCAATGGCGAAGCTGCCGTTCACGCCCTATGGTTTCTGCCTGCGGGAATCCGCCGAGATCGCCGCTGCCATGGCGGCCAACGGCTGGCGCGATATCCGTGACAATTACTACGACGACGAGGGCGAACGGGAAATCAACGGGCTCAAGGTCAAGGTGGATGCCCACATCATCATGGGAGTGAAAGCGGCGGGGTGAATAAGTGTGGCAAATGTGCCGAGTCTGGTTTCGGTACGAATGAAGGAAAGTCTGGCTAACCCGATGATCAAGGCAGACCCGGCTGGACGCCGCGCTGAAGGACTGGCTCAAGACCCACAGGCCTCAGTGATCCATTGGGCTACTTACCCGTCTGCAAGGCGATGCGCGCGCGAGAGCCAATAGCTGCTCCCAGGGCAGCACCACACGGCGTATCGCACGACACAGGTGAATTGATCGTTTCGTTCTATTCGGCCAAACTCAAGCCCTATGTATGCTGAGCAGAGGTGCCCCATGCAGCCCCTCACCGCCAAGGAAGCCAAAACCCGCTTCGGCAAACTGCTCGACCAGCTACAGCGCGCGCCGGTGCAGGTGACGCGGCACAATCGCGTGGTGGGGGTGATGGTGAGCGCCAAGGATTACGAGGCGATGCGCCGGTTTTATGCCGACCGGTTGCGCAAAACCCTGCGCGATACCGCCAAGGCGGCGGAACGTGCCGGCCTGACCCCCGCGAAGCTCGCCGAGTTGTTGGCGGATGAAAGCTGACTTGCCAGTGGCTGCGCAAGCGCTGGGCGTGGTAATGACGTCCACATCCGGATCAGCGGCTTACTGACGCGAGCAGCGCCGGCCGATCCCGAGGCCGCGTGCCACCGGCGTGTGTCGGCTGGCCGCGGAATAACTGTCCTCTTCTCCTCACCGGGATATTTTGTCTATACAATACGGCCATGCGAATCGAGTTCGACCCGGTCAAGGACGAACGGAACATCCGCGAGCGCGGACTGTCGTTTGAGCGCGCCGCCGAATTCGATTTTGAAACAGCGATCTATGGGACTGACGACCGCAAGCACTACGGCGAGGAACGCATCGTCGCCGTGGGTTATCTGGACAGACGCCTGCATGTGATCTGTTTTATTGATATCCCCGGCGGCATCCGGGTCATCAGTTTCCGCAAGGCGAACCTGCGAGAGGCAACGAGAAATGGCAAAGCGCTTACCCTTGACCGATGAATCCGGCGAAGCCCGGGAATGGACCGAAGAAGACTTCAAGCGGGCCGTGCCCTTCTCCGGCCTGCCGGAAGCCTTGCGCAATACGCTTTCCACCCGCGCGCGCGGGCCGCAAAAAGCACCGGTCAAGGAGCGCATCTCCATTCGTTTGTCGCCCGAAGTCGTCGCCAGCTTCCGTGCCACGGGCGCCGGCTGGCAGACCCGACTGGATGCCGCGCTGAAGGACTGGCTGAAGACCCACAGGCCCCAGTGATTCATTGGGTTTCAGGGCGCCCGGTTCAAACCTTACCAGCATTCAGACAACGGATTTTTTCCTGCAAGAACCACTGGAAGTAGCCGTCGTAGCGGCGCTGTAGGTCCGCACTTTGCCAATCATTTTCTGTCACCACACCCCGACATTGCCCGGTACCGCATTGGCATTCCATGGCAAAGAAGGTGGTGCTCTCCGGACTTGCGTGCATCACCATGCCGTAGTCGTAGGTGATTTCCTCATCGGCGGCGATGGAGCGCATGGCGACCATGAAAATCTGGCCGTTGAAGCCGGCATTGGGCTCGCAACTGTGGTTGACGTAATGCTGGGGCATGCACCGTAGCTCGGCTGCGGTACGCGGGCCGATGGAAAAATGCTCGGAAATTTCGATAGGCTTATCCGCCACCACACCCCGCAGCCGGTTCTCATCCGCGATGGTGAGGATGCTCCCGCCCATGACGAACAACATTTCCCCTCTGGCAATGGGGCCATCAGCCACAAACACGCCCTTGCCATAGCGGTCAGTGTCTCGCACTTCCAGCTGAGGATTCATCCAGCTCAATAACCGGGGTTTGCTCATGGGTATCTCCGGGCGACTGGAACTTCAGGATTAAGCGCCGCCGTAATGCTGAATTCTTCGGTGGACAAGAACTACAAGCTTCCACCCCAATTCCATATCCACTGAAAAATGGTAATCCCGGTAAAGGCCACAAAGCTCCAGAACAGGTTGCCAATCAATACGCTGAGCCCGAACAGGCGCCATTCCCGCCGGGCCAGTCCGTTGAAGTGGTAGCTGCCGGGACGCAGGTAGGCGACGGCGATAAAGGGATCGAAGTAAACCGAGAGCGCCAGCAGGGCCAGCCCGTCACCGCGGCGCAGCAGGCGGGCGAGAAAACGGGTGACCGGCCCCTTGCCCTCGCGGTGTTTCAGTTCCTTGATGGCCTCGATACCGAGCCAGTCTTTTTTGCTCCAGTCGTAAAACAGCATCGTCAGGTAGCACACCAGTGCCGACAGGGCGGTCATGATCAGGCAGCCATACAGCAGGCCGAGGCGCCATAGCACGAAGGGGTAGAGCAGGTAATCGAACGCCAGGACAATGGCTTGGTTGCCCAGCAGGCCAACGCCGAGCACGACGGCCCGCTCCCGCACACTGGCGGGACGG
>JBPPNE010000375.1:0-2013 GCA_051306415.1 Porticoccaceae bacterium
ATGCGGGGATGGATCTCCACAAAAGAAAACGGCCCCGGTTGCAACCCGGAGCCGTTCAGAGGCAAAAAACGATGATGATTGATTGGGTATCAGGCGTTTTCCACCAGCGTCCAGAATATCAGCAAACACCGATTTACGACACCGGGCGCACCATTTCCGTTGATCCAGATGGGGCGGTTGAGTGGCAAAAAGCCGGTTTTGTCATGGTCGAAGGGAGCCACGATAACCGGATTTTTGTTCGTTCCGCGGATCGGTGTTCGCTCCTTCTTTCCGGGAATCCAGTCAAATTCCTACAGGGACACAACCTGTTTGGCAGCACTGATTATCTCGGTTTGTGGCTGTCAGCAGGGCAAGAGGTCAGGTCTAAACACGGATTTTTTCCCAGCCCTGAGACTGCCGATAGCTTGTTTTTGCCTCCTCGATTCACTCGGCTCGATTTGACCAGGTCATATCGGTTTTCCACTGATGCTTCGGCGCGCGCTTGGCTCCGCGATGTAGCGTCAACCGCCCGTTCACGCCATGGGGGTTCAGTTCTGAGTGGAACTACCGTCTATTGGGGAAAAACCGCTTCTGGCAAGGATTCTCGGCGCTGGACCATGAAAGCCTATCTCAAGAGCGATGAGCTCAAGGCACGCGGTCGTGGCCATCGCTTAAGCAGCTCGCTGGCCTCGATCCCTGGTGCCGTTGATGAGCTTACAGACTGGGCCTGCGGGGTTGTTCGTTTCGAGCTGATTTTAAAGGGTATGGAGCTGGATTTGATCGACAGCAAGCTTTCAGTCGCTGGACTTTCTTTTGCTGATTTGTCGATCGCCGATGTCTGGAAGTGGTATTTCGATCGATTGACCTGGAACCGCAACGCAGAGGTATTGAACATGAGCGATCCCCCGAAATTGCCTAACCACCTGGCTGGTTATCTGGCACGTTGGCGTTGTGGTGAGGATCTGCGTGCCTGCTTGGCTCATGACACGTTCTACCGCACTCGACGTGCCCTTCTGGCCGCTTGTGGCGTCGATATCGCTTCGCCCCCCCCGGCTAAACCCGTCACGGATGATGAATCGCCTTCTGGGACTTCTGTGAGCGGCTTAGACCCTGCAGGATGGGACCCCGAGCCGCTCAAAGCTTATTTGTTCGAGCCGGACCCCGCACTTGCTCGGGCTTATGCCGGCCTCCCTGGGTCATCGTTCGTACTTTCCAGCTGAGCAGCTGTCAGCCGTAGGGCCCCCCCCTTCCCTGTGTCCAACCCCACCAGTTGCCGAGCTCTGCCGGGGCTCGGCTCTCGCTGGCGCTCGCGAGTGTCGCCAGCGGGCCACCTCTCTTTCCCTGAACGATATACGCTGCCACCGAGCCACAGGCCGGCGCATCAGGGTTTTTCGTCAATCCGCGGTGCTTGTCTGTTCGACCTGGTCAAGACTCACCCCGCCAAAATCGCCCGCCCAGGGCGGCGGCCGATTGGTTGCCGCGGTGACCTTGCCGGCAGCCTGTTCCTCGATGCCAGTCACAACCCGTGATCTATCACGACTTGTGACATGTCGAGCGTTGCTTAACGTTGAGCGCCGCTCACCATTCAAAGCTTCTTGACGTTCAGAGTTTCTTGACGGCCTGGCCGAGCGTTTCGGAAGCCTTCCAGGGGGGGGGCGAGCGTCCCGGCGAGAGCGAGCGCCGCGAGCACCGACGAGGCGCCGGCCCCCCTTGTCGCGACGTTCAGCGGGCGCGGCCGGATTCGGCGATGTGCGTTAGTAATAACAGCACATTGGTACTACGGCCAGTAGAAACACGATAACATCTGGCCTCGCTCGGCTCTGATTTCGGGCGCCCTGTTCCCCGCACACGCGGGGATGAACCGTGCACTTTTGTACCACCGGTGGTACATCGTTCCTCGCATATGCGGGGATGGATCTCCACAAAAGAAAACGGCCCCGGTTGCAACCCGGAGCCGTTCAGAGGCAAAAAACGATGATGATTGATTGGGTATCAGGCGTTTTCCACCAGCGTCCAGAATATCAGCAAACACCG
>JBPPNE010000376.1:0-5856 GCA_051306415.1 Porticoccaceae bacterium
TCTGACCCTCATTACGGCCACAATCGCCGTGTTCTGGCGCGTTAGCCGTTTGGCTGCGGCTCTTATGCTCCCGTATCTGGCATGGGTCTGTCTCGCATCCGCGCTCACATGGGCGGTGTGGCAAAGCAATCTAAAGGTCTTGTAGTGAGCAATCTCGGCGCGAGGCCTAACCCTTCAGTCAACCGGACGTCCACAAGCGGGCTTCGCCCACTTGCGGCCGCCGGTTACCTCAAACGTTAGACGTGCGGGCAAGGCTGTAAAAGCAGGAGGTCTCGGCGTGGTCAACAGCTTCCGTACAACATCACCGCCCGCGCCATCCCGCACAATGCGTTTGCACCCGCGCGGCCCAGCATCGGCACATAAAGCCAACGTCGGCGCGCCGCACTGGGTGCAAGCCGCAGGCCCCGTACCAACCCCAGGCGCGCCGCTGGCAACGGGCCGGGTTTGTTGCTGCGGGTTCAAGCCCTTCAAGTTCAAACCGGGTGCCGGTCTAACATCGCGGTCAAGGGGGACGCGCCGCGACGTTGCACCTTTGCAGCCCAGTGGGTTGGGCATGTCCCGTGGCGTTGCTCCGCATCGGCACGCGGCGCGCCCCTTACCTTTGCGTTCGGCGTCATTGGCAAGGTGGTCACACAAGGAGGAGCGCATGAAAGTCTTAGGAATTGAGTTTGCTTCAAACCAATTAACGTATGCCCTAATCGAAGGAACTCCCGAGAAATATACGGTTGCGCAAAACAATCGGCTTGTTCTTACCGGCACCAGATCTCGAGATGCCCTTGTCGCATTTCAGGATGCGGTAATAACGCTTTACAACGCATGCTCTCCCGATGCTATTTCCATCAAGGAAAAACCGGAGTCTGGCCAAATGCAATCGGGCGCAGCGGCTTTGAAAATGGAGGGAATTGCGATTGCAAACTCCCCCTGTGATGTTGAGTTTGTGTCAGGGGCGAAGATAAATGCATGTAATGAGGAGGCGAGCGACATCCCAAAATACTATTCGCCGGCTTTCAAGGCTGCATTCGTCACGCTGAGCAAGCGATGCAAATGAGCCTCAACACGTATCCAGCAGAGATCGCAGCTACGCTACTGGATTTGAAAAATCATTATGCGGATTTCGAAGAAAACAATCGCGGTAAAAATGGGTTTCTAGTTTTTGCTAGAAACTCAGTATCAAATTCACATGTCGCAATCAAATTTTATGCAGGAGAGCCGGGAGCGGCCAGACACGATGAACCCCGGCTGTTGGCGGCAATACAAAGCAGAAATGTTCTTTCCATCCTTGATGCCAGAACTATTTCCGATGAATGGGGATACTTCATTACGCCAAGATGCTTCGAGGGAGACTTGGATGACTATATTGGTTTGAATCCGAGTGCCCATTCAGCGATAGATGTCGCGCTTGGAATATGTTCCGGTTGTAGCTCGCTTCATGCAAAGGGAATGCTTCATCGAGACTTAAAGCCTGCAAATATAGTAATTTCAGACAGGTCTCCAAAGATTGCTGACTTTGGAAGTGTGCGATCGATAGATCTATCAACTAAAGATGCACCGGCTTCTCGGCACAGTATTCTATATCGGCCGCCAGAGTCGTTTTCAACGGGACGCTATAGTGTTCGCGGTGATGTGTATCAGATTGGGGTTGTAACGTATCAGCTACTTGGCGGCGAATTGCCTTATGACGGAATGTGGTATCTATCGACGTCGCAACGAAAGCAGTTCGAAAGAATCACCGATGATGTCGATAGATCACTATTCGTCGATTCCGTGATTAGGCAGCGCGCTGAGGCCGGCAAAATAATTAATCTCGGTTCGTTACCTGGCTGGGTTGATGAGTCGTCTAGGCGAGCAATCAGGCGAATGACAATTCCAGATCCACTTCGTCGGCTGGGAAGTGTTGCAGACGTTGCAGCCGAATTTACTGCGATGCGAAATCGCATGGGAAACTGGTATTGGGAAGGTGTTTTCGCGAAATTGCAGAATGGATCTGGTGTCATTGAACTCCGTCCGACGGCAAATGGTTCAGGAGTTTACGATGCATATCGAGATAGCGGGTCTGGTTTTAGAAAAATTCCGAAAATTCAGAGCGGCTCAATTTCGGAACTTGCAAGCACCGTTGGAAAGTAAGTATGACGCCGAACAATTCGCTGCAGGCCGACGTCCCTGACGGGCCGCGGCCTGAGCTCAAACGTTAGAGCGCACGTGACCGTGACGACCTTCAGCACTACCTTTGAGCTACGCAGTGTTACGCGAGATTCTGATGATGATTGGGAAGTCATCGAGCCCGCGCATATTGAACTCTGGACAAGAGCCGCACGTAGTCTGTCACTGCGATCCTATGTTCATACACTGTGCAGCGCATCAGTCATGGTTGACTGGCTTCCGCTAGTCCGCCGCCTTACAGATTTGCATGCCCTGCGGAAAACAGCCTACTCGGAGTCATCGTCCAAGCCTTTCGATTGGTCCCCCTTCTGGGAGCCAATCGCGTTGGACGGCTCGGTTGCGATTGAAGGTGACAACGAGCTATCTCAGTACGATTGGTACCCTGTGTTCTTTGCAGAACTCTATGCATACGACGTCTTCACCATCCTAAACCTCGCCTATCCTGGGTCATGCAACTTCTTGACGTTGACAATCCGATTGAAGAACGGGCGAGCCGCTGCGGAACCACGACTGGGCGCGTACTCGTTTGACTTCGCCTTAATCGATGCCAAGTCGGGAAAATGGCCATCCTTAGACGTACTTCCTCTCGATCATGTTGCCAATTGGCACGCTGCATTAGGGCTCGGGATAAAGCAAACGGCGGAGACCCCCGTAGAGAAAGTCCTGTTCGCTATGCTGCACTTATGTAGGCGCGAAGACTATGTTGAGGCTGTTATCTGGATTTTCTACGCGCTAGAGGCCTTAGTAGAGACGAGAGTGGGGGAAAGCATCTCTACCCTGGTTCGGCGTATATCAGCGCTACTGAATCTCACCGAGCGTCAAAGGACAGATCTCAATAAGAAACTTAGAAAGCTCTACGACTTTCGGAGTGCAGTCGTTCATGGCGGCTACAAAGTCGCCCACCCGATTGCGCAAGAGGTGATTGATCGAAACATCGGAGATGAGTTCGGTCGAACGATTGAGCTGTTTCAGTTTGGCTTCACCATCATCGTTGCTTGTCTGCAAGCGCTTATTAAGAAGGGCTGGGTTGATGTGCGCTTCCGCGAAACCATCGAGGGTGGCGGCGGTGCGCTCTAACCCGGCAGTGAACCGGACCTGCGCGAAAAGCCGCGCAGGCCGGTTACTTTGAACGTTATACGGCTTCATGCAAGCGGCCGCTCTTGTGCCTGCGCCCCAGCTACACGAGGCACGAATCACTACAATGCGCAAGTTGCATAAAACATGGAACATCGCAAACCCCACTTAACATTCAGGGCCGCGCACATAATGACTAAAGCAAAACCAAAAACAGGGAATCGCGCTCTTTCTGACGCGAAGAAGGCCAAGCAGGATGAGTTCTATACCCAGCTTGGCGACATCAGCAATGAACTGAAACACTACAAGGCTCAGTTAAGCGGTAAAACGATTCTCTGCAACTGCGACGACCCTTTCGAGAGTAACTTCTTCAAGTATTTTGCTCTCAACTTCAATACACTCGGTCTCAAAAGACTTATCGCTACGAGCTATAAGAAGTCGCCCATTGTTGGCGCAGATTTGCCGCTCTTTGCTTTCGAAGGTCTCAAGCCAGAAGGCAAAGAGCCATACGCGATAGAAATTAACGACGTGTCCGACCTGAACGGCGACGGTGCGACAGACCTTGCCGACGTGGAATATCTACTCAAGCACAACGCCAACACGTCTCGGTCACTAAATGGCGACGGGATCTACAGCAGCGGCGACTTTCGCAGCCGCGAGTGTGTGGAGCTTCTGAAATGGGCTGACATTGTTATCACAAATCCGCCGTTCTCCCTGTTCCGTGAATACGTGGAGCAACTTTTCGCCCACGAAAAGCAGTTTTTGATTATCGGCAGTAAGAACGCGATTACTTACAAAGAGATTTTCAAATTGATAAAGGAAAATAGACTTTGGCTCGGGAACGGTTTTGCCAACGGAAATGCGTTTTTCTCAACTCCGAAAGATTACGCTCGTGAGTTTGCTGCGGGCGTGTATGACGAAAAAACTGGCTTGGTCAAATTTCGCAATGTCGGCTGGTTCACGAATATGGACAACCCGAAACGCCACGAGTTTATTCCGCTCTATAAAAAATACACCCCGGATGATTACCCGACCTACGACAACTACAACGCAATCGAAGTTGGCAAGGTGGCAGAAATTCCAGCGGATTACCCCGGCGCGATGGGCGTGCCGATTACCTTTCTCGATAGATACAACCCTGCGCAGTTTGAGATTTTTGGCATAACAGACAGAGATAACAATTCTGGGTTAAAAACGAAAGAATATACCGAAGAAGATGCGCCAAACCCAGGGGATTTGAATAGACGAGGCGTAATCCGTATTGGGAATGAGTACAAATCCACCTACGCCCGTCTTTTAATCAAGAGAAGGTCATGAAGATTGAATTGAAAGAAATTGCCATCCGTGAGCTGACTGACGGTTACGAAGACAAGGACGAAGAAGGTGTACGCGGTTACGGTGGCCACTTGAATATCCGCCCGGCCTACCAACGCGAGTTCATCTACAAAGAAAAACAGCGCAACGAAGTCATCAACACTGTCCGCAAGGATTTCCCGCTGAACACTATGTATTGGGTAGTTGCGGGTGATGGCTTCGAGCTAATGGACGGCCAACAGCGCACCGTAAGCATTTGCCAATACGTTCAAGGCCACTTTGCGGTGGAGATTGACGGCGCTCCGAGGTTCTTCAACAACCTCACGGCAGAAAAACAAAAGCAGATTCTCGACTACGAACTTTCGGTGTATGTGTGCGAAGGCAACGAAGGCGAGAAACTGGACTGGTTCAAGATCATCAATATTGCGGGCGAGAAACTGACCAATCAGGAATTACGCAACGCGATTTACACAGGCTCGTGGCTCGCAGATGCGAAGCGGTGGTTTTCACGCTCAGGCTGTCCTGCGTATCAAATCGGCGAAAAGTATGTGATCGGCTCAACCATCCGACAAGAGTTTTTGGAAAAGGCTCTGGAGTGGATTTCGGGTGACAAAATTGAAGACTATATGAGTCGTCACCAGCACGACGCCGACGCCCAAGAGCTATGGCAATACTTTCAGGAAGTCGTTGCGTGGGTGGAGCGGGTATTCCCAAAAAATCGAAACATCATGAAGGGGCTTGATTGGGGAAGGTTTTACAACACTCACAAGGGCGACAAGCTGAACGCGGCGGACTTGGAGCGACGCATCGCGGAACTGATCGAGGATGATGAGGTGAACAGCAAGAAAGGCATTTACGAATACCTTTTGACGGACAACGAGAAAACCTTGAGTTTGCGCACATTTGACGAAAAAACGAAGGTGAAAATATACGAGAGGCAGAAAGGCATTTGCCTAGTCTGCAAAAAACACTACGACATAGGCGCAATGGAAGCCGACCACATTATCCCGTGGAGTCAAGGCGGCAAGACAGTACCTGAGAATTGCCAGATGCTCTGCAAGATGGACAATAGAACGAAGAGTGGGAAATAATTATCTCTCTCCGTTGTTACAGCCGTATAACCCGGCAGTCCACACGGACGCTGCGCGATAAAGCCGCGCAGCGCCGGTGACTTCTACGTTGGACGATGTGGGTTTGTAACCAACGTATTCTTAAAAGTGTCGATTTCTCGGCTCGGGTTTTTCTACAGCCTGAACAAGCGGTAGACGTCAGATACCCTCCAGTCTTGTTGAAGCCCTGACGTATTAT
>JBPPNE010000377.1:0-5853 GCA_051306415.1 Porticoccaceae bacterium
CAGCGCCTGGGCGTGTGGTGAGAAATGCACGGGGGATATTTCTTCGCGCGAGACGGAAAAAAGGTCTAACGTCTTCTTCCATCGCTGTGAAGCGGAGAGGGCTACAATGAACGTGCAGCGGTTGAGCATCACTGCTCGACCAACACATCCTGAAGGATTCGCCGTGTCCGCGACGGAAGCCACCGCCCGCATCAAGATCAACCGCTTGCTCGAAGCCGCCGGCTGGCGCTTCTTTGCCGAAGGCGCACTGCCGGCCAACATCCGCCTCGAACCCGGCGTCACCCTCAAATCCACGGATCTCGACGCCCTCGGCAACGACTTCGAGACCGCCAGCAGGGGTTTCGTCGATTTCCTGTTGCTCGACGCCAGGGGTTTTCCGCTGCTGGTGCTGGAGGCCAAGGCGGAGAACAAAAATCCCCTGGTCGGCAAGGAGCAGGCCCGCAAATACGCCCGCGCGCAGAATTGCCGCTTCGTGATTCTCTCCAACGGCAATCTGCATTACTTCTGGGATCTCGAACGCGGCAATCCTTACGTCATCACCTCATTCCCAACCCCGGACTCGGTCGTCGGCTACCAGAAGGTCACCCCCAACCCGCAGCGCCTGATCGCGGAACAGGTCGGCGCGGACTATATCGTGCTCACCCAGCGCCCGACCTATGCGGCGGAGGCGGGCTGGAAGAATGAGATCGAACGTCCAGCCTACATCACCGCCAACAAGCTGCGTTTCCTGCGGCCTTATCAACTGCGGGCGATCCATGCCCTGCAACGGGCGGTCGGCGAGGGCAAGGACCGCTTCCTGTTCGAGATGGCCACCGGCACCGGCAAGACGCTCACGGCGGCGGCTATCATCAAGCTGTTCCTGCGATCCGGTAACGCCAGTCGCGTGCTGTTCCTGGTGGACCGGCTGGAGCTTGAGGATCAGGCCAAAAAGGCCTTCGCCGCGTCGCTCTCCGCCGACTTTCAAACAGTCATCTACAAGGAAAACCGCGACGACTGGCGACGCGCCGAGATTGTCGTCACCACCGTGCAGTCGCTGCTGTCCAATAATAAATACCAGCGGCTGTTCTCGCCCACCGATTTCGATCTGGTGATTTCCGACGAGGCGCACCGCTCCATCGGCGGCAACGCGCGGGCGGTGTTCGAGTATTTCGTCGGCTACAAGCTCGGCCTCACTGCCACGCCGCGCGACTATCTGAAGCGCTTCGACACGGCGAAACCAACCACCCGCGACCCGCGCGAGGCCGAGCGCCGCCTGCTGCTCGATACCTACCGCACCTTCGGCTGCGAATCCGGCGAGCCGACCTTCCGCTATTCGCTGCTCGACGGCGTCAAGGACGGCTACCTGGTCAACCCGACCCTGGTCGATGCCCGCACCGAGGTCACCACGGCACTGCTGTCGGAGGATGGCTTCATCGTCACCGTCACCGACGACACCGGCGACGATCAGCAGGAGACCTTCAAGCAGCGCGAGTTCGAAAAACGGTTCTTTTCCGACGCGACCAATGCGCTGCTGTGCAAGACCTTTCTCGAACACGCGCTGCGCGATCCGGTCAGCGGCGAGCTTGGCAAGGCCATCGTGTTCGCCGTCAGCCAGCACCACGCCGCCAGGCTGACGCAGATTTTCAATCTGATCGCCGACCGCATGTTTCCCGGCAAATACCAGTCCGACTTCGCCGTCCAGGTCACCTCGCAGATTGCCGACGCCCAGCAGTTCACCATCAACTTCGCCAACAACAACCTGCTCGGTGCGGCCAACTTCCTGCCCGCGTACAAAACCAGCAAGGCGCGGGTGTGCGTGACGGTGGGCATGATGACCACCGGCTACGACTGCCCGGACATTCTCAACCTCGGCCTGTTCCGGCCCATCTTCTCGCCCACCGATTTCATCCAGATCAAGGGGCGCGGCACCCGCCTGCACGATTTCCGCGAGCAATTGCTGGACGCCGATATTGCGGCCGGGACTACCCGGCCGCTGAAAACCGCTTACAAGCTGTTCGACTTCTTCGCCAACTGCGAATACTTCGAAGAGGCGTTCAACTACGACGAGGTGCTGAAACTCCCCAAGCCAGCCAGCGACGGCGGCGACGGGCCGCAACCGCCGCCAGCCGGGACTTACCAGCACCTGGGCACCGACATCCTCGCCGGCATCAGGGAAGTGGTCGTCGGCAATGAAGGCATGATGATCGACCGCATGTTCTTCGCGCGCTTCGAGACCAGCGTGCGCGAGAACCCCGCCATCGTCGCCGCCGTCGAGGCCGGGCATTGGGATCGGGTGATCGATTATGTAAACCGCGAGCTGTTCGACAAGCCCGAGGAGTTCTACAACCTCGACAAGTTGCGCCGCGCCGCCGCCGTCGATCGGCGCCTGACGCTGCGCGAGATACTCGAGAAAATCTTCGGCCTGATCCCGCGCTTCAAATCCAAGGACGAGCTGTTGGAGGAGGAGTTCGCCAAGTTTGTCGCGGACATCAAGCCGGAAGAGGCCGCCGCCATCCCGGCCATTCGCCAGTACTTCAAGGCCTATGTCAGCAATGCCCCGGTGCGCCACATCATCGACAGCCGTCAATTCACCGATCTGGCCACCAACGCCCACCTGCCCACCCGCGACTTCAAGGCCGTGCCCGCCAAGTACCGCGCGCTGGTGCCGGAGTATGTGAAGGACTACGTCTCCCTCAACCCGTTTCTGTAGCCACAACCCCGCAGCGCAAGAACCGGGGTCGCGCCGCCGCCGCATCCGGCGTAGACTGATGTCAACGACATTCACTGAACTTCGAGGGCGACCATGAGCCAGATTACCGCCCGGCTGCCGGATGAACTGGTGGCCGAACTGGACCACGCCGCCAAGCAGCTCCGGCGCACGCGCGCCGAACTGGTCCGCCAGGCCGTCGAATACTATCTGGACGACTTCGAGGACATCTCCCGCGCCATCGAGGTGCTCAAGGACCCCGCCGATCCGGTGCTCGACTGGGAAAGCGTCAAGCGCGACCTGATCGACTTGCCGTGACCTACAGGGTCCAGATCAAGCGCAGCGCCGCCAAGGCGCTGCAAGCCATCGCCCGGGACGAGCGTTTGCGCCTGATCGAGGCCATCGACCGGCTCGCGGACAATCCGGCCGCAGGCAGCGTGCTCAAGGGGGAGTTCTCCGGCCTGCGCCGCCTGCGGGTCGGCAGCTACCGCATCGTCTACGAAGCGCAGGAACAACAACTGGTGCTGCTCGTCGTGCGCATCGGGCACCGCCGCGACATCTACCGCTGAAGATCGCAAGCCAGGCCCGACGCGGTGTCGGAAGGGGTGCGCGCCCTGCCCGCGCTGCCGGGGAACGCGCCGTGCGATGATTGCGGAGCGAACCTGGCCAGACTAGACTAACCATCGCTTGCAAGCCTCAGGATTCCCCCATGACCGCCATCAACATGCTTGAAGCCAAGACCAACCTGTCCCGGCTGGTGGACGCCATAGAGCGCGGTGCCGAGCGCGAAATCGTCATCGCACGCAATGGCAAGCCGGCCGCCCGGCTGGTGCCGATGGCCGACAGCCCGGTCGAGCAGCGCATCGGCGTCGCGCGCGGCCAGTTCGAGGTGCCGGACGATATCGACGCCCACAACGCTGAAGTCGCGCGCCTGTTTCTGGACGCCGCCGCCCCGTGAACCTGCTGCTCGACACCCATGTCGCCCTCTGGGCCATTGTGGACAGCCCGCGTCTGTCCGTTGCGGCGCGGGAACTGATTCTGGCGCCACGCGCCGTGGTCTGGATCAGCGCCGCCACGGTGTGGGAGATCGCCATCAAGCACAGCCTGGCGCGCGGTGACATGCCTGTTTCCGGCGCCGACGCCGTGCGCCATTTCCGCGCCGCCGGCTACCGCTTTCTGCCCATCGAACCGGAACACGCCGTCGCAGTTGAAGCCCTGCCGCCGCACCATCACGACCCCTTCGACCGCCTACTCATCGCGCAGGCCCAGGTCGAACCCATGCGCCTGCTCAGCCACGACGCCACGCTGGCGCGCTATGGCGAGCTGGTCGTCCCTGTCTGACCACCGCTCGCCGAGCATCACTAGCAGAGCCCCATGCTGGACACCGCCACCAAACGCCGAATCGACACCGCCCGCGACATCCTGGTCGGCAAGGTGCCCGACCCCAAATCCCAGGTCGAGCAGATCACCATCGCGCTGATCTACAAGTTCATGGACGACATGGACGCCGAAGCCGAGGAGCTGGGCGGCCATCGCAAGTTCTTTGCCGGCGACTACGCCCGCTACGGCTGGGCCAAGCTGATGCGCTCCGGTCTGGGCGGCCACGAGACGCTGAACCTATACACCGAAGCCATCGCCAGGATGCCCGAGAACCCCGGCATCCCGCCGCTGTTCCGCGACATCTTCAAGAACGCCTACCTGCCCTACCGCGACCCGGAAACATTGCGCGCTTTCCTGAAGATCATCGACGAGTTCGAGTACGACCACTCCGAGCGCCTGGGCGATGCCTTCGAATATCTGCTCTCGGTGCTCGGCTCCCAGGGCGACGCCGGCCAGTTCCGCACCCCGCGCCACATCATCGATTTCATGGTCGCAGTGCTCGACCCGCAAAAGCACGAAACCGTGCTCGACCCCGCCTGCGGCACCGCCGGCTTTCTGATCTCGGCCTGGAAGTATATTTTGAGGAACAACTCCTCAAAACCCTCACCCCGGCCCTCTCCCAATGGGAGAGGGGGGAGCGCAGCGGAGGGTGAGGGTGCCGCCGCCGGCGACCTGCTCACCCCCGACGAACGCGGCCGCCTGGCGCGCAACTTCAAGGGCTACGACATCTCACCCGACATGGTGCGGCTGTCGCTGGTGAACCTGTACCTGCACGGCTTCACCGACCCGCACATTTTTGAGTACGACAGCCTCACCAGCCAGGAGCGCTGGAACGAGACCGCCGACGTCATCCTCGCCAACCCGCCGTTCATGTCGCCCAAGGGCGGCATCCGCCCGCACAACCGCTTCTCGGTGCAGAGCAAACGCAGCGAGGTGCTGTTCGTCGACTACATGGCCGAGCACCTCACCCCCACCGGCCGCGCCGGCATCATCGTGCCCGAGGGCGTCATCTTCCAGAGCCAGGGCGCCTACAAACAACTGCGCAAGCTGCTGGTGGAGGACTACCTGATCGCCGTCGTCTCGCTGCCGGCCGGCGTGTTCCAGCCCTATTCCGGCGTCAAGACCTCCATCCTCATCCTCGACAAGTCGCTGGCCCGCACCAGCGACAGCATCGCGTTTTTCAAGGTGCAGAACGACGGCTTCGGCCTCGGCGCCCAGCGCCGCGCGATTGACAAAAACGACCTGCCCGCGGCCGCCGCTGCCCTTCAAGCCTTCCGTCATTCCCGCGCCGGCGGGGATTCAGTTGATTTTGATCCAAGCCATTACCCCGACTTGCTGGTGGTGGAGAAGTCCCGCATCGCCGCCAATGGCGACTACAACCTGAGTGGGGAGCGGTATCGGGAGGGAGCGGTGCAATCTACACACTTCCCTTGGAGGACGGTGGAATCGCTTGTCGAGACAATCACTCCTCCATCCAAGATTCAGAAAACTGCTTTCGGAGTCGCCGGGCTATTTCCAATCATCGACCAATCGCAGGATGCCATTGCAGGATGGACTGACGACGAATCCGCATTGATTCGCCCCAGCAAACCGCTGGTGATTTTCGGCGACCACACTTGTGCGATTAAGCTGATTGAAACGCCCTTCGCGCAAGGAGCGGACGGCATCAAAATCCTGCAAACGATAGACGCACTCGACCCGCGATTCCTGTTCCATGTCCTTCGCGCCCGGCCTTTGGAAAGCGACGGCTATCAGAGGCACTACTCAAAACTCAAGGAACACCAAAT
>JBPPNE010000378.1:0-6122 GCA_051306415.1 Porticoccaceae bacterium
CCTTCCTTCTCGGCCAGTGAGGTCATCACCAGCAGCGAGTCGCCAAGAATCATGCGGTTGGTCCAGTGCGGCTGGCTGTTGGAATCATGGCTGTAGAAATCGAGCTTGCGATCAAAGCCGCCCTCGATGCCGTTGAAGTCGGCGAAGAGTTCGGTCTGATACGCCGCCGCCTCTTGCGCGACGCGGTGGCCCGCCGGAATCGCCGCGTGGGCCAACAAGTCGTCGATGATGGCCTGCGGGTGAATCTTCTCCTGGATGTAAATCGGCACCACGGGAACGGCGAGGTCTTCGCGATCCTGTTCGTCCTTGCCCTTCCAGACCAGTTGCGGATCGAGGGACGGATCGCGCGGGTAGAGCATGGTCTTGGGCGCGAGTTCTTCGTCAGCCACGAAGTCGCGCAGTTCCTCGGTGGGGATGTTGGCGCGTTTGTCCTTGTGGCGGATGGACTCGACGCTCAAGGGAGGGGTGTTCTTCTTGGCCATGGACAATTTCCTGGGTTACTCGCTTGCGCCTGTTTGATGAACAGCAAATAGCTACTTCCGGTCAGGCCGGAACAGCCCATCGAGCAAATCGAGCTTCTCGGTAACCTCTGCCGGAATGATCTGTGGATCGGCATACTCAACCAGGCGGTGAAGCTCCCCCTTCTTGAGCAACATGGCATGCTTGAGTTTGGCTGCCAGACGACGGAAAAACTCCTCGGCAAAGTCACTCAGCTTCAGCCGCTCCGTTTTTGCTTCCCACAGCAGGCGCGCACCATCTGGCGCCGAACTGCGATAGGTCTGAAAGTCCGCCGTAACGCCGTCGAACACCCGTTCCAGAATGAGTTGTTCAAGTACCGACTCGATCTCTGCGCGGAAGCTGTCAAACAATTCCATGTCCTGATAATGCGCCATGGCATAGTTACGCAAGACCTCCGGCGTGATGAAGTAGTTTTCGGCTTCATACCTCCGCCAATAGACAAGATTCAAGCCGCCTTCCTGGAAGGGCTGCCGGTTCTGATTGTCTTTATCGAGAATGGCCACGCCACGCAGGCCGGGTACCAAAGCCCGTAAAGCAAAGAAATGATCTTTCGGTGTAATGCCGAAGCCGCCCTCCACCCGCTCCAGCTCGCTTTCCAGAGACTCCACCGGATAGTTATTCTGCACGTAGAACGAATTGACGCGCTCGTCCCAAACGGTCGCAACCGGGTGATTCAGCCGCACTGCCAGGGTACGCAGCATATCCAGATCGGTACCGCCCTCCACGTACAACACATAGCCGCGCTCTCGCGCTTTGACGTAGTGCGCGGCGCCAAAATGTTTAAGCGTATTGAGAATGTCCTTCTTGGCAGCCAGATCATCCGCCTGGCCATCCAGCAACAGGGTCAGGTTGTTGTCCAGTGCCTCGTCGAGAATGACTTCCGAGTGCGTCACCAGCACTACTTGCGAGTCGTTCTCGGTGGCAATATCGCGCAGCAGCACATACACCTGCTTCTGTCGCAGGATTTCCAGATGCGCATCCGGCTCATCCACCAGAAGCACACTGCGTTTGTGCGAATAGAGATACGCGAAAATCAGCAGCATCTGCTGAAAACCCCGCCCCGACATTGATACATCGAGTTCTTCTTTCACATTGGGCTGCCGGTATCGCAACTCGATCGCTCCTCGGCTGGTCTCCTGGGGCGTGCTGAGCTCAACGTCAAACAACCGGTGCATCAGTTGAGCGATACGTTTCCAGTCCGCCGGGCTATCCTGGGCAACCATCAGGCACAGATTGCGCAATACCTGTGCCGTCTGACCCTGACCGAGCAATACGCCGATACGCCCCGGTTGCAGGATGGCTTCTTCCGTTTCCAACCCGGACATCGGGTAGAGCAACTCCACATTAAGCGAAGCGGCATACTCAATCAGTTCCATGTTATTGAGTGCCGCATCGTCAGGCGTGCAGTACACCAGCTCATCTCCCTGATTGCGAAAGCGCATCGAGAGCGGTATGAGTTCGTTTTTCCACCACACAGCCACGGTAATGACCAGCGGCACGTCCTTGTTGCCCGTCCGAACGGTGGTGTTGTTCCAAAAATACCGCGTGCGCTGTACCGGAACCGACACGATGGCCAGCCGATTGAGCCCGGTCGATGTACGCTCCCTGGCGGAAGAGTCCTTGCGCACGTCGAACCAGGTCTTCACCGCTTGTGACCACAGGGCAATGGCTTGAATCACGCTGGTCTTGCCGCAGTTGTTGGGGCCGATCAGTACCGCCGGGTGATCCAGCTCGATACGCTGCTTATCACCGAAGCGTTTGAAATTTTCAATTTCAAGATAATGCAGTAGTCGCATGAAAAGCTTCCTTAATCTTGTGTCATCGCTTGGCTAAGTCCTGAAGGCTGCCCCGGATTGCGTTTTTCGCGTCCCAGGGATCGGTCACCTCAATAAACGCCCAGCGCTCGAAGCCGCCGTGGTTGTTGATGGCCGGCACCCACAGGGTGCTGGCCGTGGCGACCTTGGCGGCCTTGTCCTTCTTCTTCTCGCCGGTGACTTCGATGAGCAGGTTCAACTCATCACACTCACCCCGGCCCTCTCGATGCGAGGTGGTGGGCGATTGTTTCACGACGGCGATGAAGTCGGGGATGTAGTTCTTCTCCTCGCCGTTCAGCGTGTAGGGGATAGTGAAGCCGAGGTTGTGGTTCTTGACGTAGCGGATGACCTCGGGCATGTCTTCGAGGGCTTCGGCCATCTTCTGCTCCCACGAGTCGGTATCGGCGACGACATGGGAGATGTGGCACTTGTCGCCGCGGGTGGCAAAGACGGGCCGGGTGGTGTCGAAATCCACATAACGGGTGGAGCCGAGGGTGTCATACGGGCGCAGGATGGGCTTGAGCTTCGCCGTACCGTCGGTCGAGGCGACGATGGCCTTGTAGATGCGGTCGGCGGCGTCGTGCGCGAACTCGATCAAGAGCAATAGTTGCGGGAAGGTGTTGTCCTTGAGCGTGACGCATTCGTCCAGCCAGCGTTTGGCGATGTCGAGTAGTTGCGGGAAGAGCCAGGGCTTGTCATTGCCGTCGTCGTCGCGGAAGTATTTTTCCAGCGTGAGCTTGGCCAGCAGGAAGGCGACTTCGTTGGGCCGGCGGCGCTTCAGATCGTCGAGGGTGTGGATGCTGGATTCGCCGACGATGGGGTCGAGCTGCACCTTGGTCGGAATGTCGGCCGTGGAGAGGGTCAGCCTGGATTTTTCGGTGAAAGTCGCGGTGAGCCGTTCGCCGGCCACGTCGTAACGGTAGCCGAGCAGACGCGGGAAGGTGATCTCGGAGGCGATGCGGCTTTCGAGCGCGCGCACGCGGGTGGGCAGCGGGCCGGGCTTGGGGTCTGCGGTTGCGCCGCTGCACGGGATGAAGGAAAACGGTACGCCATAGACTTCGGCGTATTCGGGGTCGAAATGACCGTTCTTGTTGGCCGCGTAACTCATGCGGCGCAAGGCGCGGCCAACCACCTGCTCACACAACAGTTGTGTGCCGAAGGCGCGCGCACCGAGAACATGGGTAACGGTGTTGGCGTCCCATCCTTCGGTGAGCATGGAGACGCTGACCACGCACCTGACGTGCTCACCTAGCTTGCCCGCTTTGCCCACGGTGTTCATCACTTCACGGAGCAGGTCTTCATCGGTGAGGTTGTCGGTGTCACGACCGGGGAATCGGGCGCGGTAGTCGGCCTTGAACTCATCGATTTCGCGGGCGGCGATCTTCTTGAAATCGTCGCTCATTGCCTCGCCGGATTCGAGCTGCCGGCTGTCCACCAGAATGGTGTTCGGGCGGTGCAGCCACCCGCCGTTGCCATCGTCGTTGCGGAAGATGGGCAGTTGCCCGGCCTGGACGATGGCCTGCTCACCGATCTGTTTTTCCCAGCCGGCAATAAAGTCGAAGACCAGCTTGGAGACATTGGTGTTGTTGCAAACGACGATGAACACCGGCGGCGTGATGCCACGGGCGCGGGCCTCGGCGTTCTGCTCCCACAGGCGGTAATACTTCTCGTAGTTGCCGTAGAGACTGAGTAGCGCCCCTTGCAGTTCGATAGGGAGCTTCGGTTCGCCACCCACCTCAGCAGTTTTGCGGCCCTTCTTCGGCAGGTCTTCGCGGATGCGCAGCCACAGGTCGCGGTAGGTGGGCTGGTCGCCGGTCATCGAGTTGTCGGCGACGGGCACGCGGGGCACCTTGACGATACCGGCCTCAATGGCGTCAATCAGCGAGAAGTCGGAGACCACCCACGGGAAGAGCGTGCCTTCGGGGTAGCCGGAACCGCGCAGGAAAAACGGTGTGGCGGAAAGATCGTAGATGGCCTTCACGCCAATCTTGGCCTTCACGGCCTCGATGCCGGAAATCCAGATACGGGCTTCTTCCTCGCGACTCTTGGCCTCGATGCGATCATCGCCGGTAAGTGTTTCGTCAACGCCATCGGGTTTGCGGCGGTAGCAATGATGGGCTTCGTCGTTGAGGACGATGATGTTTTTCTTGGTGCTCAACTCGCGGCAGACGCGGCGCACCATCTGGTCGGGGGTTTCGGTGAACAGGCTTGGTTGCCCATTTTTACTCTCGGCGGCGAGAATCGACTTGGTGATCTTGCCGGCGGCGACCTTCTCATGCAGTAGGAATTTGTGGTAGTTGGTGATGAGGATTTTGGCCTGCCCGAGCTGGTCCTGGTACTGGGCCGGAACGATGTCGCGCTGGCGGTAGTAGTTCTCCGGGTCGTTTGGCAGCAGCACGCGCAGCCGGTCGCGGATGGTGATGCCGGGCGTGACGATCAGGAAGGTATCGGAGAAGCGTGCGTCCTGCGGGTTGGCGCGCTTGTTGAGCGTGTGCCAGGCGATAAGCATGGCCATGACCACGGTCTTGCCCGAGCCGGTGGCCATCTTGAATGCCGTGCGCGGCAGTCCGGGGTTCGATGTGTCATTCGCTTCACGTATCGCGTTCTCGATCCAGGCATCGCCGTACTTCTTGGCTACCTCGGCAATGTAGATGGCGGTTTCGAGAGCTTCGTTCTGGCAAAAGAAGAGTTTCTTCTCGCGGTTGGGGTCAATCCAGTAGGCAATCAAGCGCGCGGTGGTGGGTGTCACACCGACGTAGCCACCCTTGCGCCATAGGGCGACGCGGCGACGGATGTCGTTGACGAGCTTGTTCTCTTCGATGCGGTCTTGTGTCCACTCGGTGTCGAATAGCACCTCTTGCGCAGCGCCCTTCTTCTTTTTGGGTCGGGCGATGGGCACGAAATAGGAGCTGATGCGGCGGCCGTCAACTTCTTCATTCGTGATCCCCTCGTCAGTAAACCTGAAATGACGGGTTGGCTCGTCAAAAGGCGAGTTGATGACCGGGTTCTCGATAACGACTTGGCTCATGGTGTTCGTTTCCTTTACAAACCAGCCGGTACAGACCAACCGGCACTGGTGGAAATGCTAGTCGCGAAATTGAGTACCTGTTGTGTCAGAGTTGCCTTTGACCGGATCGGCAGTCTTTCAGCGGAGCTCGACGATTTCGGAACTGTTATGCACGAGTTTATTGTCACTCGGTTTTCACAGCGAGAGTGTTTCCGAGCGTACCACCCATGTCGACTGGCATAGTCTAACAGCTGAGCCTCGATCATCGCGGCAACCGAATGTCGGCCAGGAGGTGTCTCGGGACATTCCAGTTTCCCCGCAGACAAACTGGCTCGTTGTGGTCGCTGGCCGCTCTCTGACGACGCCAGCGGCGAGCGTGTACAATGGCCACTCCACCAGCGGACACCCGCCATGAGTGAAAAAACCACCACGGATTTCGGATTTCAGGAGATTCCCGTCGAGGAAAAGGCCGCCCGGGTCGCCGCGGTGTTTCACTCGGTGGCGGCGAAATACGACCTGATGAACGACCTCATGTCCGCCGGCATCCATCGGTTGTGGAAGCGGATCACCATCGAATTGGCGGGCGTGCGTCCAGGCCATCGCGTGCTGGATATCGCCGGCGGCACCGGTGACCTGGCACTCAGGTTTGCCCGCCTGGTGGGCGATCAGGGCCTGGTGGTACTGGCCGACATCAACTCCTCGATGCTCGCGGTTGGCCGCGACCGGCTGCTCGATCACGGCGTGGTGGGCAACGTCACCTTTGTCGAAGCGGACGCCCAGGA
>JBPPNE010000379.1:0-2563 GCA_051306415.1 Porticoccaceae bacterium
AAATCATCGGTTACCACCCATGACGCCACACGCTTCTTTGTCAGCTTCTCTGTCGCCATCACCACCTCCCTCGCCGCGTTAGTGGCGGCTCGGGAAGGCATTATATATTATTTACGGATAAGTTCTTAATGATTAATGGCAACAATTACCTTATATGACTATCTCTTATATCATGCCGATAAACGGATAAGGCTCGGTATTTTGGGGTGTCAGTTTCTGCAACAACCTTGTCATGATTTGCACCATCCTATTGCGGGCGTGTTAGTTATAGTGTGAGTGTTGGTAATGAAGGGTATGACCTAGGATGATGTGAATGGATGTCCGCCGGTCAGCAGATCGGGATTGAGAAGGCGGGGATCATTTGACCACCAGATATTGCTGGGTTCGGTTGAACTAACTTAACAGGCAAGGGGTATAGCGATATGGCACAGACACGCGCTACTGCGACAATTCAAACTGAAGCTGGCTCTGGCAGCAAATTAGCCGCGCACTTCGCGAGAAACAGAATCGCCTGGGTAGGAGGGGCGCTGATTGTGGCGGTCGCCTTGGCCCTGCGGATCTATCTGGATACTATGGCGTTCTCGGTGGGTACGGATTACTACTCCCCGGAATTCCAGATTTACTGGATGCCGCTGTTGTATGGCGAGGTGATCGTCCTGGGTCTCTTTACGGTGATTGCATCCGTTTACTTCTGGATGACCCGCGAGACAGACGCCAGCGCGATTAGCAAAGAACTTGAGTTGAGCCGTTATTTCAAGCTGCTCGGGGTGTTTACCGTGATGGGTCTGTGGGCGGCGAGTATCGCGCTGAACGCCGTCGAGTCGGATGCCGCGTGGCATCAGGTGACGATCCGGGATACGGATTTCACGCCGACCCATATCATCATCTTTTACTTTGCGCTGCCGTTCCTGACGGCGATGTTGATTCCGACGTTCATCTATGCGCACACGCGGCTCCCGGCCTATATGAACAAGATCTCCGTCCCGTTCTTGGTCGTTGTCTGCGGTATCCTGATGATCATGCCCAACTATGGCTTTAACGAGTGGGGGCACACCTTCTTCTACGCCGAAGAGTTGTTTGCCGCGCCCATTCATTGGGGCTTCGTGATCCTCGGTTGGTCACTGTTCTTCTTCGTCCCGCTGGCGGTGCAGTTGTTCACCAATATGGGTCACCTGATTGCCGAAGTCACTGCGGAAAAGAAACAGCAGGCGGTCTGATCTTCAGTCCCGCTTCCTCTTGCTAGTGCCACCATTAATTAATCCCCGCAAGCCAGTCTTGCGGGGATTGTTTTCTCCCGGCTTGAAATAAACCAACCGCACCCTGAACCGACCAAATAACACGAGGTGGCTTCGCCATGAGTGAATTGGGATTGGAAGCTGATACCAAAGAAGCCAAAGCAATGGCGCTTGATCTTGAATCCCTGAGCAATCCCGCCGCGATGAAATACTACCGGCGGTTCGATGGCATTATTATTCTGATTCTGTTCGCTTTCATCAGTTTGGGGATCCAGATTCAGTACACGCTAACCGCCGGCGATTGGGATTACTGGATTGATTGGCGTGATCGGCGCTGGTGGCCGCTGGTGTCGCCGGTTTCTCTACTGCTGTTTATCGGGGCCTTCACCTACGGTATCTGGCAGCGCGTACGACTGCCGATCATTGCCACGGCGGTAACCACGTTGTTGTGTCTAGTGTCCTGGTTTAGTCGCTACCTGAATTTCGAGCAGTTTGCCAATTTCCCGATGTCATTTACCTTCCCGTCCACCTACATTGGGCTGGGGATTCTGCTGGATTGTTCCTTGCTGATGACGCGCAGCCTCCTGGTTTCGGCGATAGTCGGTGCCGGCCTGTTCGGCGCTCTGGTATACCCGATGAACTGGCCGCTGTTCGCGGCGTATCGGGTTCCGCTGGAGTTGAACGGCATGCTCATGTCGGTGGCGGATTTGATGGGCTATGAATACATCCGTACCACAACGCCGGAATACTTGCGGATTATCGAAGAGTCTACCCTGCGTACCTTCGGTGGCTCGGTGACGCCTTTGACCGCTGTATTCGCCGGCTTTGTGAGCATCGTGGTTTATGGTGTCTTTCTCGGTGTTGGTGCGTGGATAAACAAGCTGACGAACTATGTCAAGCGTATCGGCTAGGCAGGATTTGGAGTTGGACCGAATGAAGAAGATGTTTGGAGGCCAGGGTTTAGCTGGCGCGCTGGCGCTTGCGCTCGCTTTGGTGGTTTTTTCCGGTGACCTGGCAGCCCACGGCGAGCGTGCTCAACTCGCCAGCATGCGCATGAGGACATTGCACTGGTTCGATACCGAGGTCACACCTACCAAGGTGAAAGTGGGTGAGACGGTTACATTGACGGGAAAATTTATCCCGTCGGTGCATTGGCCGGAGCATTTGCCGAGCATCAGTCATACCGCCTTTCTGAACATCGGCGTGCCGGGGCCCACCTTTATCCGGGTACATTCCGAAGTGAACGGTGTGCCGATGATGCGTTCCACCGCTTTTGGCCTTGGCCAGGTCTATGAATACAAAGTCGTTGTGCGAGCGCGCATCCCCGG
>JBPPNE010000380.1:0-7735 GCA_051306415.1 Porticoccaceae bacterium
TAGCTGCGGGGCACGCTGTAGCGATCGATCAGCGGCGCCGCGCAATTCATCAACAGCACAGCGAAGGCAATGCCATCGGGGTAGCGGCTCCAGGCCCGCAGTGCGAATACCAGCACACCGGTGAGCGCGCCACCGATCAGGCGTCCGCGAGCGCTGCTGGCGCCGGTGACGGGATCGGTGACGATGAAAAATGCGCCGAGCAGGGTGCCGCCACTGAGCAGATGGAAAACCACCGAGCCCTTGCTGACCGAGCTGCCGTTGTCGTAGAACAGCAACGCCATCAGCGCCAGCGCCGCGAGCATCGCGACGGGCGCATGCCAACTGAAGATGCGTTGATACAACAGCCAGACGCCACCGGCGAGAAAACCCAGGTTGACCCACTCCCAGCCGACTCCGGCCCAATCGCCATGGACGAAGAGCGGATTCTGCGCGTACAGCTGCGCCATCAGCAGCCCGCTGTTGTGGCGCAGGGTATCCAGCGGGGTGGCGCCGGTGAGGCCGTCGATAGCCGCGGTACCGAGCACCGGGAACACGGTTTGCAACGACTGCCAAAGCCCCGGCAGCGAATGGCCGTCGGCGAGCAGGGGCTGGGGCAGCGGCCAGGTATTCATGGCCAGTGGAAACGCCACCAGCAGCATCGCGTAGCCCGCCATCGCGGGGTTGAACAGATTGTGCCCGAGCCCGCCGTACAGGTGCTTGACGATGACGATGGCAAAGGCCGCGCCCAGCACCGGCAGTGACCAGGGCGCCAGCGGTGGCAGTGCAAGACCGAGCAATATCCCCGTCAGCAGAGCGCTGCCATCGCCGACACCCCAAGACCCGCCGAGACAAACCGCCAGCGGGCGTGCGCGCAGCCGCAGCACCAGAGCCTCGCAGGCGACGGCGGTCGCTGCGGCGAGCAGCACATTGATGAGGCTGCCCCAACCGAAAAATCCGCACAGTGCGATCAGCCCGGGCAAGGTCGCCAGCGATACCTGCCGCATGATCCAGTCCGTGGTGCGCGGCGCGGGGAGTTGCGCCTTGGGGCTGGCATGGTCGATCGGCGGGAGCGCCATCAGCGATCCCGCTTCGCTTGCTCGAAAGCGGCCAACCGGCCCCGCGCGTTGTCCAGGTGCAGGCGTGCGGCAGCCACCCTGGCTTCGAGTTGCTCGCGCTGGCTGGCACCGAGAGGGCTGCTGTGGTCGCTGCCGGCGAGTGCGCGCTCGGCGTGGTCGAGGCGATCCGTCGCGGCGAGGAACGCGCGCTCGAGCCTGGCGCGCTGTTGCGCCGGTTGCGGCCTGGCCGCTGCCTGCGCCATCGCAGTCTGAATCAGGGTGTCGGCAGCGGTATCGACGGCCAGCGCCGCGGCGGCGATGGGCACGGCGGTCACCACTTCGGCGACGCGGATTTGTGCTTCAGCGAGGGTGCCGCGGCGCGCGGCGCGTTGGGTGGCTTTTTTATCCTGGATAGCGGCGATGCGTTGCTGGCGATGGAGGAACCGCTGCCGCGCCTGGTTGGCCGCTGGTTCCTGCTCGCGCCGGGCTGCCATGGCGGCCTTGGCGGCGCGATAGATCGGCACCAGCGGGATGGCGCTCGGACAGACGTAGGTGCAGGCGCCGCACTCGATGCAATCGAACAGATTGTGGGCGCTGAGCTGTTGGTGATCCTGGCTGCGCGCATACCAGTAGAGTTGCTGTGGCAGCAGCTTGGCCGGACAGACATCGGCGCAATAGCCGCAGCGAATGCACGCCTGCGGCGGCGCCGGCGGTGGCATCTCCGCCGGCGTGGGCGCCAGAATACAGTTGCTGGTCTTGGCGATGGGCGCCGCGGTATCGGCGATGGCGATACCCATCATGGCGCCGCCGAGCAGCGGCTGCCGGCAGCGCGATGGATCAAAGCCGCTCAGTGCCAGCAGGTGATCGATCGGGGTGCCGATCAGCACCTCGTAGTTGCCCGGTTTGGCGCAGGCTTCACCGGTAACGGTGACAATCCGCGCGATCAGCGGTTCACCCCGGCAGACCGCGCGATACACCGCGTGGGCGGTCACCACATTGATGCAGAGAACGCCGACATCGGCGGGCAGTGCGCCGCGCGGGATTTCGCGCCCGGTGACCAGCTGGATCAACTGGCGCTCGCCCCCCGATGGATAGCGGGCGGGTAACTCGATCACCGCGATGGCATGGCTTGTACCGACAGCAGCGAGGGCGTGGCGTGCTTCGACGTTGTTGTCCTCGATGCCGATGGCGACGGTCGGCGGGTCGCCGAGGATATGGGCGAGGATATCGATGCCAAGGAAAATTTCGGCGGCGCGTTCGCGGATCAATGCGGTGTCGGCGGTGATGTAGGGTTCGCACTCGACGGCATTGATGATCAGCGTGGCGATGGGCTGCGCGGTTGATTGAGCGGCGCGCAGCTTGGCGGCGGTGGGAAAGCCAGCGCCACCGAGGCCGACGATGCCGGCATCGCGGATGCTGTCGAGCAGGGCTTCCGGCGCTTGCTGCCGGTAGTCGGCAATGCCAGCGTGCTCGCACCAGGCATCCTGGCCGTCGGGTAGCAGGGTGATGCAATCTGGCGTGACGGCGGTCACCGTGCCCGAGGTTGGCGCGTGTACCGCACTGCCGAGGTGGCCGGTGGCGGCGGCAATGGGTTGGCCCTTGGCGACCATCGCACCCGCGCTGACCAGCGGGCGGGCGGTCTCGCCACCGTACTGGTCGAGCGGAATCAGCAAATGAGACGGCAGCGTGACGGCGGCAATGGGCGCGCTCAGGGATTCGCGCTTATGTTCGGGCGGCTGCACGCCACCGGGCATCCGCCCCACGGTTTTCACCGGCTGGCCCCCGAAGTCTGATCGACGGTGGAATCGGTGGTTGCGGTGAACACGAATGCGTTGACGGAGCGGGCCGGAATCATGTCGATGCAATCGACCGGGCAGGGCTGCACGCAGAGATCGCAGCCGGTGCACTCGCTGGCAATCACCGTGTGCATGTATCCGCTGGCACCGACAATGGCATCCACCGGGCAGGCGAGGATGCATTTGGTGCAGCCGATGCACTCGGCCTCGCGGATGATGGCGACGGCGCGGAACTCGGCCTCGATACCATGGCTGGCGTCGAGCGTGGCGGACGGCAGCCCGAGCAACTGGGCGAGCACGGTGATCGTCGGCTGGCCGCCGGGTGGGCATTTGTTGATGACATCCCCGGCGGCGATGGCCTCGGCGTAGGGACGGCAGCCGGGGTAGCCGCATTGCCCACACTGGGTTTGTGGCAACAGGGCATCGATGCGCGCGGCCGCGAGCTCCGTCGCCGCCGCCTGCTGTGCCGAACGGCGGTGGAATACTGCACCGGCGAGCAGCGCCAGCGCCGCGAGGGCGGCGGTGCCGGTGGTGACCGCGAACAGCTGATCCATCATCAACCCAGCCCCGCAAAACCCATGAACGCGAGGGACATCAGCCCGGCGGTGATCATGCCGATGGCGGCACCGCGAAAAGGTGAGGGCACATCGGCGCCGTCGAGGCGCTCGCGGAGTCCGGCGAACAGTATCAGCGCGAGGGCAAAACCGGTGCCACCGCCCAGCCCGTAGAGCATAGTCGCGATGAAGCCGTGGCCGCTGTGAGCGTTCTGCAGGGCGACTCCGAGGATCGCCGTATTGGTGACGAGGAGGGTTGCCATGGCATCGGGTCGCGACAGCAATTGGTGGTTGGGGTCGATGAGCGGCAGGCCAAGCTGGCCGATTATTGCAGCGACCAGCACGAAGACAAGGGTGCCTAGGTAGTCGAGCCCGAGCGGCGCCAGTAGCCAGCGATCGATGAGCCAGTTGCAGAAGGTGGCGGCCACCAGTGCGCCGGCGGTACCCAGAGCCAGGCGCATTATTGTGGTATCGAGGCGATGGGCGACCGCCAGCAGCGGCGACACGCCGAGCATCTGGGTGAGAACGAGATTGTTGACCAGGCTGGCGCTGATCAGAATGAGGACGAATTCCCGCATAGTCGGTGACCTTTGAAAGAGCCGGTGACCTTTGCAGATGCCGCCATTATGTGCTGACTGCAGCGTGCTGACTGCAGCCGATGGTGTGCTCGCGAGAGCCTGCTCAGGTCACGCGCTGGCCGGGCTTGGCGCCACTGTCGGGGCTCAGTAGATAGATGCCGCTGTCGTCACCGGCCGCGAGCACCATGCCCTCGGACACGCCGAAGCGCATCTTGCGCGGCTTGAGGTTGGCGACCATGACGGTGAGTCGGCCTTCGAGTGCTTCCGGCTGGTAGGCCGATTTTATCCCCGAAAACACCGTGCGGGTTTCGCCGCCGATGTCGAGCGTCAGCTTGAGCAACTTGCCGGCGCCCTCGACCGCGCTGGCGCTGACAATGCGGGCGACACGGAGATCGACCTTGGCGAAGGTGTCGATATCGATTTCCGCGGCGATCGGTTCCAGCGCCGCGGGTGCCGTGGTCGTGTCGGCGGCCGTTGTCACCGCGGGCTGAGTGTCTTTGCTGGCTTCCATCAGTGCATCCACCTTGGCTTTTTCGACGCGCTGCAGCAGCGGCTTGAAGGCGTTGATAGGGTGACCGAGCAGCGGCTCGATCGCGCCGTGCCAGTCCAGCGGATCGTTGAGGAATGCGCTCGCCTGTTCCGCCGTCGCCGGCAGCACTGGCTTCAGGTAGATCATCAGGGCGCGAAACAAATTGATGCCAAGTGAGCACACCGCCAAAACCTCGGCCTCGCGGCCCGGCTCTTTGCCGAGTTGCCAGGGTGCCTTGGCGGCGATGTATTCGTTGGCGGCATCGGCGATCCCCATGATCTCGCGAATCGCCTTGCTGAATTCGCGCGCCTCGTAGTGCGCGGCGATGCTGTCGCCGGCCGCCACGGCCTGTCGCCAGAGGGCTTCGTCCGCGATGTCGGTTGCCAGCAAGCCCCCGGCCGCGGTCACAAAGCGGGCGCAGCGGCTCGCGATATTGACTACCTTGCCGACCAGATCGCTGTTGACCCGCTGGCTGAAGTCGTCGAGATTGAGGTCGAGGTCTTCGACTCCCGACGACAGCTTGGCGGCGAAGTAATAGCGCAGGTACTCCGGATTCAGGTGGTCGAGATAGCTCCGCGCGTTGATGAATGTGCCGCGCGATTTTGACATTTTCTTGCCGTTGACGGTCAGAAAACCGTGCACACAGACGCGCGTCGGCGTGCGAAAACCCGCGCTTTCGAGCATCGCGGGCCAGAACAACGCGTGGAAGTTGACGATATCCTTGCCGATGAAGTGGTACAGCTCGGCGTCGGAATCCTTTCGCCAGAAGGTGTCGAAATCGATGTTGGCGCGGTCGCAGAGGTTCTTGAAACTCGCCATGTAGCCGATGGGGGCGTCGAGCCAGACGTAGAAGTACTTGCCGGGAGCATCGGGGATTTCAAAGCCGAAGTAGGGCGCATCGCGGCTGATGTCCCACTCCTGCAGGCCGGTATCCAGCCATTCGCCGAGCTTGTTGGCGATCTCGGTGGACACACGGCCGGCGCGGGTCCACTGCCGGAGAAAATCGGTGAACGCGGGCAGAGTAAAGAAGTAGTGGGTCGAGGCTTTCTCGATGGGCGTGGCGCCGGAGATGGCGGACCTCGGATTGATCAGGTCCGTCGGGCTGTAGGTGGCGCCACAGGCCTCGCAGTTGTCGCCGTACTGATCGGGCGTCGCGCACTTGGGGCAGGTGCCCTTGATGTAGCGGTCGGCCAGAAACAGATTTTTTTCGGGATCGTAGGCTTGGGTGATGTCGCGGCGGGCGATGTGGCCGTTGGCGTGCAGGCGCTGGTAGATCAGCTCGGACAGCACGCGGTTTTCATCGGCGTGGGTCGAGTGGTAGTTGTCGAAGCGGATCAGGAAATCGCCGAAATCCCGCTCGTGATCGGCCTTGACCTGGGCAATCAATGTCTCCGGCGTGAGCCCGAGCTCTTCCGCCTTCAGCATGATCGCGGTTCCGTGAGCATCGTCGGCGCAGACGTAGTAACATTCGTGCCCCCGCGCTTTCAGGAAGCGAACCCAGATATCGGTCTGGATATATTCCACCAGATGGCCCAAGTGGATGGCGCCATTGGCATAGGGAAGCGCGCTGGTCACCAGGATTTTGCGCCGTGTGACTTGGGTTCCGCCAGCGGTTTCCACAGGTCTCCCAGTGGCTGTTGGCGCGGACTCCGCAGGTTGCGATGGCGACATGTCTCGACAGAATCCGGATACATCGAAGGGCGGCAACTATAGCGTTTTCGGCAGGGCTTTTCATTACATCGACTGGCGGTAGCTAACAGCAGAAGCGGAGCGGACAGATGGCGGGACCAGCAGTAAACACTAATCTGAGTCAGGTGAAGTACATCGTCGCCGTGGCTTCCGGCAAGGGCGGCGTCGGCAAGTCCACCACGGCGGTCAACATCGCGCTCGCGCTTGTCGCCGAGGGTTTCAAGGCGGCGATACTGGATGCGGACATCTACGGCCCCAGCCAGCCGATGATGCTCGGTATCGCCGATTCGGTGCAGCCTAAAGTGGTCAATGGCAATACCTTTGTGCCGGTCGAGGCCCACGGTCTGAAGTCGATGTCGATCGGTTACCTGACCACCGACAAGACGCCGATGGTCTGGCGCGGCCCGATGGCGGGCGGCGCGCTGGAGCAATTGCTGACGCAGACGCTGTGGGGCGAGCTGGATGTGCTGATCGTCGACATGCCGCCGGGCACCGGCGATATCCAGTTGACGCTCGCACAAAAGGCGCGGGTCGCCGGTGCGGTCATCGTCACCACGCCGCAGGACATCGCGCTGCTGGATGCGCGCAAGGGGATCGAGATGTTCCGCAAGGTGCAGATTCCCGTATTGGGTATCGTCGAGAACATGGCCCTGCACATCTGCTCCCAGTGCAACCACGCCGAGCCCATTTTCGGTGAGGGCGGCGGCGAACGAGTCGCTGTCGAATACGGCACCGAGCTGCTGGGTTCGCTACCGCTCGACCGGCGTATTCGTGAAGATGGCGATCGCGGCACACCGATCATGGTTGCCAGCGCCACTGGCAATATTGCCGACAGCTATCGCAAAATCGCCCGCGGCTTGATGGCCGCGTTGGCGGCGACCGAGCAGGCGGGGCCGGAGATAACGGTCGAAGATTGAGCGCAGGGCGAACTCGCGGTAGAAAATCGGGCGCGATATTCCATCAACTGGAGGGGGCAATTCGTTGAGCATCAAAGCAGACCGGTGGATTATTCGCATGGCGGCCGAGCACGGCATGATCGAACCCTTCGAGGGTCGGCAGGTGCGCCAGCCGGATCCCAATGGCGGCAAGGTGATCTCCTACGGCGTGTCGAGCTACGGCTACGATGTGCGTTGCTCTGACGAATTCAAAATTTTTACCAATGTACATTCGGCGACGGTCGATCCCAAACACTTCGACTCGCGCAGTTTTGTCGATGTGCGCGGCGACAGTTGCATCATTCCACCCAACTCCTTCGTGCTGGCGCGAACCGTGGAATACTTCCGCATTCCGCGCAATGTGCTGACCATTTGCCTCGGTAAATCCACCTATGCCCGCTGCGGCATCATCGTCAATGTGACGCCGCTGGAGCCGGAGTGGGAGGGTCATGTGACGCTGGAATTCTCCAACACCACCAGCTTGCCCGCGAAGATCTACGCCCACGAGGGCGTCGCCCAGATGCTATTTTTTGAGGCGGATGAAGTGTGCGAAGTGTCCTACAAGGATCGCGGCGGCAAATACCAGGGCCAGAAAGGGGTGACGTTGCCGCGTGCCTGAG
>JBPPNE010000381.1:0-2401 GCA_051306415.1 Porticoccaceae bacterium
CGCCCAGATGGATTCGATACCCACCGCCTCGGCGGTCAGCACCAGGGTTTCAAACAGATCGGGATTCGCGAAGGGACCAGCGGTCGCAAACGAGATGCCAAATTTCACCGGGGTTTCTCCTTATTGGAAGGTTTGAGCTGAGGAACCTCTGAATAACCTGATTCCGTCCATGGTTCGACTGGCTCACCACGAACGGAATCAGTGAGTTACCGTTCGTCCTGAGCCAGTCGAAGGACTTGATCAGAGGTTCCCTAAGACTTCGGAAGTGTTGGGGCCAAGGGTAGCAGCCTTGATGGGCGAAGTCAGCCCGCACGCAGCATCGGCAGGCCCACTGCACCGGCGTTCGCCGGATCCGGTTTCCGCGATCGCGAACCAACAGCAAATCCAGACGGTTTTACGCTTTCAGGCGGCTTATCGGCTGGGCACCGGCAAGCTGTGATCGATGCGCAGGTCAAGGGCCTTGCCACCGGCGTCCGGCGTCAACGGTCCGAGCCGGCCCTCCAGATCGCCGGGTGCGGGTTCCGGGGTACCACCGACGGAGACCCGGGCGACCAGCTCGATCGCCGCAACCGATGACAGGTCGCGCCCCGGCGTCAGCGCCATGTCGTCGCTGAAGGTGATTTCAACCGGCAGGTCGGCGACGCGGAGTCGGCGCGCCATCACCGGCATCGGCCGCCCCTGCCACTCCCGCACCAACACAAAGACGGTGGCGCTCGGATCGGGATGGAGGGTATCGGCGAGCGCCACTCTAATGGTGATGGAACGGCCCGTGGGCGGCTCACCCAGACTTTCCCGCGCCTTCGCAATGCCGGCACGCAGCGCGCGCGCCTCCTCCGAATCGGCGGGCGTCTGTTGCAGCGCGCGCTGCCAGGCCGCCAGTGCAGTGCGGAAATCACCCTTCGAAAAGGCGGCAATTCCCTCCAGTTCAAGCGCAATGCCATCGTCCGGCGCCAGCGTCAGCGCGTGGGCGATCTGGCTGTCAACCGCCGGGGTAACCCGATTGTCGGCGGCGAGAAACAGCGCCTGGGCGTAGCGCGCGCGCACGGCGCCATCCTCCGGCAGCAGCGCCACCGCCTTGGCGTAGGCGTCGATGGCAGCGGTAAAATTGCGCTCACTCTGCTCCATGCGGGCGAGCACCAGCCAGTAGTAGGGATTGTCCGGGCGGGAGCGCAATCGGGCCTGGATGCGCGGCTTGATCCTCGCTGCGACGGCGTCCGGGGCCGTCAGTTGGTCCGCGATCACCAGATCGGGCGCCGCACCCAGCTGCCAGTAGAGGGCGCCAGCGAGTACCGGTAGCAGCGCGGCGAACAGCAGGATTAACCAGTTGCCGCTCTGATCACCGGTAGCGGTCGCCGCAACCCGCTCCGCCAGCAGTTTGCGCCGCGTCTCAGCGAGCAACTCGCGGTATTGCTCGCTGGCGATTTCTCCCGCCTCCAACTGGCGATCGAGCTCGGCCTGATGCTCGGCATGCACGCGGATATTGACTGCGGTGTCGGCATCAATCGTGGTGTCAGTGGTGGTGGCATCGCCGGCGCGATCAGCTCGCGCCGCGAAGATCGCGCTGTAGCCAACAAACCCGAGACCGAGCAGCAGGAGGGCTCCAGCGATCAACCAGAACGTCACGAACGCCGCTCCGGCGGGGCGGATTTATTGGCCTCCGCACTGAACTCGTCGAGCATCTCGCGCAGCGCCACGGCTTCACTCGCCGTCAACTCCGTGCCCGGCGATGTCTGCCGCCGCTGCCGCGCGATCACCCAAACGGCGATCAGCACGCCGAGCCCGAGCAAAATACTGGGCGCGAGCCAAAGCAACCAGGTGGCCGGTTGCCAGCGCGGCCGATAGAGAATGAATTCACCGTAACGCACCACCATGTGATCGATAATTTGCTGGTCGCTATTGCCGGCGTCGAGGAGACGACGAATTTCCCGGCGCAAATCCGCTGCAATCGGGGCATCGGAATCGGCGAGGTTCTGGTTCTGACATTTCGGACAGCGCATTTCATCGATCAGGTGGTGATAGCGCTCGCGCTGCTGCGCCGCAGTGGGTTGTTCGACATCGACAACGGCCCAGGCCGTGGCACTCAAGGTGGCGAGCAGAGCGGCTAACAACGGGATGACGATTCGCTGCTTCCGGCTCATGTTATCCCTCTGCACCAATAGTCCGCCACGCACTCTCGGAACCGCATTCACTGCAGGCGCTGGTAGATCGGTGCCAGCTCCTGCTCCCAGACTCGCTCGTCAACTACACCCACATGCTTGAAACGAATCACGCCATCTTTGTCGATGACGTAGGTTTCCGGCGCGCCGAACACGCCGAGATCAAGTCCGAAGGTGCCATCCGCATCGACGATATTGGCGGTGTAGGGATTGCCGTAATCGGCGAGCCAGCGCCGCGCCGCATC
>JBPPNE010000382.1:0-2150 GCA_051306415.1 Porticoccaceae bacterium
AGCACCTTGTCCTGCGTCTCGAACAACTGCGGGCCGGGCATTGGTATCAGCGAAACCCAGGTGGCCGACGCCAACGCAGCTGCAAGCAAGGCGCGCGACCACCCCGGGCCGGGCAAACTTCGACCGATCACCATTTATCGAGTCTCCGCGCAAGGATTCAACAACAGGGCCGCTAGTATCGGCGATTGGGCTAGTTTACAGAAGCCTGTGCTCACCATTGGCGGTCGTGGCTGTCGTTGCCGCTCTGACACAAAATTGTTATTCTTGCCGCCCCGCCCCGCCGCTGAGTTGCCGGGCGAGCAATTTACGCTGCGAGATCGGCCCATATCGCCGTCAGAAACAGCAAAATCGTAACCAGATAAATTATTAGAGAGGCCATAATGGATCAGGGTTTGGGTTATTGGCTCACAAAACGAGAAATGATCTCCGGCAACCGGCTGGCCATCGTCGACCGCCACCTGAGATTTACCTATAAAGAATTTAACCGGCGCTGCAATCGCCTTGCCAATGCGCTTCGCGACAGCGGTGTGCGCCCCGGTGATCGGGTTTGCTCGCTGTTACAGAACGGCCACACGCAACTGGAATTGATTTTTGCCGTAGCGAAAATGGGCGCCATCTTTCTGCCCATCAACTTTCGGCTGACGGTGCCGGAAATCGAATACATCGTGCAGGATTCCGGCGCACGCACTTTCTTCTACCACAACGAATTTCGCCACCTGGCGGAGGGCCTGCAACACGGCGTCCACTTCGACAAAATCGTCTACTGTGGGCGCAGCAATAGCTGCGACGACGAGGACGAATACGAAGCCTTCCTCGCCGGAGCGTCGGACGAAGAAATCAACGCCTCCGTGCACCCCGACGACGTTGCCCTGCTGATGTACACCTCCGGCACCACCGGACGACCCAAGGGTGCAATGCTGACGCATGCCAATCACACTTGGAACGTCATCCACACTACTCAGCGGCTACCGATTCACGCCGGCACCGTCGCCCTCGGCGTGGCGCCCATGTTCCACATCGGTGGCACCAGCGTGACTGTGCTCCCCACCTTGTTCCAAGGCGGCACTGTCGTCACCCTGCCCGCCTTCGATGCCCGCGCGGTGCTTGAAGTCACCGAGCGTGAACGCCTCACCGGACTGTTTTGCGTGCCTTCCATGTGGCAGATGATCGTCGAGGAGATGGGTAACAAAGATTACGATCTCAGCTCCGTCGAGTTCCTCATGACCGGTGCCGCACCGACGCCGTTGAAGATCCTGAAGTTCTTCCAGGAACGCGGCCTCGCCATCTACGAAGGCTTCGGCATGACGGAGCTGGCGCCACTGGTAGCCATCCTTGACAAATGGGATTGTGAGCGCAAAAACGGATCCGTTGGCTATCCGGCGTTTTTTGTCGATGTGCGCATCATCGATGACGAAGGTCGGAATGTACCGGCGCGCACGGTGGGCGAGGTGCTCTGTCGCGGACCCAACATGCTGAAAGGCTACTGGAACAAGCCCGAAGCCACCGCCGAAGCATTACGGGGCGGCTGGTATCACTCCGGCGACCTCGGCTATCTGGATGAAGAGGGTTTCCTCTATATCGTAGACCGCAAGAAAGACATGATTATCAGCGGCGGCGAGAATGTCTACCCGGCAGAGCTGGAGCAAGCGATCTACCGTCACGCGGCGGTGGCGGAAGTTGCGGTGATTGGCATTCCCCACGACAAATGGCAGGAGGTGCCCGTCGCCATTATCGTGCTGAGGCCCGGCGCGAGCATGACCGAGAACGATCTTATCGAGCACTGCAACCAGTGCCTGGCCCGTTTCAAAGTGCCGAAAACCGCGTATTTTGTGCCGGAGCTACCGAAATCGGGCGCTGGCAAAATCCTCAAAACCGAGCTGCGCAAAATGTACGGCGGCTACGTCGCCTCCAACAAGTAGTTCGCAATCCGCGACCCAGCAAAAAGGCCCGCCTATACAGGCGGGCCTTTTTTCGCTCCGGTCAGAGTTGTTCCGGTTAGTTTCGCTCCAATCAGCGCACGAAAAACGGCTAGAGCTTGCGCTCAAACTTCTTTCAGTACGACAACTACGGCGGCTTCAGCGAAATGTTCAACAACGCCGGAGGACGCCATGCCTAGGGTAAATTTTAGCGTTCCCGAAGACGGGAAACAG
>JBPPNE010000383.1:0-3300 GCA_051306415.1 Porticoccaceae bacterium
TTCGCAAGCTGCTGGTGCGCTATGAGAAACTTGAGCGCAGCTTCCTCGCGCTCAACCATCTTGCGGCTGGGATAATCGCGTTCCGAAAGGTGCGTTTCAAGATAAACATTATTTACGGATAAGTTCTAAGCCGATAAGCGCGGCAGCGAGCGCCGCCCAACAGCGCAATCGAATTGCGCAGCAGGTTTTTTGAGCCCTTAATCATGAGCACCGGCACGCCCCTACTATGCCTGGGAGCCGACCAGGAAAGCGTTGAACGGGTTGATTCCGCCCGTTCTCGGCTCAGGCTGATCTTGGCGTGATGAAAGATCGAACAAAGATAGCTAATGCTCATTGCGCTAAAGCTCTAGCTTATTGCTCATAAGGAAGCCCGTATGGAGCGAAACTGGGACACGATTAGGGAACTCCTGACGCTAGTCGAAGAGTCCTGTGGCCATGGCCGTAGCCTCCAGACCAGCGATTTCCCCGCTGAAAGGATTTGGGAAATTTCGCACCACATCGAACTTTTGCTCGACGCGGGCCTGATCAGCGCAAACATGTTCAAGCCCTTGGCAGGTCCGCCTTCTTTCAGCGTGTCGCGTCTCACATGGGACGGCCACGAATTTCTGGATGCCATTCGCAGCGATACCGTGTGGCAGAGGACAAAGAACTCATTTGTCAGCAGTGGTATCAGCATGACCTTTGATCTGGTCAAGTCCGTTGCGTTGGATGTTGCCGCGGCAATTGTGAAATCGCATCTCGTTGGCTGAGGGTTAGTTGATGTCAAAAGCGGGCTTCCGGGATTAGCCAACCCATTCGCCATGCTTATAAAAAGGGTCGCCATGTCGTTCATGGCGCCGTCTGAAGGGAGTCTTGCATGCCGTTGAGCTGGAACGAAATCAAGGATCGGGCGCTGGCGTTCTCGCGCGAATGGGCGGACGAGTCGCGCGAAACCGCCGAGGCGCAGACGTTCTGGAACCAGTTCTTCGACATCTTCGGCATCTCGCGGCGGCGCGTCGCCAGCTTTGAAGAGCCGGCCAAAAAACTCGGCAACCGGCGCGGCGAGATCGACCTGTTCTGGAAGGGCATGCTGATCGCCGAACACAAGTCGCGGGGCAAGAGCCTCGACCGCGCCTACCAGCAGGCGCTGGACTATTTCCCCGGCATCATCGAGCGCGAGTTGCCGCGCTATGTGCTGGTGTCGGACTTCGCGCGCCTGCGCCTGCACGATCTCGAAACCGGCACCGCGCAGGAATTCGCGCTGGCGGAACTCCACAAGCGCGTCGGCCTGTTCGCCTTCATCGCCGGTTACGCCACCCAGACGCTCGCGCCCGAAGACCCGGTCAATCGCAAGGCCGCTGAACGCATGGGCCGCCTGCACGACCGTCTCAAGGCCAGCGGCTACACAGGTCATCCGCTCGAACTGCTGCTGGTGCGCCTGCTGTTCTGCCTGTTTGCCGAAGACACCGGCATCTTCCAGCCCCGCAAGGCGTTTCAGGACTGGGTCGAAAACCGTACCACCGAAGACGGCAGCAATCTCGGCGCGCTGCTCGCGCAGTTTTTCCAGGTGCTCAACACCGCCACCGAAAAGCGCAGCAAGGCCCTGGATGAACAGCTCGCGGCCTTTCCCTATGTCAACGGCAAACTGTTCGAGGAAATCCTGCCGGTCGCCGATTTCGACCGCGCCATGCGCGAAGCCCTGCTCGATGCCTGCGCGCTCGACTGGAGCCAGATCAGCCCGGCGATTTTCGGCGCGCTGTTCCAGTCGATCATGGACGACAGGGCGCGCCGCAACCTGGGCGCCCACTACACCAGCGAAAAGAACATCCTCAAGCTGATCGGCCCGCTGTTTCTGGACGAACTGCGCGCCGAGTTCGACAAGGTCAAAAACAACCGCAACCGGCTGTTCGAATTCCACAAAAAATTGCGCGGACTGATCTTTCTCGATCCCGCCTGCGGCTGCGGCAATTTTCTGGTGGTGGCCTACCGCGAGCTGCGGCTGCTGGAACTGGATGTGTTGCGCGCCAGCACCGGCGACGCACGTAGCGGCAGCCTCGGGCTGGACCTGCACGGTTTTCTTTCCGTGGGCGTCGATCAGTTTAACGGCATCGAGATCGAGGAATTTCCCGCGCAGATCGCCCAGGTCGCGCTCTGGTTGATGGACCACCAGATGAATCTGAAGGTCAGCGAAGAATTCGGGATGTACTTCGTCCGTATTCCACTCACCACCAGCCCGCATATCGTGCACGGCAACGCGCTGCGGCTGGATTGGGAAACCCTGGTGCCGCGTGAGCGGTTGAGTTACATCCTGGGCAATCCGCCGTTCGTGGGCGCCAAGTTCATGGACGATGTCCAGCGCGCCGATGCGCAGGCCGTGTTTGCGGATATCCCCAGCGGCGGGTTGCTGGATTTTGTCGCTGCCTGGTATGTGAAAGCGGCCAGGTTTATTTCCGCCTCCGTTCATCCTTCGACAGGCTCAGGACGAACGGAGGCGGGCTTGGCACAAACGGCGGCCGCAGCACTTTCCGATTTCGTTCGTCCTGAGCCAGTCGAAGGACAGGTGCAGTGTGCCTTCGTCTCCACCAACTCCATCTGCCAGGGCGAACAGGTGGGTGCGCTCTGGGGCTGGCTGCTGGCCCGGGGTATCCGCATTCACTTCGCCCACCGCACGTTTTCCTGGAGTAACGACGCGCGCGGCGTTGCGGCGGTGCATTGCGTCATCGTCGGGTTTGGGCCGGAAGACCGGGCCGGCAAAGTGATCTACGACTACGACGACATCAAGGGCGAGCCGCATGCGATTCCGGCGCGCAATATCAATCCCTATCTGGTGGATGCGCCGGACCTGGTGGTCGCCAACCGCTCGACGCCCATTTGTCCGGTACCGGCGATCGGCATCGGCAACAAGCCTATCGACGGCGGCCACTACCTGTTCACGACAGCAGAACGCGATGCGTTCATCGCGCTCGAACCCGCGGCAGCCAAATGGTTTCGCCGCTGGCTTGGTTCGGACGAATTCATCAACGGCTGGGAGCGCTGGTGCCTCTGGCTCGGCGACTGCCCGCCCCACGAACTGCGCGCGATGCCCCACGCCCTGGCGCGGGTCGATGCGGTGCGCCGCGTCCGGCTCGCCAGCAAGAGCGCGCCCACCCGCAAGCTCGCTGAGCGGCCGACACGCTTTCATGTGGAAAATATTCCGGATGCGCCCTATCTGGTGATTCCGAAGGTGTCATCCGAGCGCCGCACCTTCATCCCCATCGGTTTTATGCAACCGGACACGCTGTGCAGCGATCTGGTATTTATTTTTCCCAATGCCGCGCCGTA
>JBPPNE010000384.1:0-6435 GCA_051306415.1 Porticoccaceae bacterium
GGCGGGCAGCGATGTACCGTAATTGACGACGGCTTCGCGAACCTTGTAAGGCAGAAAGGACTCGCGCGCAAGCTGGCGCTCTTCCTCGCAGGTAAACAGCACCGCCGCCGCGTCGCGCAGCACCGCATGCTGCATCAGCCACCAGTACAAGCATTTCTTGGCGTGCTTGAGCGGGTATTCGCGCTTGAACCAGGGATCGAGCATGCCGTGAGGAAACACAAAGTACGGTACGCCGGCCGCACGCAGGCCGAGGCGTGTCGCCGGACCGTGAAACTGCCAGAGTCCATGGACGACGGCCGCGTGGAATTCGTCTGCGTGCTCACGCAGCCAGGGGATGAGTCGGGGCGCATAAGAGAAGGTGCCACCCAACGTTGGCCCCAGGCCCACGGTTTGGATGTCTGGTACATTCAGCCAAGGTGCTTCCGGCGCGTCCAGTGTGGCAACAGAAGGTATCGCGCCCAGCGATTGATAACAGGCTGTGAGCTGGCGCAGCCCCTCCGACGGCCCACCACCTGCTGGATTCAGGCTGCTGATGATATGCAAGATGCGAAGCGGTTCAGGCATTCCGATGTCCCGTGGGTGATTTGACACCAATGTCAGCGTGCGGCCGAATTGAGTTTCTCGGCGATCTGCGTCGCCAGATATGCGTTTCCGGACGGCGTGAGATTGGGCGTCGGGTGAATTTCGTCGCGGTAGAGGTCGGGGGTAAGCCCCGGGGCGTCGAGCAGGTTCAGTACGTCGACCGGCTCCAAAGCGAGCCGGTGCACGCGGCTCGCGAATTCCCTGTAGCCCGCCAGCGCTGTCTCGTCCCCCGCTACCGTCGCCCGATCAGGCCAGAGAACGACAAGCACCCGTGCATGTTCAGAAAGGCTGCGCAGGCGGTCGCGCAATAACGCCTCGGTTTCTGGCAGAAAAACGGGGCTCTGTTCGGTATGTCCGGGAATCTCCGTCGATCCCAGTATCGATAACTTCGCCTGTAGCCCGCTCAAGGCGTACTTCTCGAACACATACCACAAGGCGCTGATTGGCCGTTGTCGCGGATGCGTCAGTTCTGACGCCCACTGGCTGCGCGTGCCCAGGTCTGCGCTGTTCAGCACCCAGACGACGTATTCGCAGGCCGAGACCACCTCCGGAAAACGATCCATGTACTCCACCTCGTTGGGTACGTTCCAGCTACCGGCGGCAGCGGACCAGACTGCCATGCCGGGCAAGTGGCGCGCCAGCGTGGGTCCCAATTTGTCCGGCTGATCGTAAGGATTGCCACCCCAGACAATCGAATCCCCGATGAGCAGCACATCGGGCTTTTGATCGGGTTGCCATGTCTCCGAGCCCTGTGACTTTTCGTTGACCTGCCAGCGGTACTGGTTCAGAAAACTCCCAGCCTGGTTCGGTCGCGGGATATAGCCAATGTGTTCATCTGCGTCGTAGAGGGGAAAATCGATGATGCCCGCGAAACGCAAGCTTGCCTCAGCGGCGAAAGCCAAGCCGACCCCCACAACCACCAACAGAGCTGCTCGCTTGATCTTCGAGCCACGATAGATCGTTATCAACCGCAGTCCTCGGTCACCACTTGGGGTTTGCCTGCGGAAACCAAAACGGCGCGATACGCATCGATATAACGCTCGACCATCTGCGCGCCGGAAAACCGTTCGACGTTCTGCAAACCTGCTTGGACCAGCGCCGTCCGGCGCGTCATCGCATCCACGACGATAGTGGCTGCGCCGGCCTCATCTTCAGGATCGATATAAATTGCAGCATCGCCACCGACTTCCGTCATCGGTGAGCGGCTGGACGTGATCACTGGGCAACCGCAGGCTTGCGCCTCGGCGATCGGCCAGCCGAAGCCTTCCTGCAGGGAGGGGAACAACAGTGCCTCCGCCGTGGAGTACAGCGCCCGCAAGTCTTCGTTGGAGACATCTATCCACTCGTGGATGCGATCGGCCAACCCGCTGTGCTGCACCTGTTCCCGTAGATCGGACGGACAAGGCTTGCCGGCCATGACGAGGTGGTGCCGCTGGAAGGTGGGCAGCGCTGCCAAATGCGCGAAGATACGCACCACACCGCCTCGGTTTTTGTACCATTGATTGCCACCCACATGCAGCAGAAAGGGCCAGGGCTCGGCGGCGGCGAGGGCCTGCAACCGTGCGCGGGCTTCCGCCGCCGGCATCGGGCGATAAGGGTAGTTCAGCGCATTGTGTACGACGCGCGTACGCTCAGGCGCCAGCCCCGCGACGCGCAGCAACTCGGCCCTCGTTTGATCAGATACACAGACGATGTGTTGCGCTCGGCGCAGCCCGTTTAAGATCCAGCGTTGAAAGACGCGGCCACTCCAGCCTGTACGATTCTCTGCGATCTCTCCCCGCGCACTCGCGATTGCCATCAAATCGTGGCAGGTCACGACGTGCGGCTTGCCCCCCAGCATCGCGGCATACATTGCGTTGCCGTGGTCGCAGATATGCACAACGTCTGCCCAGGCGGCCTCTCGTCGCAGCCGAGGCCGGAACAGTAGGAATCGGTCGATGTAGCCTAGCCACTTGCCCAAGCCTTCTTCCGCGCTAGACGTAAGAGTGCCTAACACTGGCGGCGGTTGAAGCAAACGCACCTCATGCCCAGCCACCGTCAACAGTTCACGCATCAATTCCGCGAAGCGCAGCATGCTTTGCTGATGGTTGTGGGCGTAGTTGCCGAGGAGTAGCACTCTCATCGGGTCAGGCGCTGCGTATCAGGCTGGTGCGCAAAACCGCTTCGACGCCATTGAACGGCTGCGGCACTTCGAGCAACGTTTCAAGTTGCAGGGAATATGGGGGGCGTTCCAGAAATACGCCAGAATGGCGGAAAAGCCGAATATCCGGTCCCGCCACCTTGTCCTTGTTCCACTCGACGTGTTGTCCGGTCGGAATGTGTTCCGTAACGATGACGCTGGCTCCTTTTAGTTTGTGAAGAATAGCGGTGATCTGCTGATTACTCAGATGCTGCAACACTTGACGAACGAGATATAGGTCGCCTTGAGGTAGCGGCTCATCGACAATGTTCAAACATTGAAACGTTACTGCTGGGCCGGCAGCCGTAGCGTTCAGGTGGGCGATGAGTGGACGCGCAATGTCCACTCCGATGTAGATCATCGGCAATCCCTGCACAATCCTCCCTCCAACCCGAAAGTCGCCACAACCGAGATCGACAACCTTGGTGGAACCGCTTTCCCGAATATAGTTTCTGACTGTTTCCACGTAGGGATCGGAGGGCGCAGTATCACTACCCGAGCCGGAGTTAAATGAGCCCGATGTACCCCCCCAGCTTCTTTTGTTATAGATGTCTTCAAAAATTTCTTGCAGGCTCATGAGACGGTAGCGTCTTGAAGTAAATCGAGCACGAAACACGCGAAGCTGGTGTCGAAGAGCATTCATCATGCGCTATACCCTGGTTGGCCATTGCTAAAATTTCGCAGTTTCATAGCAGCGTCAGATGGAATTGCTGTCTTCGAAGTCGAAATAGCGAGTCGGCACCGGCAATCGGTGGAGCGCCGATGCTAGTAGTTTTGTGAAACCAACCACACGCTTCCGACATCTAGCTTACAGCTTGCTGTTGCCTTCAGTGTCATACGCCAGCCGCAAGGCGTAGCGGATCTCGCATCTCACGGATGGGCTGATCCAACAGACTCAAAACCCGCTCCGCAACGTCGATGGGCCGGATGGAACGGATGCAGATCATCTCGCGCTCGATGCACACGCTCAGGCGACAACCATTGCAGGGCACCAGGTTGTAAAAGACGTTGGCCTCGTTGCCAAAGGGAAACCAGATGCCAGGCTTGTTACGCGCCGAGGCGATCGACACGCAGGGAATGCCAACACTGCTAGCCAGATGCGCTGGACCGCTGGCGAGCCCGACGAACAGCGCCGCGCGTTCATAGACCGCCGCGTTCTGGCGAGGGCTCAATTTCCCGCACAGATTCAGCCCACCCTGCGGCCAGCAATCCAATAATTGCTGGCACTGATCCCATTCATCGGCGGACCCGAGAAAGACGAGGGCATGACTTTTCGCCGACGTGCGCAAATGTCGGATCAACTCCAACCAACGATCCTGTCCCCAGTCGTTGGCGGGCACTTTGGTGCCCACGCCGAAAGCAATGAAAGGTCGCGCCGTTCCCAGTTCTTGCAACAGCGGTTGGATGCTTTCGCGTTCCGTGGGCTGAAGGTTGAGCGAAAACAGCCGTTGCTCCAGCAGTGCTGGATCGTAACCCAGCGTGCGCAAAAGGCGGCTTGCCTCCGCCTCGCGATACTCTGGCATACCGGAAACCGGCAGAGGGACGTTGCAATGCCGGCCCAGCCAAAGTCCGTGCACGCGCCAGATACCGGTGAGAGCAAAAAAAATTGCGTCGCGCAAGCGCTGGCCGAGCGTGCGTCGGGGCATCAGATAAATGCCTACCGCAGGCCGCAACTTGCGGAGGGAACGTATTAACTCCAGCAGGGTCGACACGGTCATCTTCCGGTGCGGATACTCGATGTAATCATCCACCAGACCGGAATCCATCAGGATTTGATGGCTGGGCGGAGCTTTTACGCCGCCGTCCTCGGGCGTATTGGTGAGCAGTACGATATGGCTGTCGGGGTACTGCTCGCGAACCAGGTGGAATGCGGGTAGTGCCACCAGCGTGTCGCCCATGCTACCGATGCGAAAGATCAAAATGGTGTTCGCTAAATGATCATGCTTCATGGCGTCCTCGCACTGGAGTGACGGAGTGCGCGAAGTGACCGGGCAAATCCCCCCATATCTTAAAAACAGCCTGTCAGACTCTCTTGCATAGACTGACAGGCTTCTCATGCTCGGCTGCGATCACCTGTACTGAGCACACTTTGCTGAGCTACCGAGGTGGCGATGATCCACTGCTGATCAGATCTGAAAAGAGTATGGCCAATGGTGGAGACAACACCCAGTGAAATAAAAAGAAATGGGCTGTCAATCAACGTGGCGGAGGCAAACGTGGAATACATCAACCATCCACACGCATATATCAATGACGCCAACTGAAACGCGCTGATCCGTCTGACTTCCAGCGGCACCGCCCGGCTGCGGTTTTGCGAAAGGAAGAACCACGATTTGCCTAACAGCACATACGAGAAATACATTGCAACGGCGACGCCAACCAAGCCAAAACGATACAGAATCATATAGGGCAAGAAATGGATGTTGTGCACCATTGACGATCCCAGCGCAGCGCTGCCGGTTACGGACTCATCGTCGCTGTGGCCCATATCCAATAGCGCACCAAAGCCTTGGCCGAACACGGTGGTAATCCATGACGAGGGATGATGGATGATCTTGTCCGTGATGAGAGTGGCTTCATAAATGCGCTGATAGATTGCTATCGGGACATCGGTGAGGTCCCCGCCGGCCAGCAGAATATCGGCGGCAGTATAAGTTTCGCGCAATCTACCGAGGAGGGCGGAATCGCCCTGCAAGTTTGGGATCAGGCCAAATAACAGAACCCCGCCGAATAACATAGCGCCAAGAATAATCAGCAGGCGAAAAAGACGGCTGCTTGACGTTCGGCCAGCGGCAAGTACAAAGAGCCCGATCGTGGCGACCCCCACAGCAGCGAGAAATGAGCGATTACCCTGCCAAGCGTAGAGCGCAATCACCAGATAGATCGCACCAACGGTAACCCAGCGAACGCGTTTCAAGTAGAAATCACCGGCCAGAGCACACAACGGAAGCAACAGCAGAAACGGACTAATTCTGATGGACGGTAAAATGAAAAACGTTAACGCCAACAGGATAACAAGCCAGGTAAAACGCACAGGGAGCTTCGATATGTCACCGTCGTTTGCAGGCGCGCGGGCGGCCTGAAGGGTCAGATCCCTGCCAATCATGAAAAACAGCAAGCCGCTGGAATAAAAGAAAAAATCCGTCGCAATGTAGGGCGTCAACGGATTGAAGCCCAAGCCGATCACCAGCCATAGCCCCGCTAACGCCAACATTGTTGCTAGTCCTCGCGTAACGGGCACTCGCAGGCTCATATGCTTGACACGAACCCACCACCAGATGCTCAAGGTACTGATCGCGACTGTCAGGTTCGCCAATCGAATATAGGGTGTGACCGAGAACGAGCGTTCAACGACGAATCCAAAAAAGAGATCGAGAAAAAGTATCAGCCATAAGAACCACGTGCATACGCCAAACATCTTTTACAGCCACCTGTTACAGGGGCTGAGCGGGGGATAAACATCATTAGCGAAAGCCATTCGGCAGTAGCCTACTTATCCAAGCGAAGGCAAATCGAACCAGAAAATGAGGTCATTTGGTAGCGACAGCCAGCAAATTTTGCGAAAAAATGTGGTCTCTACTGGCATCGCCGGTTTCGGCGGCGATGTAAAGTCGCAGCAGGCCGCGGAAGGCTTTCCATAGTACCCAGCGGACGGTACTCTTTGCGCCGTGCAT